>CAZLUP010000023.1:53706-57802 GCA_964562685.1 uncultured bacterium
ACAGCAGATACCTTTTCTCCAACAGTTTCTTTAACAGCAGGAACAATATTATTAACTGATTCAGTTATATCTTCTTTTAATTCTAGATAAAATCCATTTTGCTTTTTCGATTTACCACCAAATAGCTTGTCTAACATTTTCCTTTTCCTCCAGAAATCTTTCCAAAATCAACAATTACGCTATTACCTACAAATCATGTAGATGCGCTCACTATTTTTAACTTTAAATCTAAAATGCCTTGTCAGTTCTTGCTCTCTGTGATTGATGAGAATAAGATGTAACAAAATATTGTGATGATTTAATTTAGCTACAATCATAAATTATTTGCAATGATACTTTACAAAAATTAATACCTAGAGATTAAATTAAAATGATTTGCGCTCTCTAAAATTAATTTAAGTTAAGCAATACTCATTTTGTTACAGAGAAAACATTATTTAAGATTAGAAACTTTAATAAAAACAAATTTACCAATCATCTTCCAATCTAGCTTCTAATTCTAATGTTTCTGGTTCTTCTTCTTCCCAATTACCAGTAAGAGGTTGCACTACTTTTGCGATCGCATCTTTAACAAAAGATTTAACAAATTCATCCCGACGACTCAACTGAAACTGTTGCTGCACTACTTCCGTAATTCCTCCATCACCCCAATCTTGATCGTGACGGAAATATTCTATAAAACTTTTACCCGCAATCCGAGTTAAATAAGCAGCCGAAACTGCTTGAATTACTTTTCCTACTATATAAGTAGCCACGTGAAATTGTAAGGCTTTGGCTAGAATCTCTACTGCACCTTTAACCACACCCAAACTTACTAGAGTTTTACCTAAAGATAAAGCTAAATCTTTGCCTCTTTCTGAATTTAATTCACAACCATAAATCCGACCGATTTCCACCACCATTTGAGCATTCACTGCTGCGGTTGCCAACAAATCGACTACAGGTAAAGGAGTCATCGCAATTACACCTGCACCAATCCATTGATAGCGGTCGATTACTCGTTCTGCTTGTCGTTTTCTCTGGCGATCAATAATTTTTCTAGCTTGATCTCCCAATCTTTGAGATTGTAACAAAATATTATCGGCAATTAAATCTTCACCTTCTGATCGCAATACTGCTACTAATCTTTTAATTAAAGGAATTATTTCTGGTTCTGGTTCAATAATTTCTCCACTCGCTAATTGCACTGGTTGAGGATTAGCTGCGATCGCAATAACATCAGCACCAGGAATTAATTGATTAACTCTTTCTTTTAATTGTTTTAAAATTATTTCTCGATCTTCATCGGCGTAGAGATCTATCTTATTAAAAACCAGTAAGGAGCGTTTACCAATTTCAGCCAAAGTTTTTAATGGTTCGTATTCCGATTGTAGTAAATCATTATCAACCACAAATAAAAGTAAATCTGCTTCTGTAGCTAGTTGTCTAGCTAATTCTCCTCGTTCTGTTCCTGCTATTCCTGCCTCTAAAATACCAGGCGTGTCGGTAATCAAAATTTCTCTTGCTATTCCCTTAAGCTTCAAACTATAGGTTTTTCCTTCTTTAGTAGTTCCCATAGTTGGATTGACTTCCCCAACAATTTCTCCAATCAAAGAGTTTACTAAAGAAGTTTTTCCTGCCGAACCTGTACCAAAAACTACTATTTTGATCTCTCCTCTGGCTAAATTAGCTTCTATTTCTTCAGAGCGTTTTAAAAAAGCTTCTTGAGCAATACGATCTTGTATTTGTCCTACTTGTTTTTTTAATGCTTTAAGATTTTCTGCTGCTGCTTGAGTTTTTTCTTCTGGTATTTTTTTGACTAAACGATTTCTACGAGCTTTGATTCGAGATTTTTTTTTACTGTAAAAATTAAAATAGTAAATAAAGGCAAAAATCAATAGCCCAAGCAAAATAATAAGGAATAATAATAAAAAATTAGCCAGTAATGGTGAAGTAAAAGAAATTTGTAAATAAAGTCGGTAAAGCGATGTGATTAACCAAATTCCTAATCCTAGAATTAAACTAAGACCTACAAAAAGTGTCAGTAAACGCGCAAGAGACATTTTTCAGTTACCACTTAATTTGGAATAGTCAGTAATTTAAAATACATCAACTACTTTTTATTTAACTTACCTAATATATCGTGATTATTTATAATAAAATTAAATATTTTAAGTTTTAAACTATATTTATTTTATTTTTTTTACTTCACATCAAATCATAACAATATTTTGGCTAATTAATGATTCAAAAATTAATTAACTCTGTTTATTAAAACCCCAATTAAACATTCAAAAAACAACAGTTTTCAATTTAAATGAATTACTAGATATCAGATTTGATTGTACTTCTATCAAAAGATGTATTTTACATTTATTTTCAATAACTCCTATCAAGAAAATATAACAAATCCTTTAGTCTTTCATCAGAACTTTTATGTTAAAAAAAATTTATGTCCCTCAAATTAAAATGAATGTTTGACTCAAGAGCTAGCGGGATTTTGCTTCACCCTACATCTTTACCCAGTCCTTATGGAATCGGAGATTTAGGTAAAAATGCTTATCAATTTGTTGATTTTTTGTCAGCAAGCTATCAACAAGTATGGCAAATTCTGCCCATTGGACCAACTGGATATGGAAACTCTCCCTATTTATCCTATTCTGCTCTAGCAGGAAATCCGCTTCTAATTAGTCCTAAACAACTACAAGAAGACGGATTACTAACTGAAGAAGATTTAAATGAATTGCCAGAATATCCCGTAGATCGAGTAGATTATGATTTAGTAATTGCTACTAAAATGCCTTTATTAAAAAAGGCAAGTATCAAGTTTCAAGCTCTAGCTTCAGCAAAACAGCAACAACAATTTCAGCAATTTTGCGATCGCCATGCAGATTGGCTCGATGATTATGCTTTATTTATGGCTTTGAAAGAAGCTAATCATGGTGCTAGTTGGAATCAATGGGAGCAAGATATTGCTTCTCGTCAACCAGAAGCCTTAATTGATTGGGCAACTCGCTTAAAAGATGATGTTTACTTTCATAAATTTATTCAATATGAATTTTTCCGCCAGTGGAAACTTTTAAAAAAATACGCCAATCAGAAAAAAATCAGAATTTTTGGCGATATTCCTATCTATGTTGCTCATGATAGTGTCGATGTTTGGGCGCATCCAGAAATTTTTTGCCTTGATGAAAAAACAGGAGAACCTGCTTTAATGGCTGGTGTACCACCAGATTACTTTAGTGCAACTGGACAATTATGGGGTAATCCTGTCTACAACTGGAAAGAATTAGAAAAAACAGATTTTCAGTGGTGGATTAGAAGAGTAGAAGGAATTTTAGAATATGTAGATTTAATTCGGATCGATCATTTTCGTGGTTTTGAAGCATTTTGGGCTGTCAAACAAGGGGAAACTACTGCAATGAATGGCAAATGGCTTAAAGCCCCTGGAGAAGAATTTTTTACTCTTCTTAAAGAAAAACTTGGGGAACTGCCTATTGTGGCAGAAGACTTAGGTGTTATTACTCCAGAAGTTGAAACATTAAGAGATAAATTTAATTTTCCAGGTATGAAAATACTACAGTTTGCTTTTGACAGCGATCGCGCTAATCAATTTCTTCCCTATAACTATGTTAATCGCAACTGTATTGTTTACACTGGCACTCACGATAACGATACTACAGTAGGTTGGTTTAACAAACGTTCACCTGAAGAACAAGCTAGAGTAATCGACTATTTAGGATGCCTTTGTGCCGAAGGAATTCATTGGGCTTTAATTCGTCAAGCTTTAGCTTCAGTAGGAAATCTTGCTATTTTTCCGCTACAAGATACTTTTGGATTAGGAGCAGAAGCCAAGATGAATACTCCTGCTCAAGCAGAAGGTAATTGGGAATGGCGTTATCCGGCTGAATATCTAAATCAAGGATTAACGGATTATCTAAAACATCTAGTTTATCTTTATGGTCGGGCGCCTCTTACTGAAAATTTTTAAATCGCCATAATCCTTGTCAAATATACTTTGAACACATTTTTAAAACAAACCTCAAAAAATTTTCAAAAAATGGGTTGACTTTTAAAGGGAAGGTGGATATATTGGTAAATGCGCGGTTGAGGGAAA
>CAZLUP010000024.1:0-57305 GCA_964562685.1 uncultured bacterium
GTGTAGATGCTGCTTTCAAAAATTGTCCTAATGTATTTGCGTAGTGCTATAGTAATTCTACTCTTTACTAAAAATTCTTCTCAAATTTATTGACATTAATTATCGTTTAATGGTTATACTATGCTTAAGTTGAATTTTAATGAGTTTGATTCTCAATAAGCATAATTAAATAATATTTAAAATGGGTAATGATAATCAGAATTTAGCAATACAGCAAGTTGTTAATGTTAAGTGGGCAGAAAGATGGGAAGTCTATTATCGGTTGCAAGCATTAGAAATTGAGTGTTGGTGTGGCACCAATCGACCTTTGCAAATAGAGATCAATAATACTAAAACAGCAATTCAACTATGGAGTGTGGCTAAACAAGTTACGGCATCTCGCTACGAATTGATGCATTGGCTAGAAAATTGCTGGCAAATAAAATCTGATCAAACCAAAAATTAAATTTCAATTAGGAGGGCATGATGTCTAGATCGGAATATTTAGTCTCAGAGTTTGATTTGGTAGGACAATTAGTAGATATTATCATTAAGTCTGATAATAGAGTGAAATATCTCAAGTTAGCTACCGATCGCAGGGAATATTGGATCAAAGTCTCTAAACAAGTTGGGTATAACCTGAGCCAGATACTAAAATTGGGATGTAAGATACAAATTCAAGGAGAATATAAACAAAGCTGGAAGAACGGAAAAGTAAAATATAAAGCTCAATCAGTTACCTTAGTAGACCGCCAAAAGCAAGAAAGCTCGATTATATCTAAATTAGCAGTTGACAGTTTAAATCAACTACCAGAAAAGGTTACTTCATCTGCCAAACCCAAAGCTAAAGTTTTAGTTTGTAAAAAATCAACTTGCTGGAATAGAGGCGGAAAAGCTGTTTGTGAGTTACTAGAAGAAGGTCTTCGCGATCGCGGTTTAACTAATCAAGTTCAGATCAAAACTACTGGTTGTCTCAAGCAGTGTAAAAAAGGGCCAAACCTTGTGATGATGCCAG
The DNA here is from genome assembly GCA_964562685.1 of uncultured bacterium. Classification (GTDB taxonomy): domain Bacteria; phylum Cyanobacteriota; class Cyanobacteriia; order Cyanobacteriales; family Xenococcaceae; genus Stanieria. The sequence continues at coordinate 995 of CAZLUP010000024.1, forward strand.
ATAAAACTTGTTATAGTAAAGTCCAACCAAAACAAGTTCCTCTTTTAATAGATAAGCATTTAGTTGGGGTTGAAAGCAACCAATTAAGTACATAGGCAGAATCAATTGCACAAAACAATAGTTCATAGTTCATAGTTCAAAATCAAACTGATAACTGGTGAGTGATGGCTATTCCCTGTTACCTATTCCCTATTCCCCCTTCCCTATTTTTTTTCTTCACCAGTGTATTTAATTTTGCATTACTACTTAAAATAATTCGGAAATTGCTTGTTTGATTGAAATTAATTTTTGAATAGTAATTCTCTACAATTTATGGAGCAAGTCATCTTCTAAGTGGTGATTTGTTTTTGCTCTTGATTGTTTTTCGACGCATCTTATCTTATATCAAGTTCGTTTGAATACTTACATTAAAGCTGAGGTCAGGTAAAAAGTAGTAAGTAGTAAGTGGTAACTAATTCACTGTTGATTGTTGATGGTTTGTCCATGGATTAACACTGATAAACGCAGATGGAGTTATCGGTTGGTAGTGTTGATGGTTGATGGTTTGTCCATGGATTAACACTGATAAACGCAGATGGAGTTATCGGTTGGTAGTGTTGATGGTTGATTGCTACTTTTTACTTTGATAACTGTACAGATTTTCCATGGAACGTCTCTACTGGTAACTGCCACAATTCTTTTTCTTTCAATGCTCTTATTCGTATTTGATATTACCCGAAATTGCGCTCATTTTTTGATTACCTAAAATTTACAGCACTTTTTCAGGTTGCTTTGGCTAAAACCTGTTCAATTTGTTGTGGTAGTTGCAAAGGACGAAAAGGCTTAGTAAAAACTGCTGCTACCTCAAGATTAGCCAAACTTTCTTGAAGAGGAGATTGAACTTTGGCGGTTAATAAAATTACGGGGATACTTTGAGTATGGGGATTTTCCTTTAATTGTTTGAGAGTATAACAACCATCCCATTCTGGCATCATTAAATCGAGAAGAATCACATCAGGTCGATTTTGTGCAGCTACATTCAAACCTTCTTGACCAGAACTAGCAGTAAGTACCGTCCAATTTGCTGCCATTTCTAATCCCAGTTTAGCGATCGCACGCACATCTTCTTCATCATCAACAATCAGAACGCATTTACTCATTACTTTCCTCCTGTGTTTATGAATCAGCAAATTAGTTTTTTATTGTAAAAAGCGATCGGGAAAAACTAGGGATGAAATTGAGTTAATTAGCAAATAATTTTCCTTGCTTTATCTAAAGCGATCCTGCTCAAAAACACAAATGTTTACAATAGATAAGCAGTTAACTAAAAACTTTAATATGTATTTAACTTATTTTGATAGTAATTCCTGGCTCATAGAATTTGAAAACCAACGAATTTTACTCGACCCCTGGTTAGTAGATCATTTAGTGTTTGGAAATCTTCCTTGGTTATTTAAAGGGAAAAAAAATCAATCTTATCCGATTCCAGAAAATATCGATCTGATTCTTCTGTCTCAAGGTTTAGAAGATCATGCTCATCCTCCTACTTTAAAACAACTAGATCGAAATATTCCTGTGGTAGCTTCTCCTAATGCTGCCAAAGTAGTTAAAGAACTAGGCTACGCTCAAATTACTACCTTAAATCATAGTGAGACTTTTAATCTAGCGAATCGAATTGAGATTAAAGTTCTTCCTGGTTCTCCGATTGGCCCAACTTTAGTTGAAAATGCTTATATTATTAAAGGCTTAGAAACTCATCAAAGCATCTACTACGAACCCCACGGATATCATTCTCAGTCTCTCCAAGAATTAGCACCAATTGACGTAATTATTACGCCTATTATTAGCTTAAAACTTCCCTTGGTAGGTGCAGTGATTAAAGGGCAAGAGTCTGCTTTAAAAGCTTGTCAGTGGTTGCAACCTCAATATATTTTATCTACTGCAGCAGGTGGAGATGTTAGTTTTGAAGGTTTGTTAATGTCTTTGATTAATGAAGAAGGAAGTGTAGAAAAATTCCAATCTCTACTACAAGAAAAAAATCTTTCAACTCAAGCAATTAATCCCCAATCAGGCAAAACGATAGAATTAAAACTAAATCAACAACAACCAGTTGGGAATAAATAATTAAGTGAATGATCCTATAAGTTGCATTCTAATGCGTAATTCTGATTACAAGACAAAGTTGGTTTTGCTTGACTAGCAATTACTTTTTTAAATGTAATTTAGTCTGAGTCGATTTGTAGCAAAGCAAACAAGACAGAATTTCTGTTGATCAATTAAGCTTTCAGCAAATGTAATGAAATCAAAACAAAATTTCTGTTCCAAGCCGTTCAATATTTGCTAAAAAAAAAGTATCTCCCTGATTTAGGGAGACTATACACAAAAATCAACTATTAATTTCTGACACTACTGTCTATTCATGGTGTCAGTCTTTTATTGTGCGGGTTCTGTTTCTGGAGCTACTTGTTCGGCAGATTCAGTTTCTTCGGGAGTCTCAACTTCAGCAGCAGGTTCAACTATAGTTCCTTCAGTAGCGGTTTCCTCGGGGGTTTCAACTTCAGCAGCAGGTTCAACTGTAGTTCCTTCAGTAGTTTCAGTAGATTCAAGTTGAACAGAATCTTCAGGAGTTGTAGTAGAAGGAGTGCTGCTATTAACAGAATTACAAGCACCTAATAATGCTGCTAAACCTAAAGTTACAGAGAGAGCTTTTAATTGAAGTTTCATAATATTTGCAGTCAAGTTTTCTTTCTTTGGTTTTCTAAGATTAAGAGTAAAAAGTAAAAAATTTGATATGAATTGCCTCAAATAAATTTTTTTTTCAGGAAACTTTTGACAAGACTAAGAGTCTGCTTTGATTTCATTTAGTTAAAGAGTTCAAAGCATCTTAAAAATTGATAAATAAATTTTATTTGTGGAATTTGCTAAGAAAATGTGAAAGATAAAAATAAATTGAAAAGATTGATAAAAATAACTGTTTCCGTAATAATCCCTAAAAAGTTAGCCCGATATTATTATCATTTTAATAAAGCTAAAATTATACTTTATCAAGCCTTAACAAATAGTTGGTTTACAGGCAAATTTAAAAAATTCAAAATCTACTCAGTGTTAACACCTAATTTAATCTTGTTTAATTTTTTATTTTTATAAGCTTTTGTTATTTTGTCTCTGCATATTTAATTAAAGCTCTACTTCTACTTCTAATAAATATGAGATGAATACTTAGGTTAAATCAATGAGACTCAGCTTTTGTTGATAATTTTTAGAAGAACGGAGTAGCGAAATTACTTAAATTGGATTTTTCGAGCGTGCCAACAAAATCTATGGTGAGACACAATCAAAATAGATTTGTTCGTGTAGCCAAATAGAACAAAAGTATTGTTTAAGCCAGATTAATAAATTAAAATCCTTTCAAGCGATCGCTATTCGGTCAAGACAAAAATTGGGGAAAAAAAGATTTGTTATTTTGTGGAGTATTTGTTATACTCGATAAGGCGACGCGGGATAGAGCAGCCTGGTAGCTCGTCGGGCTCATAACCCGAAGGTCGGTGGTTCAAATCCGCCTCCCGCCATTCAAAAAAATTATTATATCCTACATTTAAGATAAGTGTAGGATATTTTTTTAGAGGGAAATTTTTCAATCTACCATAGACAAGGTAATTGTGCCAAGCTGGTAGCGGTCTGGGTAATCTTCTACAGAGGGAATCGAAATGACAGTGGAAATACGCAAGCCTATTTTAGTAGCAGGAGTAGGTTTAACTGTTGCTTTATGGTTATGGAATAGTTTGCATCATTCATTGGTAGAGATTGGGGAATGGGTAACTTTAGGAACAATCGCTCTTGGTGGTGGTTTTTGGTGGTACAAACAAAATCAATCTCATCAACAAATATCAGAGTTACTTTTACAACCTCTTCAACCTGAAGATATTGAAAAGGCTTTGGCAGAAGTTAATCAAATTGTGAATGCTATTGAAACAGAAGCTCCGACATTAGATATTGTTGACCTAAAACACAAAATAAATCAACTACCTGAACAGTTAAAACGGCAAGAATTACAATTTGTTGTAACTGGAGGCAAAAATGTAGGTAAAACAAGTCTCAAACAAGTTTTAGAAAATCAAACTAACGAGCAGAAAATTGATTGGGTAGAAACTAAAGCTTTATTATCAGATACAGAGTTATTAGAAGAAGAAGTTAGAGCAATTGCTTTAGCTGCCGATTTAGTTTTCTTTGTGGTTGCTGGTGATTTAACTGAATCTCAATGGCAAATTGTGCAACAGCTAGTCAAATCTAGGCAGCGAGTCTTGTTAGTTTTTAATAAACAGGATCAGTATGCTTTAGAAGAAAGAATTTATATTCAGCAACAAATACAACAAAGAGTAGCAAAAATTATTCCTGCTTCAGATCTGGTTGCGATCGCTGCTGCACCTAATCCAATTAAAGTACGTCAATTACAAGAAGACGATTCAACTAAAGAGTGGTTAGAAACACAACCACCAGAAATTAATGATTTAGTCGATCGTTTAACTACCATACTAAATGAAGAAAAAGAACAATTAATTGCAACTACTACTTGGCGAGAAGCAATTCAACTCAAACAACAAGCTAAAGAAATTTTAAACCAAATCAGACGCGATCGCTCTTTACCAATAATTGAACAATATCAATGGATTGCAGCAGCGACAGCTTTTGCTAATCCTGTAGCAGCATTAGATTTGTTAGCGACAGCAGCAGTTAACACTCAGATGTTGGTAGATTTAAGTGGGATTTATCAACAAAAATTCTCCTTATCTCAAGCACAAAACGCTGCGGGAATTCTTGGTAAATTGATGGTGCAGTTAGGATTAGTTGAACTCTCCACAAATGCGATCGCTGGACTACTTAAAACCAATGCTTGGACTTATGTTGCTGGTAGTGCAGTACAGGGAGTAAGTGCTGCTTATTTGACTCGTATTGCTGGACTAAGTCTGATTGAATACTTACAAGAACAAGAAGTTAATTTAGAAGATGCGAATGGTATCAATCTGGAAAAATTGACCACTAAGTTGCAACAAGTATTCCAACAAAATCAACGCACTGCTTTCTTACAAAACTTTGTCAAACAAACTGTTAATCGTTTGTCTGGAGAATTGTCTCCTTCAACATAAAGCCAATATCAATTTGAAACAAAAAAACAATAAATAATTTTTGTGTAGGGGCGAATGGTGGTTCGCCCTTATTTATATTTTTAGAAAAACAAATAAGTAGATATGCAAATTAAATTACATAGATAACAAGATCAAAAACTTATCAAACGAGACGAGTTTGTGAAATTGATTTTCACAGGCACTTAAATAAAGTGTCATACGAAATTCTAATTACCAAAGCATACTTTTAGTTAAAGGTTTTAATTAGGCTCAAATACTTCTGCCTGCATTCTCTTGTCCTCTGCCTTGAGTTTGTTTTTAAATATTCTATATCAACAAGATTTAGTATGATACTAAATACGTTTGACATCATTTATGTTTAAAAGTAAAGATAAACTGGCAAACCTTCCAAGCTTAATTATTGAATAATATGAATTTAAAAAGATTTATTTCTATAACTATTAGTGTTGCTATCTTGCTAATTATTTATTCTCAAATCGAATTAACCAAATTATTAGAAATTTTTAAAAACTGCGATTTTTTCTGGATGATAATTAGCTTAGGAATGGTTATACCTTTGACGCTATTTACCTCTTGGAGATTGCAACAATTAATTCCTCAAGATAAAAGTTTAGGCTTTATCGAAGCAAATCGTTTAATCTTGGGTTCAAGTGTTTTAAATATGGTTTTACCTTCCAAAATGGGAGATATTGCCAAAGCTTATTTTATGCGCGAGAGAAATAATGTCAGTGGTTCTCTTTCCCTAGCAATTGTAATTTTTGAAAAAGCCTGTGATTTACTTTCCTTACTATTATGGTGCGTATTTGGCTTAATACTTTATCCTGCTAAAGATAATTTATTTTGGTTAATGACAGTAATCATAACAAGTGGATTAATTATTGGAATCTTATTATTATTTTCACGCCGATTTGCCGACTTATTTTTGGAATTATCAGCAAAAATAGCACCACGAAAACTTGCTAACAAATTAAACAATATGCGTCTTGCTTGGCAAGAGATGCATCATTATTTTTGGAGTAACAAACAGCAATTATTATTAATTACTTTTACATCTATTTTTATTTGGTTTCTGCATTTATTACAAATCTGGTTATTTATTATCGCGCTTAAAGCCTATGCACCATTTATAGCTAGTTTAGCTCTTTCTCCTCTTTCTATTTTGGCTGGTTTGCTACCTTTGACTTTTGCAGGAGTAGGTACACGCGATGCAGCTTTAATTTTCTTTTATCAACCCTATTTTAATCAAGCAACGGGTGCAGCTTTAGGATTACTTTGTACTTCTCGTTATTTTCTTCCTGCCTTAATTGGCTTACCTTTCCTCGGACAAATGTTAGCGACAGTGAAGAAATTAAGCAAAACATATTAGTCACTACTAACTCAAGTAATCATTTGCCAAGCTTGGGTTAACAAATTACTCAACCATTTACGCTGTAACCCGTCAAGCAAACTATCATCTTGTAAAACTTCTGCTTGCAACTCTTCCAAAGATTGTCCTTGTTGTCGAGCAATTTTAACTATACCAGCGATCGCTGTAGCGATCAACTCTTCATCAATAGGAAGATCTCGTAAAGCAAAAATTTCTTCTGGGGTAGCTGGAATGGGATAATTCATAATTAGCTCATCAATAAAATTCACAATAAATTAAAAATTATGTTTTTATAGTAATTTTTCGTTATATATGGTCAGTTAATTAATATTTGGCAAGTTTAACTTATTTTTAGTCAACCTGACTGCGTCTTTTTGCCTAATTTAGCTTAAATTAATAATTTGCAAATGAAAGAAATACTTTATCTCGAAGTTCCAACTCCAGACACTAATGCTGTTTGCACTTGGCTACAACAGAAGTGGCAACCTCAGCTAGGTAAAAAAATAGTAACCCCAGATGGAATCCGTCTACAATTTTCTCCACTTTCTGAAGCGACTGAATTAGATAACGAGTTGTCAATCTTTGTATGGTCTGTACAGCGTACTACATACTTAAAAATTTTTCAATGGGGAGAAAAACCTATCGCTGGAATTGTTTCAATCAAACAACAACTCGTTAAAGATCTTCGTGAGAATTTTCCTCCCCAATACCCTGCACCCCCTGCGATAGACTTAACTAAGCAGTCAATTTTTGAGGCACTAAAGCCTTACTATCCTCAAACAGTTCATTTTTTCCAAAAAATGCCTCATGGAGAATACGATCTTAATCGTGTTTATTGGTGGGAACAACGTTGGCGAGAAAGTGTTTGTAATCCGCAACAGCCAAAACAGGTAATTTTTAAGGTAACAGAAGGGCAAACCAGTAAACCGATAGATCAACAGTTTGATTTAATATATATTGGTGGTGCGTTGGGTGTCATTCATGCTGCGGTGATGGCACAAAAAGGTTATCGGGTTTTATTAGTAGAAAGATTGCCTTTTGGCAGAATGAATCGGGAATGGAATATTTCTCGTGATGAGTTTCAGAGTTTGATTAATTTAGGTTTGTTTACGTCTGAAGAATTTGAACAGGTAATTGCTCAAGAATATCTGGATGGATTTAGTAAATTTTTTGATGCCAATAATCCACCCCATTTAAAAGCCCCAGTATTACATACACCTAAAGTTCTTAATATTGCTATCGATGCAGAAAAATTATTAAAAGTCTGTGGGAATAAGTTAAAACAAGCTGGTGGTGTGATTTGGGATGAAACTGAGTTTATTCGGGCAGATATTGACCAACAAAAAGTTACAGTTCAATTAATCAATCTTCCTACACAAACAGAAAAATGTGTTGAAGGTAAATTATTAATAGATGCAATGGGAACAGCCTCACCTATTGCTTGGCAATTAAATGGTGGGCGTGCTTTTGATAGTGTTTGTCCGACAGTAGGGGCAGTGATTGAAAGCGGATTTGCACCAGAAGTCTGGGATTCAAGATACGGCGATGTGTTGAATTCTCACGGAGACATTTCTCGTGGCAGACAATTGATTTGGGAGTTGTTTCCTGGGGGGAATGGAGAATTAACTTTTTATCTGTTTCACTATCATCAAGTACATCCCGATAATCCTGGTTCATTACTCGAAATGTACGAAGACTTCTTTACGATTCTGCCAGAGTATCGCCGTTGTAATATGGAAGATTTGGTTTGGAAAAAAGCTACTTTCGGTTATATCCCTGGCCATTTTAGCACCAGTAATAGCGATCGCACTGTGGCGTTTGATCGTTTATTAGCAATTGGTGATGCAGCTTCTTTACAATCTCCCTTAATTTTTACTGGTTTTGGTTCTCTGGTTCGTAATTTAGAACGCCTAACTACTCTTCTTGATACTGCCCTGCGACATGATTTACTAACTGCCCAACATTTAAACCAAATTCGAGCTTATCAAAGCAATATTTCGGTTACTTGGTTATTTTCTAAGGGAATGATGGTACCTACTCATCAAATTTTGCCCCCACAGCGAATTAATTCGATGTTGAATACCTTTTTTGGTTTGCTTGCTGCTCAACCACCAGAAGTAGCGGATACTTTTATTAAAGATCGTACTGATTGGTTTACCTTTACCCGCCTAGCTTTAGTCGCAGCTAGACAAAACCCTGCTTTATTATGGTGGATTTGGCAAATGGCAGGTACTCCAGATTTACTTCGTTGGTTGGGTTCTTATTGGTCGTTTAGTTTTGATGCAGTAAAAAAACTTTTTCTTGGCAATTGGTTTGCTGGTTGGTTGAAAAAATCTCAACCTTGGTTAGAAAAACAATATCCCAGCTTGTGGTTGAAGTTATTGAGTTTAAACTATCAGCTAAAATATTAGGCTAAATTTAAAACTGACTTAATTTATATATGCCACGCCAACGTTTAAAAGCAGATTTACCAACTAAAATATGTCCTGTTTGTGGTCGACCTTTTACCTGGCGAAAAAAATGGGAAAAATGTTGGGATGAAGTTAAATATTGTTCAGAAAGATGTCGTCGTCGTCGTTCTAATCATGGCCTAACTTAAATTATTTAACTAGAAATTGTATTACTAAATACAATTAATCCTCTTGCCATAGATAACTATTTTAAGCAGCAAATGTAAATCAGCTAAAATTCTAAAATTACAATTCTCCTACTGTCTTCGAGTATATTAAATTACTTAGACAGTATTTTTTTTGCTAGCTAGAGAAAATTATGTCATCCAATCAGGTACAACCAAAATTAATTATTCACGGTGGCGCAGGTGGTCATATTAGAAGTAAAGGAGGATTAGAAGCAGTTCGTAATTGTCTTCACTCAATCGTAGAAGAAATCTATAGTTTACTCCTTAATGGTGCAAGTGCTACTGAAACAGTTTTGAAAGGATGTCAACTTTTAGAAGATGAACCTCGTTTTAATGCTGGTACAGGTTCAGTTTTACAATCCGATGGACAAATTCGCATGAGTGCTGCGTTGATGGATGGTGCAGCCCAACGTTTTAGCGGTGTGATCAATGTTTCCCGCGTCCGAAATCCAATTGAATTAGCTAAAGCCTTACAAAACGAAAGCGATCGCATTTTATCGGATTATGGTGCAGCAGAGTTATTAAGAGAACTCAATTTTCCTATCTACGATCCGCTTACAGATTTGCGTTTACAAGAGTGGATGCAGGAGAGAAAAGATAATTTCCAAAAAGAAATGGCAGGGGTAATTGCCGAAGAAGAATTAACCTTACCTCATGAGGCACGGAGAGGTACAATTGGAGTGGTTGTTTTAGATGCCCAAGGAAGATTAGCTGCTGGAACTTCTACTGGTGGTAAAGGATTAGAAAGAATTGGTCGAGTTAGCGATTCGGCTATGCCTGCTGGTAACTATGCGAGTCAGTTTGCAGCTGTAAGTTGTACGGGTATTGGTGAAGATATTATTGATGAATGTCTAGCAGCTAAAATCGTTATTCGGGTTACCGATGGTTTATCCCTGAAAGAAGCTATGTTGAAATCGATGCAAGAAGCTTCTCAACGTCAGCGAGATTTAGGGGCAATTTCCATTGCTGCTACTGGTGAAATTGCTTGGGGAAAAACTAGCGAAGTACTGTTAGCTGCCTATCATGACGGAGAGAAAATTGACGATACCTTGGAATGGGTAGACGATGAATTAGTCGGTTATCAATTATAAGTAATTAGACTTTCTTTAGATTGCTAGGTAGAGGCAGGCAACAGGGAAAAGGCAAGAGAAATACAATTCAATTTATGTAATTAATTTTTTCTATGTACTTAAAACCATGAAACAAATAAAAGACTACAATCTGTGGCTAGAGCAAACAGCGACCGCGGTTAAAAATAAAGACATGAATAATCTCGATTGGGACAGAATTTTAGAGTTAATCGAAGATATGGGGGCAAGCGAACGCCGTGCGCTGAGAAACTACACGAAAAGATTGATCGAAGCATTTATTGAAAATTAAATACTGGAATAATGAGCGAGAACGTAATTATAAGCACTGGAACAAAGAAATAGTAAATTTTAGGTCTGAAGTGCGCGATATGCTCAAAGAATCTCCTAGTTTAAAACGATACTTACAAGATAACTATAGTGAGTGGCATAATTCTAGCGTTGAAGCAATGAGTCAAGAATTTGACCTTCATCCAGATGCAAAGATAGACCTCAAAGAACTAAAAGTGCTTTGAAAAATGCTGTAATTCCCGTCACTTTAAGCAAAAATGAAAATTAAACCAGAAACTGTATCTATGTACACTCGTGATGGAGTAAGATTGGATGCAGATCTTTATCGTCCAGATACAACGGAAGATTTACCAATCCTGTTGATGCGACAACCCTACGGCAGAAAGATCTCTTCTACAGTTGTGTATGCCCATCCTAGCTGGTACGCGGACCAAGGTTATTTAGTAGTAATTCAAGATGTACGTGGTAGAGGTACTTCTGAAGGAGAATTTGATTTATTTACCCATGAAATAGCAGACGGGTTAGATACGATTAATTGGGTATCCCAACTACCAGGTAGTACGGGAGAAGTAGGGATGTATGGCTTTTCCTATCAAGGCATGACTCAACTATACGCTGCGGTAGAACGTCCCCAAGCTTTAAAAGCAATTTGTCCCGCGATGGTTGCCTACGATCTTTATAGCGACTGGGCGTATGAAAATGGTGCGTTTTGTTTACAGGCAAATTTAGGTTGGGCGATTCAATTAGCTGCGGAAACTGCGCGTTTAAAGGGAGATGAAACAGCTTATTGGCGATTATATCAAGCTTCACGCAACTTACCCCTCAATGATCCAATTCCTGCCAATCCCGATATTCTGCAAGAATTAGCACCAGATTCCTTTTATCATCTTTGGTTAAAATACTCCGCTCCTAATCATCAATATTGGCAAAAGCGATCGCCGAAACATTTAATTCAAGATGTAGACTTACCAATGCTACACGTTGGCGGATGGTTCGATCCTTATCTACGAGGAACACTGAATCTTTATCAGGCAATGGCAGCTAGAAGCCAGTTTCCTCAACATCTCATAGTTGGTCCTTGGGCGCATCTACCTTGGGGCAGAAAATTAGGCAGTATTGATTATGGTAGTGAAGCACAAAACCCCATCGATGAAGCTCAAATTCGTTGGTTTGATTATTTTTTAAAAGGAAAAGATACGGGTATTTTAGACGAATCTCCGATTTGTTTATTTGAAATTGGTAGTAATCAATGGTGTGAATGGGAACAATTTCCTAGTCAGAAACAAAAAATTTACTACTTTGCTAGCGATGGTTTAGCTTCGATGCGAGAAGATAGTGGGATGTTGTGGGAATATGAAGAAGAAATCGCCTCAGAATCCCTATCTCATCAAGAAATATTGACAACGGACTTATTAGAAACAGAAGAAGATCATTTTCCTGGTAGTACTGATATTTTAGTTCATGACCCTTGGCGACCAGTACCTGCTTTGGGTGGTCATGCAACTTTTCCAGGTGGATGTTTTGACCGCTCTAGTTTAGATTGTCGTAGCGATATTTTGACTTACACTTCTGCACCTTTAGAACAAGAATTACATCTAGTAGGAACAACAATTATAGAAGTTTATTGTACTGCTGATACTCCAAGTTTCGATCTTAGTGCAGTTTTATCTCAAGTCACGTCCGATAGCAAAGTTTTTAATGTTACTCAAGGATACATTCGTGTAGATACACCACAAACACCAATCAAAATACCACTACAACCAACTTGTATGGTTGTTCCTTCAGGAAACCGCTTGAGAGTTAGTATAAGTGCAGCTTGTTTTCCAGCTTATCCTGTCAACCCTGGTACAGGAAGTTTACCCAATCAAACGAGTTTAATTGAAGCCCAAATTATTACTTTGAATATTTCTTCAAGCCTAGAATTTCCTTCACAACTTAAACTATCTGTACTTTGAGCAAACAATTTTTGTAACTAACTAAAAATTACTCAATCTACTGCTGCTCGACTAGGTTTAAAAGCAATTCCCATGACAATCATCCCTGGCCAATACAAATAAGCTAGAATCTCTAAATTTTCCCCAAAAGTATAAAGAAAAAGAATAAATAAAATTGCCATTCCTGTACCAGCAATAGGATGGGTTTGGGCTTTGATTAATAAAAATAAAAAACTCAAAACCATTGGAATTAATAGAGAATAAAAACCTACCATTCCTTTAACAAAAGCTAAACCAGCCCAAGTATGATGAGAACCAATCGGCATATTTTCAGCAACGTGAGGTCCAATCTCGACTACACCATGTCCCCAAATCGGAGCTTCTTTTTTAGCACGGTAAAAAGCAATTTCTTTTAAGGCTTGACGAACTTCACTAGAAGCTGCTCTAGCAGCTTTAAACTTAGTCCAAAAAGCATCAATAGCGTTGACTATAGTTGTTGCTAAAATTCCCCCAACCACACTAGCTCCTCCTAACAAGATTAAAATATAAGGCTTAATTAATCGGGAAAAAATACCAATAAAAATTGGGGTACTCAAAATACAAACTTGAGCTAAACGAGATTTGCAGATTTGGGACATATACACAGAACCAATAATTCCATACCATCGCCATTTTTTATTTTTTTCTCTCAGTGCCAAAGTGAAATAAACGTTGGCGACAAAACCTAAAGCAGGACCCCAGGGAGTAAAGAGTCGTTGTCTAATTTGTCCGTCGAAATCTACTGCATAAAGAGAAACATCAAAAAAAGTAGGACCTAAACCAGCACCAACTACTTTGAGAGGAGAAACATAAAGGGTTTCTGGTAAATGCAAGACAGGTGCAGCAATTAACAACGGAGAAATTACCAGAGTGTGAAAACAAACAATACAAGCAGCACGATAAATGATTTCAGGACGGATATTAAGACAGCCTGATAAAGGGTAAAGCGCAATTAAAGCCCAACCTTTTGCCCAACCAATCGAGGATTTGATAATTTGGGACATCGGCAAATGAAAGTCTAAATGTCCAAAAATTAGACTTACTTCCATCATCAACATCCCAATAATCCATACCCAAGTAATCCAAGGAATAGTTATTATTTCTGCTACTGGAGTATCTTCATCCTGTAACCAAAGTTTCAAAAGTAAATAAAAAAACAAAATCCAACCAACAACAGAACCAACGATGTAGGTAGCACCAAGAAGATAGAAAAAATAAGTCCAAGTCATAGCGTACCAAACTACTCTTTCAGGAAAATTTCGAGGTTTAATCTTTTCTGAATTAGATTTTTGGGTTATTTCTCGATCTTTCTCACCACTGTCTTGATTTTCCTCGTCACTCAATTATTTCTCCTCCTAATCCCGTTAAAAGTGTCATAATCAATAATTAAGAAAAATATTTTTGATTTGGTTACTCAACCGCTTTGCGAATGATCACCTTAGTAACACTCAGCAAAGGTTCACGCCACCACAGGAGAGTTAAACCCATAGTGACGAACATAGAACCGATTACTGCACCTGCTAAAACTAGTTTAGGTTTAGGCGCACTAGGCTCTGTTGGTATACTGGGTTCTTCGATAATATAAATTAAAGGAAAAGAGCCAAAAGGATCATTTTGACTAAGATCAATTTTGGTCAGAGTGGAGGCAAAAACTGCCTGAGCAATTTGTAAATCTCGGTCTAAACTAGCGAAAACAGATTCTTTTTGAGATAAGATTTGAAGTCTTGCTTCTAGTTCTGCGATTTTTTCAGTCAGAGTTGCAATTTTACCAGCTATCCCTTGTTTTTCGGTACTAAGATTGACTAGTTGTGTAAATAAGTCAGCACGCTTCACTCCTGAACCGTTACTGTTGTCAAGAATCAAACGTTCTAATTTTAATTGTTCTAGAGGAATACGTAGTAGAATTTGACCCCGTTGCAGCATCGCAGTAAGGGCAGCTTGTTGTTGACGTTTGGCTTCCAGTACGTCAGGATAGTTAGAGCCTCGATTAGCTGACAAAGTATTTAAAAGAGTAGTAACATCAGTATATTCCTTTAAAATTTTTTGAAATTCTTGATCGGTTTGTAATACTAGCGCGTCAGCAGCTTGTTGAGGGGAAAGTTGCAAAGTTGTAGACAACTGTTGCAAACTGTTATTCTTTTCTTGATACAAAGCCTGAGCTTCAATTAATTGTGTTTGTAAAGTACCCAGATTGCCAATTAAATCTTTAACCTGATCTACTGAACTAAGTCCAGAGGTAATTTTATAATCTGAGAGACGTTTTTGAGCTTCTATCAGTTTTTTCTGAGCATTAGCAAGGGCTTTTTGCACTCCCTTATTTCGTTCCGCTTGTTCTTCTGCTCGTAAGACATTCAGGCGATCATATAAAACATGATAAATAGCCCAGAGTTTTTGAGATGCTTCTTGGGGTTGCCTGGCAGATAAAGTTATTTCTAGCAGGGTAGTATTTTGAACTAGTTCTACTTGAGGTTTACCCAACTCTGCTTCAGTAATTTTCAGCTTTTCTGCTGTACTTTTGAGTATATTTGAACTCATCAGCATCAGTTTATAGTTTTCTCGCGGATCGGAATCTGCTCCAAAAGAAGTTCCACTAGAAGTATTTGCCTGACCAATATCGGGTAAATTAACACTAACTCCAGGACCACCACCAGCTACATGAAGAAGCAATGAACTAGTATAACTCGGTGGCGTTTTCTTTAAATAGCTTAAAGCAAGAACCCAAACAGTACCATTGCAAAGACTAAAAATCACTAAATATTTGAGCCAACGCAACCAATTATCTTGCCTGATCATCTTATGCAGCTTGACAACAATAGACTCAGATTGGGATTCCATTACTTAGATTGAGAGTCAAAAAGATTGCGTAACAAAGAAAAAGGATTAATAATCTGCGAGAATGTTTGAAATACATCTCTAACATTAGTAACGGTGGAATCATAACAGGCTACTCCATCTCTAGGCATAAGCAACGGATTATCAACATTGTTATGAGAGTTGCGTAATAAATCTTCTACAGAACGCTCTATATAGTTTGTCTCTCCTGTTAGGCGATTAGTCCTTACCAATATAGCCGAACGATTAGCATTCGTCGCTTGAGTACCTCCTACACAGTTAGTGGCAATCACTGCCTGACTAAACCTAGCACCATAGGTAAAAGCAATTCCTTCTTCGTCATTGCCGATCGCAGAAGTAGAATTACTACTAGCAGGTTCAGTAAGATTAGAGACAATAACTTTAATCCCTGCGGGAGTAATTAAAGAAGGGCGGACTAATTCTGGTTGGAATCGATTGGCAGCAGGAACAATAATTTCATCGCCTGTAATAAGCGGTATATCTTCAATCGGTTTGCCTGTAAAAGCACCTGAAAGATCTATTATTCTTTCTTGTCCATTACGTTTAAAAATAATTTGATGAATATTGGCTGTAGGTAATACTCCTCCTGTTGCTTCGATCGCTGAGGTAAGATAACGTTTAGGTTGGTATTCTCCTGTAATTTGATTTGCTTCTGGAGAGGTAAAACTTATTTTAGGATCGTCTGGTTGATTGATTAATACTCTGCCTGGTTGAAATACTTCCCCAGAAACTGAGACTAAAATTGGAGCCCATTTTAAAATTTGAATGCTCAATTGAAGCGTATTGGGTGGAAAAAAGTTATTACTGGTTAAAGCTAAAGTTAAAACTTCTTTTACTTCATCGGGTTCTAAACCTACAACTGTAATTGCACCAAGATAAGGAATTTCTAATTCTCCATTTTGGTTGACTTCATAAGTACGAGTAAAATATTTTTCGTTGGGAATTGATACTTCGATGCGATCGCCTGGAGAAAGAGGTAAAGCTAAACTAAGTGAAGAGTTCAACATAGTAACTAATACTATGCTTAAACTAACATAAATTTTTTTTAACATAAATTTTTTTGCTCTTATTCCAGAGCGACACGCTCGATCTCCTCTTTTTGCAATTGATTATTTAGGAATTAAATTGCTCAAATTTATTTGGTTTTATCTATAATTAGTAATTATTTTCCTTCCATATTATTTTTTTTCTGATTGACTTTACCACAGCATTTTCAACTATTTTGATTGAAGAGAATAAGTAATTTTATGCTCATTTTTTTAAGTCGAGTATAGATGGATTAATTCAAGCTTTTTTTCTAGTTTTACGTATAAATACCAAAATAACAATTATCTACGTAATTTTACTTAATTTACTTTAAAATCAACCAAGATATTGCTCAATTAAATGACATTAAATCGGCTAGATGTTATTACTAAAAATAAATTACAACTATTTATATTCTTGAAGATTATGCTCCAAGCTTCCTTGTTAATACGCAACCTAAAAAAAAATAAATTTTTAAGAATTATCTATCGAGAATTATACTATTTCTCCAGAAAAATATCGGTTATTGTATTTTCTTTTTTGATTAAAAGATGTGGTTTGCAAACACTCACTAGAAATGATCTAACTAATCAACCTCAACAATATAATTTAATTTACTTTAACGCTGAAGAATTGATAAAATTTGGAGATTTTTACACTCTTACTCCCAACCAAGAGCTTATTGTCAAACAAGTTTCTATTTTTAACGAAAAAATAGTTAAACCGTTTGTTTGTGAAATTGACTATGCTAAAGTAGTTGGCTTACCTCCAGTAGCTTTTACTCAGGATGGTAAATTAATTTTAGAAACTACTTTGCCTCGTTTTAGTCCAATAGCATCTCATATAGCCAAGAATGTATCTATTAAAACTTTAATTTTATATCTCTTATCATCTAAAAATACTGACTATTCTTCTTGTGAAGTAGCTTGTTTATTATTTAATCCTTGGAGCAGTAACTATTGGCATTGGTCAGTAGATATTTTAACCCAGTTAGAAGGGATAGAATATTATCAGCAGCAAACAGGTATTAAACCCAAATTAATTGTTGAACCTCACTTACGAGCTTGGCAAAAAGAATCTTTAAAATTATTAGGATATAACTCTGAAGATTTAATACCTTGGCAGAATCAAACTACTATAGTTAAAAAATTAATTGTTCCTTCTTTTCGTCGTTCCTATGACGAGATAAAATTTCATAGAGAAATATCCGTTACTGCCTGCCGTTGGTTGCGTACTCATATTCTTAATAATTTATCTGACATATCTGAGCCGAATCATTTTGTTACTACCAAAATATTTATTTCTCGTCGGCAAGCATTAGGACGAAGAGTTATTAATGAATTTGAGGTAATGAATTTTTTAAGTAATTTAGGATTTAAAAGTTATGTGTTAGAAGAAATGAATTATAGCGAACAAGTTAAATTATTTGCTCAAGCAGAAATTATTATTGCTCCTCACGGTGCTGGTTTGACCAATTTAATTTTTGCAGACAATCCAATTATTATTGAATTATTTAGTACTTATCTAGGCAGAGAATTTGTCAATTTGGCAAGGGGATTAGGATTTAAATATGGATGTCTTCACTGTCAATCACCTCGCGGAGAAGTGCGTCAAAAAGATGGCGATATGATTGTTGATATTATGCAGTTAAATACATTATTAACTTTGATGCAAACCTAATATTTTTTTAAATCAATTACTTGAGTTTGATCAATAAAATTTTTGTCAATCATTATTACTGAAACTTCATTGAGATGTAAACTAAAGATGAAGATTTTTTTTGTTTGTCTATTGTATATTTTTGTCTGATCTAATTGTTATAAGCTTTTCAACAAGATTTATGAATAAATGTATGTTTTGCCCCTGTGGTAATTTGCCTAAAATATACATAAAATCAACAATATAAATACATTAAAAAATAATTTAAAAATATGAAAATTTTATTTGCTTCAACTTTGAAACTGTTTGCGATCGCTTTATATCTTTACGCAACCAAAACTAATATGGGTATTAATTTGGTTCAAGATTGTCATGCTTGGGAAATTTTAATTGGTGAATGTCATTCCCTCAGCTTATAGCTATTACTTAAATTCATCTTTTTCGGTGTGTTGTTGTTTGATTAATTTCAGTATCTTACTCTTAGATTAGCGTTCAAGTTTTTTTAGGTTTTGGTTTGTCTAAGTTATGTATAACTTTTTTAATATTTGACAGACAATTATTTAAATACATATTTGGTTGTCCAAATAGTAAATAAAGGCAAAGAGACAAGATGAATCAACAAGACGCTAGCAGCAACTCCGACACTTTGCCAATGAACTCCAATTAATAACCCTACAGTAAATAAAACAGTAAAAATTACATTCCAAACTAAATCTATTTGGGGTTTATCAACTGCTAGTAAAAGTTGAGAAGCAGAATCAGCGAAAGGACGAGGAATGGCAGACAGACAGATTAAAATAAGTACTGGAATAGCAGGAATCCATTTTTCTCCGAAGACAAGAGGAACATAAAAAGGTGCAAGACTAGATTGCAGTGCTACCAATGGTAAAATCGCGATCGCAATAGTTTTGAGACTGCTGAAATACCGTTTTTTAAACTGAATTAAGTCAGAACGAGCATTACACAAATGGGGTAATAAGGCTGATTTAATCGAAGTGATAACGCCCATACTTACGCCTAAACCAGCATTGAAAGCAAAGTAATAAATTCCTAACGCCTCGACACTCAAGAAAGCACCCACAATCATATAATCTAAATTGCCCCTAAGTGTGTTGAGCAATTCTACCCCTAAAATATTACGAGCAAAACTGATTAATTCCCCCCAATATTTCGTATTAAAGCTTTCTTTTGGTCGCCAGGAGTGATTTTTGAGCATAACGTACACCCAAATCGGAGGCACAAGAATTTTAGGTAAAATAATTGCCCACATTCCCAAACCAGCAACTGCAAAAACCAAACATAAAAGATTATCAGTCGAAAATTGCAACATTTCCACAATTGCAACGACTTTAAAGCGATTTTCTCGTTGAATCAATGCTGCTTGGACTAAACCTTGAGGAATGAACAATAAACCAATTGCGATCGCACAAATAGGTAAAATTAGGCGAGAATCATCGTAAAACCAAGCCAAAGGAAAAGCTGCCAGGCACTGAATCATAAACAAACTAATGGCAATCGTCCAGTTTAACCAGTAGGCAGCTTGCGCCATACTTTCTAGCTTTTCTGCTTCCACTTGAATCAATCTTGCACCAATGCCATTGCGAGTAAAAACCCGAATCAGATCATTAACAGTAAGGACAATAGCAGCCAAACCGTAGTCATGGGAACTAAGAAAACGAGCTAATACAATTGTGGTTAGTAAACGAGTAATCCGAATTACTCCCCCAGACAATCCTAACCAGCGCAGATTGCGAAGAAAAGGACTATCAAATTTTTGCATGAAATGATTTAATTGCTGAAATACTGTCATTAGATTGTCATTAGTCATTGGTCATTTGTCGTTAGCTCTGAGATTTTAGTATTTCTCCTAGTCTCTTCGTCTCCCCTGCACCCGAAGCTCCTTTTCTCCTTTCTGCCTCCTGTAAAAATTCTTCCCAATTTTGGAGAAAATCTTCCCAAGCATTGACAGCTAAAGCTTTCCCTGTTTGTCCCCAAGCTGTTAAATCCTGTTGTGGTAAAAATGCGATCGCATTTGCTAGTTTTTGTACATCATTGGGAGGAACTAATAAGCCACAGTTTTGAACTTGTTCGGATAATCCATCTACATCTGAAGCAACTACAGGTTTCCCTGCTGCCTTAGCCTCTAAACAAACTAGTCCCCAAGGTTCCCAACGAGAAGGAATAATAATTACATCACAAGAGGCAAGGAAATTGGGAACATCTGCAACCGTTCCGCTCAAATTGACATGAGGTAATCCCTTAGCTAAGTTGTCAATTAGTTCTTCGTCTTGACCATAACCGCCTAAATTAAGTTTAAATTCCTCGGGAGGAAGAAGTGCCATCGCTTTTAATAAGACATCAAATCCTTTTTGCGGTGCAAATCTACCATAAGCTCCTAATTGCAAAGGTTGACTAGGAATTTTAGGCTCAAGCTTGAGAATTTCCTTCAATTTAGAAGCTGAAGGAATAATCCTAACTTTAGAAGCCTTAATCAATTTCTGACTCACCATCCACTGAGATTGAGCCTGAGAAACACTAATTACGCCATCTGCCAAATCATACGCCAAACGCAACATTAGCCGAAAACGAAAACGAGAACTAACTTGTTCCCGTTCAAAGCCTTCACAATAGTGATGATCGTAAATAAACAGTTTACTGTGTCGTTTGAGTAAAACTAATTCAGGTAAATACTTCCAGGCACAAGGATAATGAAAGATAATTAGATCTGGTTGATAATATTTCAGTTTCGCTTTAGCCTCAGACAACCTGAGCATAGTAAACTCAAAGCGATCGCTCAAAGGTGAATCAATTAACTGTCTCACCAAATGATTAGAACCCCCTGCCCGTTTATCCCCAATTAAATGCCAGACAGTCGGTTTCATACGGGAACTCCTGCTAACCAGCCTGAAAGATCTCTTTTAATTAGGTCTTGGCACTGTAAAATATCTTCTTGATAAATTTCTGTAAGTTTTTCTTTAACTGCTTCAGAAAGCTGAGGCGTATTTAAATTTTGATGTTGAATTTTTTGCCGTAACTGAGCAGGAAATAAAGGTTTAAGAATAGTTTTTAAGGGATTGGGTTTAGTCAGAAAGTAGTGAGCAATTTTATTTTTGGGCATTCCAGACTTATTCGGTTTCATACCCATATCAGGAACAAAACTCGGTTCTACTTCTAGAAACTGAAAAATATCTTCCAATAAAGCTAGCGGTTTTGAACGCAAATCTTCGTAGAGATAGACTTTAATCTGATTGCGATCAAAAATGTCATAGTAACGCTGGAGTTGAATCGAATAATAACCAAGCTGAATGTAGTGCCAAAACCATTCCCAATTATTAGCTATTCTGGTTGGTTCATCCTGTAATGCCAAACTAAAATCAGTATAAGGTTCGCGTCCATCTCTGACTAAATGAAGAAAATTAGCATAAGCTCTCTCTACAGGATTACGAAGAATTACAATTAAACGAACATCGGGTAGATAATCTTTAATTCTTTGTGGTGCTTTAGTATCGTATAGATATAATGGACAAGCTTCACCGATCGCTTTTTGCTCGCTAACTGCTGCAAATTCTGCTTGATAAGTTTTTAAATCAGTAATCGAAAAATCTTTTAAAGCTTCATCGCCAGGTCCTTGAAAATTAATTTTCTTTCCTTCAAAAGCAAAAAAATTAGTTTCTTTGGTTGGTGTCAGATAAATTTGCGGATGCTGCTGGAGATATTCATGTAAAGCTGTTGTTCCTGCCTTAGCAGCACCAATAATTAAAAAATTGGGCATATTCATACAGAGATAAATCTCCTTAGTTTGCTCAAGCTTAATTTTGTTTGATAAATTTTGTTTTGAATGAAAACTAGATTGGACAACCACAGTTATAGAGTTCCCCAAAGTCTTATCAAAGTAACTATCAACAACAAAAAGCAACGAGCAAACAAGCCACTCTTTTGGGGACAGATATTTATTAAATACGAATTAATTTCGCTTGAGGATATTTAGCTTGTAATTGTTCCCAACGAACGTAAAGTACATCTAAAAAAGGAAGAACTAAACGAGCCGATAAACTTAACTCTTCAACCCGAGTAAAAGATTCAACAAAAGCGGTTTTAACGCCTGCTAATTTTGCCAAAATAATAAAAGGAACGGCTACTCCTGCTCCAGTAGAAAGAACTAATTCTGGTTTTTCGCGGAAAATAACATAAAAAGCTAACCAAAAATTACGAATTAAGTTAGGTATATTACGATTAGTAGGACTGTAAGCCCAGTAAACTTTTTCTTTTTTTAAAACTAATTCCGTAGCAACTGTTTTGAAGGTAACCCAACAACATTCGTGTTGAGCCCAAAAAGCGTGTAATGCTTGTAGGGCTTGAAAATGTCCGCCAGTAGAACTAATTAGCAAAATTTTCATTTGTAATTTCTTTTGCAATCTTTTATTGTTCGTGATCTTAAATATCGTTGGCGGATGTTAGCAGTGATCTTTATTTTCTCGTTTGACTTTAAATAATTATTTTTATAAACGTGGCAAACCCCTATAAAAACTATGCTTGCTACAATCTAATATGCTTGTCTAATGGTCAAAGCTAGAGAGAAGCTAGATAGCTACTTTCCAGCAAAAACTTCAATGATAAGAATTCTTTTTAAAACTACCAGGATATTATTTTATGAATTTATCAAAAAATGGTGTGAGCCAAAATCATTATCAAATTCTTGAAGTTAGCTATAAAGCTACTCAGCAAGAAATTAAACAAGCTTATCGGCGTTTAGCCAAAGTATTTCATCCAGATAGTCAACATCAAAGTGCTGACCATAATAAGATTATTGCTCTGAATGCTGCCTATGAAATCCTCAGTAACCCTCAAAGCCGTCGTCTTTACGATTTAGGGTTAGATTCTGGACAAACTCTCAATTCCGTAATTAATCGTCAAGAGAGAACAACTCACGCTAATCAACAATATCAACGTTATCGACAAGCAGGTAAAAAAGAAGAACTTCAATACCATCAATGGATTACAGAAGTGTATCGTCCGATTAATCGTCTAATTAGTTTAATTATTAATCCTTTAGAAACTGAAATTGATTATTTGGCTGCCGATCCTTTCGATCAAGAATTAATGGATAATTTCTGTGAATATTTAGAAAATTGTCGTCATTACTGGCAAAAGGCTTCAAATATTTTTATTTCTCAACCAAATCCTGCTAAATTAGCTGGAGTAGCTGCTAATCTTTACTACTGTATTACTCAAATTGGTGATGGTATTCGAGAATTAGAATGGTTTACTCTCAACTACGACGATCATTGCCTTCATACTGGACAAGAAATTTTTAGAATTGCTCAAGGATTACGTTGGCAAGCGCAAGAAGCAATTAAATCTTTAATTTAGTTGAAGAAATGATTCCTATATCTAATGTACGCAGGAAAAGAAAAACAAACCTGAAAAAATACGGAGAGGGTGGGATTTGAACCCACGGAACCTTTCGGTTCACTCGATTTCAAGTCGAGCGCGATCGACCACTCTGCCACCTCTCCAGGTACAGCTTTAATATAATAGCAAAAATGAATCCACAGTTTAAGCCAAAGAAGAGCGAATTTGTTAAACAAGAATTTCTTCACTAATGACATTAAAGTCTCGATTCACCCAAATCAAAGAAGCTTGAGTTATTTGATGATGCTGTAAATGCACAAGAGAAAAACTTCTGTAGGAATCATTGTCTGTGTGTTTAATCCGAGGTACACAAGCAGAATTTAAATAAACAGTTCCTTCTGGACTTTTATTAATAATAGTTCTCAAACGGTCTTTGCGATGGCGTAGACGATGATGCATGTGTCCGAAGGTAACTAGAGGGATTGATTTGCCTAAGATTCGGATTTTTTCAATGGCATCACTAAAATCAGGATCGCCATGATCGCCACCAAGAGGTTGCCAATCTTTGCCACAAGAATCTTCTGGTAATTCTCCTAATCCAGTGGGCCCATTATGACCGATCATAATTATAGTATCGTAAAGTGTAGCTTTGGCTGCTGCTACGATGCGAGTAGTGGACTCAGCAAAATTATTCACTTGATAGCGATCGCGATAAAAGTCTTCGTTTTTCCATTCCCCTCCACCCCAACTGAAGGGACGACTACCAACTATTGATAGTTGAAATTGCGGTAAATCTAGTTTGGCAAAACCGACATGAGTTTCTCCTAATAAGTCTAGCTGCTGTTGTACTCGATCTTCCTTACTTCGGTCATAGGGTGCTTTTGCCCTACCCCAAGGGGAAGCAGTGTACCAACAATCGTGATTACCTAAAATAACTGCTTTAGGAATATTAATGGCAGCAATTTGGCGGACTATTTCAATTGATTCATTGCCAAAATCGCCTACAAATAAAACTAAATCTACACCAAGATGTTGTAAAGCTTGTTTATCTGCTGCTTCCCATTGATCGTGAACATCTCCCACAATTGCAATTTTAAGAGATTCGGTTTGATTGGTTTCCTTGGTCATTATTTAATTAAAGCTTTCTCCATTTTTGCTCACAAATAATCCTATCCAAATTCATCCTAAAATTCAGTGGAAGGTTGAAGATCGATAGTCGATTCGGTTGAAATGATTGTATTTTGGCATCAAATTCTAATTTAATTAGGATGAAAATAGTTGTAAATTTCCTGAGCTAAACTGTTACCAATACCAGGAACTTCTGTTAATTGTTTGAGTGAAGCTTCGCGAATATAATCGACTGCATGAAAGTGGGCGAGTAATTGTTTTTGCCTGTGAAAACCCAAACCTGGAATCTCTTCTAAACGAGATCGCTTGTTTTTTTGTAATCTTTGTTGACGATGAAAACTAACAGCAAAACGGTGAGCTTCATCTCGAACTCTGCGTAATAATTGAACTCCTGGTTGTTCGGAATTAGTAGTTAATGGTTCAGATTCTCCTGGTAAAAAAATCTCTTCTCTTTTTTTGGCTAAACTGACAACTTTGACTACTTCTAATAAGTTTAATTCTTGTAAAACAGCTACAACTGCTGATAGTTGTCCTTTGCCACCATCAATCATAATTAAATCTGGAAAATTTTCATCGAAATTTTCAGACGAGGCAGCAATGACATGATCATCGACTGCATACTTACGAAAACGACGACGAATTACTTCCGCCATACTGGCAAAGTCATCAGAATGACCGATTGTAACCGCAGGATTTTTGATTTTATAGTGGCGATAGTGTTGTTTTGCAGCAACTCCATCGATAAAAACTACTTGAGAAGCAACGGCATTAGAACCCTGGATATGGGAGATATCGTAACCTTCGATCCGTTTGGGAAGTTCGGGTAAATCTAAAATGGTAGCTAAGTCTTGTAAAGCTTGTTCATTGCGATCGCTATTTTTTTGAGTTCTTTCTAATTCGTATTGGGCATTACGTTCCACCATTTCGATTAATTCAGCTTTGGTTTGTCTTTGGGGAACGACTAAATTAACTTTGCGCCCTTTTTGTTTGGTTAACCATTCGGTTAAAATTTCTGCTTCGGGTAGTTCATGCTGCAATAAAATTTCGCTGGGAATTTCTACAGAATCTACAGTTGCATAGTGTTCTTCTAAAACTCGTTGTAAAATTGCCCCTGGTGTAGCAGATTTTGCTTCAGCAAAAAATCCCAATCTTCCTACTAATCTACCAGCCCGAATTTGAAATAATTGAATACAACAATGTTGAGCATTACTAGCTAGAGCGATCGCGTCACGGGAAATGGTATCATCGGGTAAAGAAACTTTTTGATCGGCATTGAGTGCGTATAAAGCTTCAATTTGGTCGCGGAATTTACCTGCTTGTTCAAAATTTAATTCCTCAGCAGCTTTTTCCATTTGTGCTTGCAGCATTTTAACTAATTCGTCGATTCTGCCTTGGAAAATCATCGCTACTTTTTGCATCGTTTGACGATACTCTTGAGGCGTAATTAAGCTTTGGCAAACACCAGGACAACGCCCTAAATCGTAATTGAGACAAGGACGGTCTTTAAATAAGGGTTTGGGACGCTGACGTAAGGGAAAAGTTCTTTTGATAATATGAAGAGTGTATCTTAGCAGAAGAGTATCTACATAAGGGCCATAATAACGGTCTTCTGGTTTGTTTAATTTTCTTTTACGGGTAATGAAAATTCGCGGATATTCTTCTGACCAAGTGATACAAACATAAGGATATTTCTTGTCGTCTTTTAGTAGTACGTTGTAGTAAGGTTGATGTTGTTTGACGAGATTGGCTTCTAATGCTAAAGCTTCCGCTTCGGTATCGGTAACAATAAACTCAATTTCAACGATCTGACGCACCATCATTTTAATGCGGTCACTTAATCGATTGGTATCGCGGAAATAGGAACGAACTCGCGCACGCAATTTTTTGGATTTACCAATGTAAAGAATATCACCCTGGCGATCGCGCATGAAATAAACTCCAGGTTCAGCAGGGATTTCTTTGAGGCGAGTTTTTAAACGTTCGGGTTCTTTAATTAAGGATTTGGTTTCTATCAGTGCAGTCATGAACAGACTTAAATTACTTCCTCTTTAGATCTTGACACTCCCGTCGCTCCTTGGCGAAGGATTCTTGCTTCAAAGACTCTTAACTAGACTAACTAGGTTAGTCCCCGTCAGAACGTCTCCACAAGCGTTTTGATTCACGGGCTGTCCGACCGCTACTAATCCCTTATTTCTTATTACTTGGGCTGCTGCTACATCCCTATTAGTTGTATAACCACAAGCAGGACAATTATGTATTCTTTCACTTAGAAGTTTCTTACCCACCAAGGTTTCACAGTTAGGGCAAATTTGAGATGTGTAGTTTTTATCGACCTTCTCAAAGTAGGTATCGGTTTTCCAAGCTACATATTCTAGTATTTGAAAGAATTGACCAAAGTTAGCATCTAAAGTATGTTTCCTTAACATTCCCTTAGCCCAACTTCTAAAGTTAATATCTTCTACAAATATCATTCCTACTTCTTCACATAAGTTATGTGCCAGTTTAAACTGAAAGTCTTTACGCGCAGCAGCTATCTTTTCATGTAGTTTAGCTATTCTTTTGTTTAACTTAAATCTATTGTTAGACCCTTTCTGTTTGTTTCTTAACCTTCGCTGTAGCAATTTCAGCTTACGGTGAAGACTGTTAAAAAACTTAGGTCTATTAATTAATTCACCATCAGAAGTAGCTAAGTATTTATCAAGCCCGATATCAATTCCTAACGCATGACCATGGGGTATTGGATTAACAACATCAATATCTAGTTGTATTGAGAGCATTAAGTAATAACCTGTTGCTCGTCGTACAACTCTTGCTTGTTTAACTTTAAATCCTTCAGCTATTTCCCTAGACTTACGAAACTTAACCCACCCTAATTGTGGAAGTTTAATTTTATTACCATCAACAGGATTAGATTTAAACTGTGGGAATACGAAAGAACGCATTCTCACCACGTTCTTAAATCGAGGAAACCCGAAGTTTCTTTTCCTAATATCTTCCCAAGCTCTATCTTCCGTTCTTAATACTTGCTGTAAGACCTGGGCATTAACACTTTTAAGCTCAGAGTTATTCTTTCTCGCTTCTGTTAATGCTTTTGCTTGCACATGGTAATTAGGAAATTTAGCATCTGCTGGGATTATATATTCCTTCTCTAGACTACACGCATTAACTAAACACTTACGAGAATTAATCCAATCTTTCCTCTCAGCTAAAGCATAATTCCAAACACTTTTACATACTTTAAGTGTTCTTTCAATCTCAGCTATTTGAGCGATTGTTGGTATTAATTTGTATTCATAAGTGAAGTTAAGCATTAGTTTCGACCTTGTAATTATTAATCTTATAACTTATTTCTACACACTTAACAGCTATATGTAGAACCTTGATGTTCGCTTTCACCTCTCAGCGGAGCAGAGAGTCCTCCCGCTCACGGAAGATAGAGGCGAGGTGTCTAATATGAAATACTTAGAGCTTGCTGAATAAGTCACAAAATATTATTGAGCAACAGTTTGAGAAAGATTTAACTGGGGAACGCCAGTCGCAGCAGGCTCCGCCGTTGAACGGCGGAGTACCTGCGACTTGAAAAAGTGCCAGGTTTTTCCCTGGAGCAATCAAATTTTCTTGCCTTAAACAAGATTCTTTGCTCATTCTTCTGGAAAGCTAACAGCTAATAGCTAACAGCTTCAAGCTTTTTGAGAGATATCTTATCGAATCTAAGTTTTTCAGCAAGTCCTACTTAAATTTTTGATCGTAGCAAAAATTTTTAAGATTTTTTGAGCTTAAGTTCAGTAATTTTGATGAAGTCATAATTTTGAACCTTGATTAAATTCTACTAAATATTGATTATTTGAAGCTCTATAAAATTATGGCAATTTATAAAGGAACTAACGATAATGATTCTTTAGTAGGTGGCACTGAAGATGATTTTCTTTATGGTTATTTCGGTAACGATACTTTAAAGGGATTAGCAGGAAGAGACCTTATTGCTGGTGGAGTAGGCGATGACTCTATTGAAGGTGGATTAGGTAATGATCAGCTTACCGCAGGAAAGAACTATAAATATACGGCAGAAATAGAAATAGGTAATGACACTCTCAAGGGTGGTAATGGAGACGATTTTATCTTGGTTACTGGTGGTATCGATAGTGTTGATGGTGGTATCGGTACGGACTATTTTCTTCTCTACTTATCCTACACTACTGACGATCTAACGGTTGATTATTCTGACTCGAACAATGGTACTTTTTCCAATGGCACGACGTTTCAGAATATCGAAGGGATAACTATAGAATCTGGTTTGGGCAATGATAGCCTCAATGTACCTGGGATTATTTCCAAGAGTACAATATCTAGTGGCGGAGGTAATGATACTCTTCAAGGAAGTTCTGGTTATAACAGTTTCGAAGGGGGAGAGGGAAATGATTCAATCATAGGTGGTAATTCCAAAGACACAATCTACGGTGGTAATTGGCGTGATGACGATGGTGATAATGGGTTAGATACTCTGGTTGGCAATGCTGGTAATGACCAACTTTTTGGTCAAGGAGGAGATGATAGCCTAATGGGTAAAGAAGACGATGATACTTACATTGTTGATAGTATCAACGATGTAATTTTCGAAAATTCTGGTCAACGTCAAGGAATTGATGCCGTTAAAAGCTTGGTTAATTATTCTTTAACTAAAAATGTGGAAAAATTAACTCTACTTGAAACAGATTCTCTTAGCGGTACAGGTAACAGTTTAGCTAATACCATCCTCGGCAATAGTGGAAATAATCTCCTTCACGGTAGAGAGGGGGATGATCTTCTTCGCGGTAATGAAGGTAATGATCTTATTTATGGCGATCGCGGATTAGATAAGTTGTATGGAGGTATTGGAACAGATACTTTTGCCATTCAACTGAATCAGGGCAAAGATACTATCTATGATTTTCAAGACGGAAGCGATCGCTTGGGATTATCTAATGGTCTTAGTTTTGGTGATCTAACTATTACTGCTAATTACAATAATTCAGCCACCTTGATTAAGGATAATACTAATAATGTCTTGGCTATTTTATCTGGAATAGATTCTAGTCTGATTACCCAAGCAGATTTTGTCACTCTTTAAGTATCAGAGTGTTAAAAAGATAGCCAACTGCACAAACTAATCGTTTTAGAGAATTCCAATTAAAGAGGACGCGGTTCTATCATTGTCGGCAGAACTTTAGCGTCCATCGTTAATTCAGGCTTTCAATATCTGTAAAAACAGTATGACAACTTTTATTTGTCTCTTAAAAAGCCCAAAGATAAAAAACTGAGTGAAGCTCAATTAATTAACCACGAAAACCAGGAATAAAACTAGCTTTTAATTTTTTGGTAGCCTGTTCAGTTACGTCAGAATATCGTAATTCACCGCAGAGAATTTTACCCATCAATTGAGCAGCAGAAGGACGTTTTACTCCAACTTTATAAGCAATTTTGGGAAACTGATAAAATAGACCAGCAAGACGTTGAGCCAACACAAGATCTGCGCCCCATTCTTGATTGACAGTTTCAGTATATTTCCTTAAAGCATCGGAGCTTCCACTCAAAGCATTAGCAACTGCTTCGGCTGCTTTCATTCCTGTAAATATAGCAGGGCGAATACCTTCCCCAATTAAAGGATCGACAATTCCTGCTGCTTCTCCTGCAATAACAGCACGATTGGTGTGGAGGGGTTGATTTTCTTGCCACACGTTTAAATTGTACTCGGTATACTTACTATTGTTTAAATCTAAACCAAATTTGCTCGCGTAGTTGGTTAGTTGTTTTTTTAGTTCGTCTGGCTTTCCTTTGTTATTGCGCATATATGCTCCACTAAAGGAGTAACCGTTATCTTTAGGAAAACACCACATAAAACCGTTTTTGAGTGAACCAAAGTCAAAATAAGCCAAATCTTGACGGCGTTCTGATACTTCTGCTTCTATTTCCAAACTAGCTGCGATGACTTTTTGTTGCTCGCCAAAACCTAGCCACCTAGCCGTTGGTCCATTGACTCCATCGGCAGCAATTAGATAAGCACTTTCAAACACCCCATGATTGGTATTTACTTGCCAGCTATCACCTTGAGATTGAATTCCAGTGACTTCAGTATCATCTTTTAATTGAACTCCCTGTTCAATCGCTTTTTGCATTAAAAAGTTATCAAATTCATCTCTTCTGACCATCCACATGGGAGTAACTTTTTGAAGTTCTACTTCCATAGGATCGTCTAATTGCCAGGTATATTTGACTTTAGAGACAGTATTTTTGATCACAGGTGCGAAATCGAAATCAAACCAATTTGCTATTGCGGGAGATACGCCACCACCACAAGGTTTGTAACGAGGAAAAGAAGATTTTTCTAGGACTAATACTGAATGTCCTTTTTTTGCCAAGTGATAAGCTGCTGTAGCCCCGGCAGGTCCAGCACCAACAATAACGCAGTCAAACATAGGGTTTATCAGATAAGTTAAAAACAAAAAAGCTTGAACTTTAGCATACTTTAAAACAAGTTAATTTTTTGTAAACTTTGAATTAAAACTAATTCTTTTGTGTTAAGCAAATTACAGTTTTTTGTTATTTGAGCGATAGGAGTAGGAGTAGTTAACGCCTATCAATAAAAAGTTTTCAGGCGTTAAATGCTCAAAAGCTACCAATGAATTTTTAATATTTAATCTGGTTGAATTCCTGAACCTACAGGAGCAGTAGAATTAAGTTTTAATTCAGGATGATCTTCTTTGATTTGTTGCAAGTTCCATTCGTTTTTAAATAACAGCACAGGTCTACCGAAACTGTCTTTAACAACTAAAGTATTAAACAATCTACCTGCTTTTTCTAAAGCTGTCCAACCAGCAGCTACCCAACGAGCAACACTATAGGGTAGAGCTTCTAAAGTAGTCTCGACATTGTATTCATTTTGTAAGCGAAATTGTACTACTTCAAACTGAAGTTGACCTACAGCAGCAAGAATAGGGTCACGTTTAAAGTCATCGGTAGAATACATCACCTGAATTGCGCCTTCTTCTTGTAATTCGGAAATTCCTTTTTGAAATTGCTTGAACTTAGAAGGATTGGGATTTTTTAGATAAGCGAAGATTTCAGGAGAAAAATAAGGTATTCCTTCGTATTCGAGTTTTTGACCGTTATAAATGGTATCACCGATCGCGAATACTCCGGGATTATTTAAGCCAATCACATCTCCAGGATAGGCTACATCAAGGGATTCTCTGCCTTGAGCAAAAAGTTTTTGGGGACGAGAGAGACGAACAATTTTGCCTGTACGAGCGTGTTTGACTGTCATGTCTTTCTCAAATTTTCCTGTACACACTCGAATAAAAGCTACTCTATCTCGATGTTTGGGATCCATGTTGGCTTGTAACTTAAAGACAAAGCCTGTAAAGTCTGAGTAAGTTGGTTCGATTGTTCCGACTGAAGATTTTCTTCCTTCGGGTTTGAGGGCGTATTCTAAAAAAGAATCGAGGAATAGTTGCACCCCAAAATTAGTCATGGCACTACCAAAGAAAACGGGGGTCATTTTCCCTGCATGAACTTTGTCGAGGTCAAAATCAGAACCAATTTCGTTAAGAATTTCTAATTCTTCTTTGAGTTGATAATATAAATCTTGTTCTAAAAATTCTTCAATTTTAGGGTCGCCTAGATCGATTACCGTCTCGCTTGCTGCTCGAGAACCGTGGGCGCGACGTTCAAATAAATGGATTTGTTGTTTACGACGATCAAAAACTCCTTTAAAGCGATCGCCCATACCGATGGGCCAATTAACAGGGTAAGTTTGTAGACCTAATTCTTGTTCGATTTCATCGAGTAATTCAAAACCTTCTCGACCAGGACGATCTAACTTATTGACAAAAGTAAAAATAGGCAGCGATCGCATCTGACAAACTTCAAATAATTTCCGCGTTTGCGGTTCTAACCCTTTAGCAGCATCGATCAACATCACTGCATTATC
Organism: uncultured bacterium; assembly: GCA_964562685.1. Classification (GTDB taxonomy): domain Bacteria; phylum Cyanobacteriota; class Cyanobacteriia; order Cyanobacteriales; family Xenococcaceae; genus Stanieria. Next base: position 33,458 of record CAZLUP010000024.1, read on the forward strand.
CGCAGCAGCTAGAGTGCGATAGGTATCTTCACTAAAATCTTGGTGTCCAGGAGTATCGAGGAGGTTAATTTGGAAGTTTTTGTAAAGAAACTGCAACACAGTCGAGGTAATTGAAATACCTCTTTGTTGTTCCATCTCCATCCAGTCTGAAGTAGCTTTACGCTGCGCCCGTCGTGCTTTTACTGCCCCTGCTTCGTGAATTGCACCTCCGTAGAGTAACAATTTTTCGGTCAGGGTAGTTTTGCCCGCGTCTGGGTGAGAAATAATAGCAAAGTTACGACGACTATTGACAGCTTGTTCTATTTCAGTTTGAATTTCTACGGACATTCAAAATTTGGGTTACGGAAGTTTGCAAAATTATTATATCTTGCCTGCTTAAGAGAGGTAATCTTCTGAGTTTCCTAAAAAACACAAAAAACGCCTGCGATCGCTTTTACCTCATTCCAAGAAACAAAATAAAAGTATTCGCAAGCGTTCCCAATTTAAATGAAATTTGGTGATTAAAAAATTAGAACAAGCCTAAAGTTAAAGACTTGTCAATTGGGAAAGTAGCACCAATTCCGAGCCAAAGAGTTACCAAAGTACCAAACAAGAATACAGTGGTAGCTACAGGACGACGGAAGGGATTTTGGAATTTGTTAACGCTTTCAATGAAAGGAATTAACATTAAACCTAAAGGTACTGCTGCTTGACAAGCGATACCTAAAAGTTTGTTAGGAAGAATGCGCAAAATTTGGAAAACGGGATAAAGATACCATTCAGGTAAAATCTCTAAAGGAGTCGCAAAAGGATTTGCTGGTTCACCAATTAAAGCAGGATCGAGAACAGCTAAACCTACTACTAATGCTCCTGTACCCAAAATAACAACAGGGAAAATATATAATAAATCGTTAGGCCAAGCAGGTTCACCATAATAGTTGTGACCCATGCCTTTAGCCAACTTGGCGCGTAATACGGGATCGCTCAAGTCTGGTTTTTTTAATGTTGACATTGTTTTCTCCTTAAATCTAATTAGAATCAGCAGGCGATGTTACCAGAATAATTGCTGTTGCTTATTAGAAATTGTGAACTGCTTATCTCAATTATTGTTAATTGTCCTCAAATAATTTAAGACGACAAGCACAAACGCCCGCCGTCAAGTTGAGAATTATTTTACAAAGGACCAGAAATACCTTGTTTACGGATCATTAAGAAGTGTAGCAACATAAACACTGCCATCAACCAAGGTAAAACAAAAGTATGCAAGCTGTAGAAACGAGTCAAAGTTGCTTGACCAACGCTTGCACCACCACGTAACAGTTCAACCATTTGATCGCCCACTACAGGAATAGCAGCAGGTACACCAGAAACGATTTTTACTGCCCAGTAGCCTACTTGGTCCCAAGGAAGAGAGTAACCAGTCACGCCAAAAGTAACGGTAATTACTGCCATGATTACGCCAGCAATCCAAGTCAGTTCACGGGGTTTTTTGAAACCACCAGTCAAATAGACGCGGAAAACATGAAGAATCATCATTAATACCATCATGCTAGCAGACCAGCGATGGACAGAACGAATTAGCCAACCAAAGTTAACTTCGTTCATGATGTATTCAACTGAAGAAAAAGCGTCAGTAACAGTAGGTTTATAATAAAAAGTCATGCAAAATCCAGTGGCAAACTGGATTAAGAAACAAACTAGAGTAATTCCACCCAAGCAATAAAAAATGTTGACATGAGGAGGAACGTATTTACTGGTAATGTCATCAGAAAGCGCCTGAACTTCGAGGCGTTCGTCAAACCATTGATAAACTTTTGAATCAGTTACTTGTTTAGAAAACATGAAGCCAAAAATTAGCTAAAAATAGTTATGGATAGGTTTAACTCACTTAAGGACATTTCATAGAGGGTAATGTCTTGTCCTTTGCTCTTGACCTTCAGTTGAACTGATGCCAGAGTTGAGTGATTGATTTTAGCGCACTACTAAATTGGATGTTTTTTGTGCTTACCCGCCTAGTTATAGATACTGGTGGGTATAATTCCTTTAAAAAATGTAACATAGCTTTAAGCTATGGTGTTGCTGGCTCAGTGTAGATTTTACTACCTTTGCTGGTACAACTTATCACTTGTCAATCAAAACCTTGTTTTACTTAAATCCTATCTATTTTCCTATCTACGATCATTTGTAACAATTAGTAAAATAAAGTCTAAATTAAACTAATAAAAAACAAAACAAAAACTTACGAACTATCTCATGCTCAAGAAATTTTTTTGGGTTACTCTATTGATTGTCCTTTGGACAGCATCTTCTCTGGTTTGGTTTACTCCTGAAGCAGCAGCTTTTACTGAAGAACAAAAACTTTTACTACAATCTTGGCGGATTGTCAATCAATCTTATGTTGACGAGACCTTCAATCATCAAAATTGGTGGTATTTGAGGCAAAAGTTGATTAAAAAACCACTTCAAAACCGCGAACAAACTTATGCTGCGATTGACGAAATGCTAGCTAGCTTAGACGATCCTTTTACTCGTCTACTTAGACCAGAACAATATCATAGTTTACAGGTAAATACTTCTGGAGAGTTATCTGGAGTAGGATTGCAGATCAATGTTGACCCAGAAACTGGATTGATTGAGGTTGTTGCACCGTTAGCAGGTTCTCCTGCTGAAGCAGCAGGAATTAAACCAAAAGACCATATTTTAGAGATTGATGGAGTTAGTACTACTACTCTTAGCTTAGATGAAGCAGCAGCGAGAATGCGGGGGCAGATAGGTACTAAAGTATCTCTTAAAATTCAATCTCCCGATACAGACAACAATAAAATGGTCGACTTAATTCGCGATCGCATTGCGCTTAATCCTGTTTATTATACCCTTGATATTAGTCACGATCTGCCGATTGGTTACATTCGTCTCAATCAATTTAGTGCCAATGCAGCCCAAGAAATTGCCCGTGGGCTTAATGAATTAGAGGAACAAGGAGCGCAAGCCTATATTTTGGATTTGAGAAACAATCCTGGTGGTTTATTACAGGCTGGAGTTGAAATTGCTCGTTTATGGTTAGACAATCAGACGATTGTTTACACTGTTAATCGTCAAGGCACTTTAGGAAGTTTTGAATCTAATGGCAAAGCCATCACTGAAGATCCTTTAATTGTTTTAGTGAATCAAGGAACGGCTAGTGCCAGTGAGATTTTAGCAGGTGCTTTACAAGACAATGGTAGAGCTTTATTGGTAGGAGAAAAGACTTTTGGTAAAGGATTGATTCAATCTCTGTTTGAATTACCCGATGGTGCGGGTTTAGCAGTAACTGTGGCTAAGTACGAAACTCCTAGTCATAAAGATATTAATAAATTAGGTATCACGCCAGATCAAACAGTGACTCAAGAACCAATTAGTTATAGTCAAATTGGGACAGATTCGGATGTGCAATATCAAACAGCAGTTAAGTTATTGACTACTAAGACAGTAGTAGCTAATGCTGCCTAAAGTTGTACTAAATTAAACTATATTGACAACATTTAGTGGCGGAGAGCATACAGTCTAAAACACTTGATTTAGGGTTAATAATGTGGACGCGAGTATTAGAGTGGTTGCAGTTTCTTTTTATAAAAATCGCCATCAAATGCTCGCATTTTTTTTAGTAATTGTTATTCAGAAATTGCCGTAGTAATTACTTCAGTAGTAACGCGATCGCTAATTATTACTTTGTCAGACTGCAATAATTTATTGTTTCTTTAAATTTCAAGAGCAAATTAATAATTTATAACTTTTTACTTTTTACTTTTTACTTTTTACTTGCTATTTTCTATTTAATTATACCCACCCACTTAAATTTCTTGACGCTCATCATAATCTTCAGAAGATTCAGGGTCTGTTTCCCAACGGTCTTCGTCGCGGTGGTCTAAAATCAGGTTAGTTCTGAGGCTGGCGCGATCGCGCATTTCCAGACCTACCGCAGCACCTAAATTATCAACAATGTCTTGGTCGGGTGTAGCAACAGTTCCACCTACTGCCTCATCCCCTACCGCATCGGCTTCTTCATAATTAGCATCAAGATCGCCTCCAGTTAAAATAGAATTGCCTTCACGAAATCTGGGGCTGTGAATATCATGAATTTTTCTTCCAGCACGGTCTGTAGGTTCACCTTTGAGTCCAGTGCCATAGCTTGGCATATATTCTGATGAAAGCTCGAAGTCTTCCTTGCAATCGCTAGCATCAAAGTCTTCTTCGGTATTCGTTTGCTCTGTTGCCACCGTATCGATAATATCAGGCTCTAAAGTGATCTCTTCTAAACCAACTTCAATTTCTATTGACTCTAATTCTTCTGGGGTTACTTCTGTCCGTGTTTCTGTGTCAATTTCGTTGCTAATCTCTTCTGTATTGTCGTAGTTTTTTGTCTCGGAGTTGGTGTTTTCCTCTGAGTGTTTAATTCGGTCTACCATAAATTTCGCTCCTTTTAGTCTATGCTATAGGCAGCATAACTAACTTCAAGCCCGACCCAAATCCTCATAAAGTTAGAATTTGGTTGCTTCTCGATCATTTGCTATCCAAAATTGCACTCAGAAATTTTTTCTAACACTATTGCTCAAAATGCTTTTCTCGATTGAGCCAAGTAAATCTTGCTTCTGACTTCATTACGATCTAAAAACTTCACTAAATAGAATTGCATTTAATTCAATTTCTATTGAATGAGAATCTAAATGCTAAATAGCGCAAACCATTATTTATAACAACTTTAATAGCTATCTTCTCAAAAAAAAGTTTGAATCAATCTACATTCTTGTTAAAAAATGGGAATTATAAACCTAAGTTACTTTCTCAAGCAAAAGCTTATTAATCCTTATAGAAGCAGCAAGGAAAAATTAGTCAACTAGACTTTTTTGCTGACCTAAACTTAATTTTAAATTTCGTCAAAAATAAAGGAAAATTTTTGATTAATTTTATTTCACCCCAATCTTATATTCCTCATGGTCATTGCTATCTGTGGCAAAAGCCTTTAGTGGGACTTCATTTAGTCAGCGATTTTCTAATTGCGATCGCTTACTTTTCCATTCCTGTAATGCTGCTCTACTTTGTGTTTAAGCGCAGCGATGTTCCATTTCAAAAAGTATTCGTCATGTTTGGGTTGAATTACAGGAATCAGGAGAACGCAAACAAGCAATTACCAGAATTGTCCAGCCCATGAGGCAAACTCTAGATTTACAAACAATTTTCTCTGATACTACTGAAGAGTTACGTAAGTCAATTTATTGCGATCGCGTGTTAGTTTATCAAATTATTTCTCAACAGCAAGAAAACACAACACTAACACGTATCGCGATCAACCAATCCAACTGGGTAAAAAATATTTTTAATCTCCTTGAGGATAACGAGTCCATAAATCAGTAATTTGTCGCAAACTTTGATAATTGCCATTACCCAAAATTAAATGATCTAATAAGGGAATATCTAAATAATTCCCTCCTTGTAATAATTGTTCAGTCAATTCCAAATCGGCTTGAGAAGGTTCTAAATTTCCCGAAGGATGATTATGCGCCACAATTAATTTCGTTGCACTTTGTCTAATGGTTTCCCGAAAAATCTCTCTAGGATGAACTAAAGTTTCTGTCGCTGTACCAATGGTAATTACTTGAGTACCGATGAGGCAGTTTTTCACATCCAACATCAATACTGCAAATCTCTCTTGATTTTGCCACATTAGATCGTGGCTTAAGGCAGCAGCAGCAGCAGCAGGACTATCAATTAAAGCTCTTTGATTTGGTCGGAATTGAAAAGTTCTTTTACCTAATTCTATGGCTGCCACAATCGTAGCTGCTTTAGCTAAACCAATTCCTGGTATCTTCATCAATTCTTGAGGATTAACTTCTCGCAATACATCTAAGGGATCGCGACGATGTTGACCCAGTTGTTGTAAGATGTGTTGTCCTAAGCCAATAGCAGACAATTTTCCTTTGCCTTGACCTGTACTGAGTAAAATTGCTAATAATTCTGCGGTAGTTAAACTTTTTACTCCCAAAGTGACTAATCTTTCACGAGGACGCTCGCTAGCAGGTAAATCGGCAATTCTCAGATTGTAGGTCATATAAATTTTTGATAGTTGTAGGCTAGGCTGGTTATAGCTAGCCATGAATAACATCGGCAAGGTTTTAAATCTTACTCATTAGAGATATCGATCTATACTTCTCTAGCCTTCGACGCACTAGATACTCTACCTAGCTATTAATGAGCCTTTTCAATTTGTAAGAAAACGAATTACTAAGCTAAAAACTGCTGTAAAAAAAATAGGATGACGAGTGAACGCATCCTAGGATTGAATTAATTAGTTTTTAAGACGACGGTTTGAACTATCTCTTTTTTATGCTACGAGCCATATTCCGAAACATATCCATGTTGGTGTCGGTTTTACGGCGTTCATCTGGGGTTTGAAATCCATTACCGTTATTATTTGCGTTTGTTTGTGACTGAGCAGAATTAATACCGTTATTGGAATTAGATTCAGGTTTAAGATAATCAGGAATAGACTGATAGCCGTTAGAAGCAGGGGTTCTATCGTTAAGAGAAGAAATTTCTGTTTCTATTTCAAAACCATTTTGATTGCGGAGGGTTTTAGGAAAACTTCTTTTGACTTTAATTTTTTTTCTCATAAACTCGATATTGCCAAGAGTTTGAGCGTCATCAGGTTCGAGGAAATAATCATTCTTTGCCATTGGGTAATTGCTCCTAGGATTAGTTTTACTAATGATTACGTTAAATTAAAATTTATCAAAAAATGTTTTAAAAAGTAAAGAAAAATTAAGATGTCTTTTAGATTAATCAGAATCCTAGTCACCATTTTTTATACAACGCGTTAACAGACTTGAGATGAAGAGTAAGGCAGTTAAATATCCTACCTCAAAGCAGTGGTCATTAAACATTGCTGATTCATGGTTGAGTCTAATTTCACAATTAGCTCAAATGTAATTAAACTTAAAAAAAATTAAATAGTTAATTGCTTAGTAAGTTTTAGGTTTTAAGTATTACTCAAACAAGATTAACAATGACTTTAAATTCCCAAAATAATCTAGAAGAATATAATTTACTCACTATTGGTCAACGAGGAGTGGGTAAAACAGTTTTCTTAGTTGGTAGTTATCTAGAAATTAATAATGCTTCTAGTCAAAATAAAAAACAAAAATTTTCTATTCAATCTATCCAAAATCAAGCATCGGATAATTTAGAAGGAGTAATTACTTATATAAAATCTACAGGTCTTTATCCACCGCCTACTCTAAAAATTAGCCAATTCCCCTTTATTTTACAGCGTCATAATATTTGGGGAAAACAAAATATTTGCCGTTTTAATTGGTGGGATTTACCAGGAGAATTTTGTGAACTGTCGCATCCAGAATTTCAACAAATAGTAATGAATTCTCATAGTTGTTGCCTTTTTATTAATGCTCATGAATTAATTAATAAAACTAATTATCTTGCTCGATTAGAACCAATTATTAAACAAGGAATTGCGATCGCTTCTTTGATTAAACAACATAATTTAAAATATAATTTTGCCTTGATTTTCACTCAATGCGATCGCGAAGCAAGAGAGCGAACCTCTCGCGTAGAAACAGGTTTATTCAGTTCAAGTTACTCCGCTTTGCAAGAACAGAACCAGTTTGGATTTCGTCAGATTCAAATTGAAGAAAAAATTCAACCATTAATTGAACGCTTAGACAAACTTGCAGTTAACTACAAGCGATTTTATTCTGCTATCCCGATTGAAGGAGAAGTAGGACATTATTATCTCCAGCCAATCGGTACGGCAGCCCCTTTGTTGTGGTTAACTTCACAATTAGTTGGTAGCAATAGTCCTCAGTTAGCTCAAAATTTAGAAAATAGCCAAAAATTGGAGTTTAATTCTGGGTATACTGTCAAAAAATCTTTAACTTACGTTAGTTTATCAATTTTAGCTTTAATAAGTTTCCTAGGTGCGCTCGCAATTTTGGCTGATTTTTTTAATTGGTTTAAACCAAATCCTCAATTAACTTCAATCACAAACCAATCTAATCAATCATCCCCAGAAGATTTTGATAGTTTAGTTAATCGAGCTAATCAAGATATTCAACAAGGAAATTTAGAAGGTGCGTTGCCGATAGTTGAAAAAATTGTGCAAAAACAACCAAATAATTTAAATTGGCAGCTAAATCTTGCCAAAATCTATGAATTAAAACAAAATCCAACCCAAGCAGAAGTAGTTTATGATCGGATTTTGCAACAAGAATCTAACAATCTTTCGGCTTTAATCGGGAAAGCAATCTTACGTCAACAACAAGGAGATGGTAACAGTGCCAAGAATTTACTCCAACAGGCAGAACAATCTGCCCCAACAGTAGAACTAAAAGCTAAGGTTCGGGCGATCGCGGATAGTCTCTTTTAGAATTTGGCTTTAGATTGGCAATTAGGAGAATTTAAACCCGAATAAGCTGAATTATGCTCAGATTGATTCGCACTAAGCACTACTACACCTTTAGAATTAATGTACCATCCTAAAGCTGGTGGAGGCAAGGGTGAGTTACTAGCTGGTTGCGAATGATTCAAATTATCAGCTTGGTAATTACTATCGAAATCGGTTAGTGCAGGACTACTAAGAGGATCGCTTGGTCGAGGCGGTAAACCATTTCTACCAGTAATAACAAACTCACTTCTGGTTTGATTATTATTAGGCTGACAAGAAAGCTCAACCACTTCTTCGCCTTGATTAAATTCTAAAGGCAAATCGACTATTTCTAGATTAGCTTCGGAAGCTGGAGTAATAATATCTACAATGCCATCAACTCCTAAATTTGAACTGGCACTAATTCGACAAGTTTGACAAAGAAACAATCCCAAAGTGTCGAGTTGGATATTACCTCCGATGCCTTGATTAGCATCTGCTTCAATCGTACTATTTTCTAATAGAGCGATCGCCCCAGCATCAATAATAATATTACCACCATTGCCAATTCCTCCTGCCTGGGCTGAAATTAAACTAGTATTACGCAATTGAATCTCATCGGCAATTGTGAGACGAAGATTTCCTCCCGTTCCTTCGGCAAAAGTAGAACCATTAATTAAACCTTGATTGATTAAAACTGTATTAGCATCAATTTGAATATTACCTCCCTGACCAAAAGTCGTAGTTGCTTGTAGCGTACCTTGATTTTCTAAAACGACTGAATCAGCATTAATTTGTAACGTGCCACCATTGCCAAAACCCAAAGAATTGATTGAAGCAGTCGCACCGTCTTTAATAGTTAGTTGAGAAGTGGTAATCGACAAGTTGCCACTATTACCTTCTGCTGGTACTGGTTGAGCTTCGGAAGAAGCAACTAAACCACTGGCAAATAAACCATCACCAGGGGAACGACCAATTATTTCGACTGAATCTTTGGCACGTACGGTTAAATTTCCTGCATTGCCTGAAGCGAAGGTAGTTGCTAGAAATTCTCCCCCGTCACTAATTTTTAATTTTTCTGTATCAATCGTAATATTTCCAGCATTGCCAGAGCCAAAAGTGGAGGCTACTAGTAGTGATGTGGTCACATCTACTTGATTAGCTTGGATGTCAATATTTCCAGCCGACTGATTACCCAAGGTAGAAGTAACAACCAAACCTCCATTACTAATCTTAAAACGATTGGTATTAATGCTAATACTTCCAGGCTTACCATTACCATCAGCTACTGCAATAATTCCTTGAGTAGGATTAATCTGATTAATTTGTCCTTTAACAATGGGAAAGATAATACTTTCTCGCAAATCTTGATTACCACTACCAAAAACATCGATTAATTCTGATGCTCGCATTTTAATTGTGCCTCCGCCTCCTGAACCAAGGACTGAAGCATTAATCAGTCCATTGTCAAGTTTTATTGTTTGAGCCTCAAGCTCAATATTGCCTCCAATACCATCATTAGTCGTAGCGGTGATACTTCCTTGATTACCTAAGAAAATGTTATTAGCATTTACTTTCAACGTACCAGCATTGCCCACCGTATCATTTCTGACTGTAACTTGCGCTCCATCGGTGATGTTTAATTGAGGGGTGTTGAGGGTTACGTCTCCTGAATTTCCGCTGGGTGCGTCTGGTAGTTGTAAAAGTTCTCGCAGAGGTTGATCAACTAAATTAGCAGAAGAAATAATTAAACTAGGATTAAGCGAATTAGACACCGTGCCACTAACTTCAATTGATTCAGAAGCATTGACTGTCACACTACCTGCATCACCACTTGCCAGGGTAGAAGCATCAATTCTGCCACCATCTCGCAAGACTAATTTTTGAGTATTGACAGTAACTGTCCCTGCTAAACCTGCACCACCTGTTCCTGCTGTAATTTGACTAGGAGTAAATACTCCTGGCGTAACACCTACTAATTCAACTAGCTCGCTAGCATTCACGAATACATCTCCACCAGAACCAGTACCTTGTAAACCGCCTGTAGTTGAAGTAAGATTCCCGCCATCAAGAGCAGTTAATTTTTTAGTGGTAATAGTGACATTTCCTGCATTTCCTGAACCAAAAGTAGTCGAGGTAATGATACTAAAAGTATTGGGGTTGATGGGAGAAAAGCCATTAATGGCGATTGATTCAGAAGCATCAATTGTAACGTTACCTCCTGCTCCTGAGCTAAAAGTATCAGCAAAAATTGCTCCACCTGTTAGTAAACTCAGTTGCCCAGTTTTAACATTAATATCTCCACCTTTGCCACTACTAATAGCTTCGGTATATAAACCGCTACCAATCTCTCCGTCGGGGTTAGTACCACTAATGGTAATACTTTCGGTCGCCTCAGCTGTTAAATTGCCAGCAGGTTGTTCGCCTTCGTTAAGAATTAGTGCAACTGAACCGTCTGCAAGGGAAATACTTTGTCCTCGTAAATTAATCGAACCATTACCTGTACCACTGGCATCAACTAAAGCTAGCGATCGCAATTCTAGATTAGCAAAACTCTCAACATTTTCATACCCTAGAGTTAAACCTTCGTCGGTAAAGTTTAAATCGACTAAACCTTCGGCAATACTTCCTAATTCAATTCTTCCTCCTTCAGCAGTTAATGTTCCTCCATCTAAAGTAATGCCATTGCCTAAAAGTGCTAAGGTTTGATTGGGCTTGACTTCTAAACCGTTGACATCGCCTCTAATAAAAGGAGAAAATCCTACAGGAGCTTCACTGAGATTATGTCCTATATCTGTGACGTTGATTGTTCCATTTCCCTGTCCCCACTGCAATCCCACTGGAACACTAACTGTCAACAGGGGAGAAGCTTGCAGATCATTTGCACTAAAGAAAGTTCCATCTGCAAATTTAACACTACTAGCGGTACTGCCAATAAAAGAACCACCAATATCTAAACGGGCATTAGCACCAAATTGAATTCCACTAGGATTAATCAGAATTAAATTGGCTGTTCCGTTCGCTCTAATTAATCCGTCGATTGAAGATAAAGCACCACCTGTAACTCGGCTAATAATATTAGTTATTCGAGCGGAATTATTAAAAAAAGCCGTCTGATTATTAGGTACAGAAAAATTTTCAAAACTATGAAACAGATTACCTGCCCTTGTCTGTCCTCCTTCAATTTGCCAAACATTATTAGTTTGATTAACTTGAGTATTAACTGTATTATCTGGAGTGATTTCGGCTTGAGCAGGACTAATAGCTAATAAGAAGCTAACACTCAAACTTTTCCAGATTGCATTTTTCCAGGCAACCAATTTCATTACTGCTGAGATTTTAAAAAGATCGGTTGGGCTAAATTATACGTGATGTAAATTAATAAATTCAAACTAAATAATAATTTAATACTAGTATTAAGTTTTGTTTGAGCGTGGGCTAAATTAGCTGATTTAAAATAGTTTTAATCGTCTTAAATATTAAGTTTATTATGACACTTGCTTGATTAGTGGGTCAAAAAAAACTAAAATGTTTTAGATTTAATTGTCAAGTCATTAAATAACATCTGACAACATAATCCAACTAAATAAATTAGCAGTACAAGTTATGGTTTCGATGCGATCGCTGTTGACTACTTTTTGTGCTACTCCTTCTCTGGCTTTGATTGGTTTAGCTATAGCTGCTGTTCCTAGTAAAGCTACGAACGTAGAAATCAAATGTAGTACTCAAGAGCAAATTCCTACTGTAGTAGCCCACAATTCCCAACAAGAAGTTACTATTCTTCAATTTTTGCCTCAATACTTTTCTCCCCAAACTGCATCAGGTAATTGTCAACATACTGCTCAAACCCTACAAAACAAACTGCAACAAAATCGTCTCAGTTATCTGACTAGCGAAGTTGTCGATGGTCAATCAGTGGTATGTATGGTAGATCGCAGAGGAAAAGGATGTGCATCTCCTCAAGCAGAAGTTTTATTTTCTCTAACTAGCAAAACTGCTCCTAATGAAGTTTTATACGAACTGCTCGGTAAGCAATTGAAACCTGCTGAACCTTTCAATCCTCGAACTGTTAGCCGTATTTATACTAAAATTGACCGTTCTTGGTGGGATTTTTGGCGTTTTTAGTTTAATTTGGCTTGACATCTAGCTTTGGCAGTTTGGGCTGCTTGATAATTGGGCTGAAGTTCAATGGCTGTCTGAAACGCTTCAATTGCTTCAGATAAATTCATTGCGTCACAAAGATTTAAGCCTAAATAAAACCAAGTAGTGGCTCTTTGAGTTGCCGATAAGTCTAATCTTTGTAAGATTTTATTAAATTCAGTTTCGGCTTCAGAATAACGTTTAAGCTTTTTGAGAGCTATTCCTTTGCCCCATTGAGCCGGTAAATAATCGGGTTCGTATTGTAGTGCTTGTTGATAAGCTTGTAAAGCTAATTCATTCTGTTGTTGTTTTAGTAAGGTTTGTCCTTTGTAGTAAAAAGCAACTTTTAAATTTCCTTTAATTTGACTATTTTCAACACCTTCTTGACTATTTTCTAAAAGTTGAATAGCTTGCTCAATAGTTGCTAAAGCAGCTTGATCTTGTTGCAATTTGCTTAGAGAGTCACTTTTATTAATCAAAAAAATTGCTTCTTCGGGATTAATCGCGATCGCTTTATCAAAAGCTACAATAGATTGTTGGTATTGCTGCAAATTATGAAGTGCTTCTCCTTGACAATTCCACGCATAGTCAGCTTGAGGTTGAATAACTGTAGCTGAGACGCAAGATTGCAGCATGGTGTCATACTGTTTTAATCCTGCCAAGGCATAGCCACGATTAGTCCAAGCTTGATAATAATTACCATTGATTTTAAGAACCTGATTATAAGCCTCTAAAGCTTTTTGATATTCTTGTTTTTGTAATAAATTATTGGCTTGTTCAAACATTTTTGCTTCACGATTTTTAGCCAAAATATTTAATCCAAACAAGCATATACTTCCTAATACTAACAAGCTTAAAAAAGTCAAAATAATTTTAGAAGAATTACGCTCTCTTTTACCTAATTGATTTTTAGGAATAACAACTAAAGCTGAATTACTTGGTTGAACTGATTGAGTGGTCGTAGAGGCGGTTAACGAAGCTAATTGACTTTCAATCCAACCTTGATTAAAAACAGCTTGATAAATTCGATTAGCTACAGTAATTTTGTCTTGTTCTTGTTTGAGTAAACCAATTTGAATTAATTCGGTTTTTTCTGGACTATTATCGGCACTAATTTCTCTTTGTTGCCAAACTTTCTTATATAATTTCAGTAAAGCAAGAGGAGAAAAATGTTTATTTTTGAGGATAAGTTGGCTTAACTCTTGAAGATGTAAACTGGCAATGTTTTGTTGCCAATTTTCAATAATATGATTTTGAACTAATTCTTCAATAATTGCTGATTCTTTTCCTTTAGGAATAAAAGAGGAATGTTCGTTGATTAGTTGGTATAATTTCTGAGTCAAAAAAGGCTGATTACTTGTCCAATAATTAACTTCAGTTAAAACCTTATAAGGATGACTTGCTTTACTTTCTAATCCAAATAACTTGAGTCGAATTTGACCATAAGGTTGGAGACGAACTAATTCTTGTTCAATCCAACCAAGATTCAAAACTGATCTATAAACCGATTGAGCTATTTTAATTTTGTTGCCTTGTTTAACAATTAATCCACTATTAATTAATTCAGTTTCTGCATTACTACCACTAGCTAGTACTTCTCCTTGTTGCCAAATTTGACGATAAAGTTTGAGTAACTTAGTTGGTTCACAATGTTTATTTCGGAGTAAATAATCTTTTATATAAGGAATATAATCTCTTGGGTTATTACTATGAGAAAAATTGAAATTTTGACGCTCAAATGGTTGAGCTAATTCTAATTGTTCTAAGAAAAAATCAAGCGTCTGTTGAGAAATTAAACCTTCTAATACAGCGATCGCACCAAATTTTAATCCTGTTTGTTGTTGTTGTCGTAAGATATTGTCAATTTGGGGTTCACTTAACAAAGCTGCTGCTTTAAAATACTGTCCAATCGGAAGTTTTTGAGATTTTGACAGCATTTTGGGCCATTTTTCCGCAAAGAAATTAGCAGTTTCAGGCTTAATCCAGCCTCTAATCGCTAATATTTCGCCTATTTTTCTTTCTGGTAGTTGATTTTGAGTTCTCAGGGCAATTCTTACTTGTTCTGGTGAAATTAAACCAGCCTGTTGCAGTACAAAACCGAGAGGCTTAATAATTTGAGTTTGAGCCATAGGTTGTTTGCAAGCTAACTTGCCTCTTTATCTGATAAGGTTGATTTTTTTGAATAAGATTAGCTTGATTTATTTCAGTTAGACTTGATAAATCTGGCTTAATATTATAGAAAATCTTTCTGCATCGACAAGTATAAAGTTGGAATTTGCTAAAATTCAATGATGATCAAGCTAAAAGCAAATTTTAATTTTTAAATGCTGACATTGTTCCAAACTCAACTCTATCAACTCGAACAGTTTGCCAATCATCTCGTTAATACTCAACTAAATCATCTCAGCATCGTGAGTATAGCTCTAATTTTTTTAGCAGGATTATTAACCAGTTTAACGCCCTGTATGCTGTCGATGCTTCCGATTACGATTGGTTACATTGGTGGTTATGAATCTCAAAGTAGACTACAGGCAACGATTCAATCAGTTTGGTTTGCTTTAGGTTTAGCTACAACTCTAGCTGGGTTGGGAATAGTTGCTACTTCGATTGGTAAAGTTTACGGACAAATCGGGGTTGGTTTGCCGATTCTAGTTAGCTTGGTAGCGATTATCATGGGGTTAAATCTCTTAGAAATCTTACCGCTACAATTCCCTTCATTTGGTAATAGCGATCCTAATACACTAGCCAAAAATCTTCCTCGTGAAGTTCGTTCTTATTCCCTTGGTTTAACCTTTGGGTTAGTTGCTTCTCCTTGTAGCACTCCTGTTTTAGCAAGCTTACTAGCTTGGGTAGCTACAACTAAAAGTTTGATGGTAGGAATGGGTTTACTGTTAGCTTATGCGACTGGTTATGTAGCACCTTTGATTTTGGCAGGAACATTTACCGCTTCGTTGAAAAAATTATTGTCTTTACGTCGTTGGTCAGGTTGGATTAATCCTGTTAGTGGTACGCTACTGTTAAGCTTTGGTATTTTTTCGCTTTTATCGCGAGTGTCGACTATTAATTTCTAGATTTTCCGAACAACTTTGAAGATGAATGAATCTAATTCTCCTCTAGCTACAATTTTCTCTAGCTCCTTACGTCGTTCTTTTAGTATTATTGCCGATCTGCGACTAGCGATCGCATTATTATTGATTATTGCCCTGGTTAGTATTAGCGGCACAGTCATCGAACAGGGAGAATCGTTAACTTTTTATCAACAAAACTATCCCGAAGCACCAGCTTTATATGGGTTTTTAACTTGGAAAGTAATTCTTAACTGGGGATTAAATCATGTTTACAGCACCTGGTGGTATTTATCGTTGCTAGTTTTGTTTGGTAGTAGTTTGACTACTTGTACCTTTATTCGGCAATTACCAGCCCTTAAAGCAGCCCGTAATTGGAAATTTTATCTGAAACCTCGTCAGTTTAATAAATTAGCTTTAAGCGCAGAATTAGCTCAAGGTTCAATTAAAAATTTAAATTCTTTGTTACAACAGAAAGGCTACAAAGTTTTTTTACAAGATAATGCTCTTTATGCTCGTCGTGGTTTGGTAGGTAAGATTGGGCCTATTGTAGTTCATTTAGGAATTCTGATTGTTTTAGCAGGTGGAATTTGGGGTGCTTTTACAGGTTTTTTTGCACAAGAACTTGTTCCTAGTGGAGAAACCTTTCAGGTAAGAAATATTTTTGAAGCGGGACCGTTGGCATTAAAACAAGTTCCTCAGGAATGGGCAGTAAAAGTAAATCGTTTTTGGATTGACTATACTAATGATGGTGCGATCGATCAGTTTTATTCCGATCTGTCAGTGGTAGATCTTCAAGGGAAAGAATTAAAACGACAAACAATTTATGTCAATCAACCCTTACGTTACGATGGGGTAACTTTTTATCAAACTAATTGGAGTATTGCAGGAGTCAAAGTTCAATTAAATAATAGTCCTATTTTTAAGTTACCAATGGCTCAATTAAATACTCAAGGTAACGGTAGAATTTGGGGAACTTGGTTACCAACCAAACCAGATTTAAGTGAGGGAGTTTCTTTAGTCGCGAGAGATTTACAAGGAACTGTTTTTGTTTACAATCAACAGGGACAATTAGTTAATGCGGTTCGGGCTGGTCAAAATATTGAAGTCAATGGAGTTACGCTAAAATTACTAGATATTATTGGCAGTACAGGTTTACAAATTAAAGCCGATCCTGGTGTTCCTTTGGTTTATACAGGTTTTGCTTTATTAATGTTGGGAGTAGTAATGAGTTATTTTTCTCATTCACAAATTTGGGCTTTGGAAACAGAAACAGGATTTTTCTTCGGTGGTAAAACTAATCGCGCCCAGGTAACTTTTGAAAGAGAATTTGTAGAAATTATTGAACAAATAGAGCAAGTAGAAACTAATCAAGTTAAGCAAGAATCCTTGGTTTAAGTTTATCTTCATTGCTAAAGTCTTGTAGAAGGCATGGCAATGCTATGTCCGTAATCGCAGGAGAAGTAGCATGTTATAACTGGATGGAAGAATTAGCTACTGGTAGTGCATACGAAGGTAGAACTGACTTAGGCAATATCCATCCTGGAGACGGTGTAAGATTCAAAGGTAGAAGATACGTCCAGATTAAAGGTCGAAGCAACTATCAGTATTGGTTAGAGAGACTAGGTGTAGACCTAATTGAAAATCCAGAACTAGCCGAGAATTCTGATATTTCTGCAAAAATCTTAGTATTTTGAAATGTAGGTAATAACCAGAAATATAATTTAATTAATTTGCGATCGCACTATCTCTAAAATTACCGTAACGCGATCGCTTTTTTTCTGGATAAGCACGCGATCGCAAATATAGCTATTACTTGGTATAAACTAAAAAGGAAGCCCTTCGACTACCAAATCTCAAAAGCTTCCTTACACAAAACTTAATTGCAGTATAACAATGAACGAACAGGAACGAGAACAAAATAAGAAAATTAATCAACTCAATCGTCGAGTCAGTAAATTAGAAAGAACAGTTAATACACTTAATCTAGATTTAGAACCAGACGGCAGAATTTCAGAAGCTTTTGAACAAATAGAAAATCATCTCGACGAACAAGATAAACGATGTGACGAGCGGGATAAAAAACTCGATCGCTTATCTCATGATATCAATCAGATCAAAGCATCTCTCAACTTTATTGTTGAACATCTCACTGGTTTGAACGATTTACCTGAAGAATAATTAATCTTATTATATAGCGATCGCGTTTCTGAAGAAAATTAGATAGTGTGAGCGTCTTTTTTTATTTAAAATGTAGTGCGATCGCTTTTTATTACTCGAATAATCCTAAAATGGTGAGATAGTTTGCCAAAAAGCCAAAAATTAGAAAATAATGAATGCCAACAGCAGCACAAGCAATTAAAGCAGCAATTTTATGCCAATACTTATCAAATTACTATCAACCAATTCAATTATTTCGTTTCGATACAAACAGACAAGAGATATTTATTATTGCAGGAGTTGAAGAAGGAATAGAATTTATCGTTTATCCTGATGGTAGATGGAGGTTTAGCAACAATGACCAAACCTAACTATAAACAAATGAGTTTGCAAGAACTAAGAAAATACGTCTTATCCCATAGAGAAGACCAAGAAGCGTGGGATGAATATGCGAACCGTCCTCGTCCAAATTCTGTTTTAGTTAACGCAGAGACTCCCTTATCCGAACAAAAGCAAATATTTGATAACTTTATTCAGCAAAAGCGGTCTAGTTAATACCAATTTTACAAAAATTTTGTTTAGATTTTAATGCGGTCTGTGCGATCGCTTTTTTGCTGGAATTTAGCATGATCGCCGATTCCCAACAATCTAATGTCACATAACGTAACTTTTGGAAAAAGCGATCGCTATTGTTAAACAACAATAATTAATGTCAAACAACACTTAATTCGTAATTAAGAACTAAAATTTCTTCTGCTGTTAAAGTTGCCATTGCATATTCAGATCCTTCAAGATCGGCAAATTCTATTAAATAATAGTTTTTATCTTCTCGCTCATAAACTTCAACAATTGTTCCCACTTGACCTTTAGGTAAAAAAGCAATATCTTTTTCCAAAAGAGTTAACTTCTCTTTGGGAATTGATTGAAGATTAGTAACTGTGTCTAAAAGTTTTGGTTGATTCATTTTATGAATGCAGATATTAAACGAGGATTAGAATCAAGCTTAGAAATTTCCCAAATAGTACGAAGTTTGATGTTTTTTGTTTCAGGAATAAGTTATTCAACTTTAAATTGCTGACCAAATTCTGTCGTGTTTTCTTGAATCACTTCTCCTTCGATAGCTGCTTTTTTGATAAGCTCGTATAAAACTTCAAAATTATCAGCAGTAATTCCTAAAGCTGAAGCAAAAACTTTAGCTTTATGTTTTCCACTAGAATGATTTGGATTTAAACAATACCCAACCAACTTTTATATAGGGATTTATGCCTTATCGCCATTGGGTAATTTCACAACTACTCAAAATTATTAAGTTTTTACTAGATACTAACTCATATCCATCTTATTTTACGCGATCGCTACGCGCCTCAGCGAAGCTGAGATCGCTTGTTTTTTCTTTTCTTTAGGGCGATCGCTTTTTTGAGCAATACTTGGGATAAACTAAAAAAGAAGTTCTTTGATAGCAAACTTAAGAGACTTCCTCGCATTAAAACCTAATAACAATGAGCGAACAAGAACGAGAGCAAAACAAGAAAATTAACGAACATAAACGACAGATTTTTGATTTACAGCAGCGTTTAAAAACTATTGAACTAGATGTAGAGCCAAGAGGACGTATATCTTCGTCATTTGAAGCAATCGAGGAAGATTTAGAAGAGATTAAATCAAGAATTACTCGATTAGAACAAAATACCGAACATCGATTTAATCGTCTAGATGCCAAACTAGAAGTTATTATCGAGCATCTAACAAGCATCAATGATTTACCTGAAGAATAACTAATCTTATTATATAGCGATCGCTTATCAAAACAGATTTGAATATTGCGATCGCTATGCGCCTCAGCGAAGCTGAGATCGCTTTTTACTTAATTAGTTTTATACTTAATACGTACCGAGTAAAAAAACTAATACAAAAGCTTTGATTGAATCTTTTAAATGCAAAGAAACAAAACGCATTTGGAATGGTTTCCGTTCATCAAGTTTTCCAGAAAATATACAAAACAAAGCTTTGCGAAAACTTCGTCAACTCGATGCAGCACAAAACCTTAACGATTTACGAAACCCACCTGGAAATCGTCTTGAGGCTTTAAAAGGAGATAGAAAAGGACAATATAGTATTAGGATTGATCGACAGTGGAGAATTTGTTTTGTTTGGGACAATGGAAATGCCAATGAAGTAGAAATTGTAGATTATCACTAGCTCTCAAGATGAACCAAGAACTATTACATAATCCCAAAGTAGGTCAAATTCTTAAAGAGGAATTCCTTGAAGAAATTGGCATGAGTCAAAATGCTTTAGCAAAAGCTATTGGCGTACCATCTAATCGAATTCATGCAATTGTGAATGGAACACGTCGTGTTACAGCCGATACAGATTTAAGATTGTGTCACTTCTTCGGATTATCAGAAGGATATTTTTTAAGGTTACAAAATGCTTACGAAATAATGGAAGCAAAGCGTAAACTGGGAGAAGTTTTAGCCACGATTCAACCTTATGTTCCTCACAATTCGTAGCTATAGCCATCATAGCGGTCGCGATCTTTAGAGCGAACCCCTCGCTACACGCCGAATGCGGACTCGAAGAGCGTCGAAGACTAGCTGAGATCGCTTTTTTCTTAATTAGTTTTATACTCGTTTATGAAATTTATTGGTGTTGATTTAGGTTGGTCGTCTGGTGCTAGTGGTTTATGTTGTTTAAATTGGGAAAATAATCAATTACAAATAATAGACTTAACTTGTTTATTAGAAACGGAAAAAATTTTAGCTTGGATTGATCGCTGGGTTGCCCCACAAGAACCAGCTTTAATAGCAGTAGATGCACCAACAATTATTCCTAATCAAACAGGAACAAGATTGCCAGATAAATTAACTCATAAATACTTCGGTCGCTATCATGCAGGTTGTTATCCCGCTAATTTAAATCGTCCCTTTGCTCAAAAAACTGTTGGATTTGGAATAAGTTTAGAACAAAAAGGTTTTCGTCACGCAGCTACAATTACACCTCAACAATTAGGTCGTTATCAAATCGAAGTTTTTCCTCATCCAGCAACAATTAATTTATTTGGTTTAACTAAAATTTTGAAATATAAAAAAGGAAAAATAGGGGAAAGACAAATAGAATTAATTAAATTACATCGCTACATTACTACAGTCTTACCAAATCTAACTCCTCGACTTAATTTAAATTTGAATGAATCAAATTTTCTCTCGTCTCCATTCATTCCTGACTCAATCACGGGTACTCAATTTAAAGCGATCGAGGATCAGTTAGATAGTCTTCTCTGCGCTTATATTGCTGCTCATTGGTGGTACTGGGGAGAAGAACATAACTTGGTTTTAGGTAATCTCGATACTGGCTATATTATCGTTCCTGCACCACATCAAACTAAGAGTAATTCGCGAATTGCTCCTACTGATAACCTGTAACTGACCTAAAACATGGCACAATTAGATACGTTTCTAAAAAAAAAATTAATAGCAATTTCCATTTAAAATCAATATGAGTGCAACACTTCAAGCTCCTCCTAAAACTACTCGCGTTGTATTTCCTTTCACTGCCATTGTGGGACAGGAAGAAATGAAATTAGCCCTGATCCTCAACGTCATCGATCCTAAAATTGGCGGTGTGATGATCATGGGCGATCGCGGAACAGGAAAATCAACTACGATTAGAGCTTTAGCAGATTTATTACCTGAAATTGAAGTTGTCGCTGGTGATCCTTTTAATAGCGATCCTAAAGACCCCGATCTGATGAGTGATGAAGTCAAACAAAAGTTAGAGAAACAACTTCCAATCGATATTGTTAAAAAGAAAGTCCAAATGGTAGATCTGCCTTTAGGTGCCACGGAAGATCGAGTTTGTGGCACGATTGATATTGAAAAAGCACTTTCTGAAGGGGTAAAAGCTTTTGAACCAGGATTACTAGCTAAAGCCAATCGAGGCATTCTTTACGTAGATGAGGTCAATCTCCTTGACGATCATTTAGTAGACGTTTTACTTGATTCGGCTGCTGGTGGTTGGAATACGGTAGAACGGGAGGGTATTTCGATTCGTCACCCTGCTAGATTTGTAATGGTTGGTTCTGGTAATCCAGAAGAAGGGGAGTTACGTCCTCAATTATTGGATCGTTTTGGAATGCACGCGGAGATACACACAGTTAAAGAACCAAGTCTAAGAGTCCAAATTGTAGAGCAAAGAGCAGAATTTGACAGTAATCCTGTAGCATTTTGCGAAAAATACCAACAACAGCAAGAAGAACTCCAAAATAAAATCGTTCAAGCTCAAACATTATTGCCTAAAGTAAAAATTGACTACGATTTACGGGTGAAAATTTCTGAGATTTGTTCTGAACTAGATGTCGATGGTTTGCGAGGAGATATTGTTACTAATCGCGCAGCCAAAGCGATCGCAGCTTTTGAAGGTCGTACAGAAGTTACCATTGATGATATTCGTAGAGTAATTGTTCTCTGTTTGCGTCATCGACTGAGAAAAGATCCTTTAGAATCAATTGATTCTGGTTATAAAGTGCAAAAGTCTGTTGCTCGTGTATTTGGGTTAGAAGTGGAAGAATAATTCTATTTTAAGTCAGAGGTAGAAATGTAACTTCTGACTTCTGAATTCTGAATTTAACTGAAAATTTTTTCTTTGTTTTAGGCTGATAATGTCCTAATTTTGTTTAATTACTGCTAAAAAAGCCTCTTTAGCAGCAGCTTGTTCTGCCAATTTCTTGGTGCGTCCTTCACCTTTTCCTAGACAAGAATTATTTAACCAAACTTCGGCGATAAATCGGTCTTGAGGAGATTGATGAGCTTTATTTTCTTGAACTTGATATTGGGGTAAGGTTTTATATTTACTTTGGCTCCATTCTTGCAGAGCATCTTTATAATTTTGACGAGCAGGATCGCAACGAATTTCTTCTGCTTTAAGTTTAAGAATGTCATCCAACCAGGGACGAATTAATTCCATCGTTTGGGTACTAAGATATAACGCGCCTAAAACCGCTTCAAAAGCATCTGCTAACCAAGACTGCCTACCAATAGGGTTGCCTGTCGCATTTGTTCCGATCAAAAGATAGCGTTCAATACCATAATAATCTGCTAACTCAGCTAAAAGGCGATCGCTGACTAAAATCGAGCGAATAGCAGCAAATTCGCCTACGGGTTCGTCAGGATAAGTTTCCAGTAAAATTTCTGCTGCTGCTAAACGAACTACTGCATCCCCAACAAATTCTAATTGTTGATAATTTTTTTGTGAAGAAATACTGGGATGAGTTAAAGCTAAATCTAAGAATGACCAGTTAACTGGTGAAGTAGCTGGTAAACCTAGTTTTTCGATTAATTTACGTAGTTCTTTTTGTCGTCGAGGATCTTGCACTATTTGTCTTTAACCAATGCGATTGGGAGAGTAGGAACATAAGCCGGATTTTGTTCCCAAATAAAGACCTAGTATACTACGTCTTGTTGGGGGTAGTTATCTATCTCGGATGGCTGTTACCAGACATCTCTAGCGGTTCACCTTCAACGGAACTGGAAAAAGACCAACCATTGTTCCTCCGACCTTGCTCCCAACCGGGGTTTACCGAGCCAGTACCTCTCGATACTGCTGGTGGGCTCTTACCCCACCTTTGCACCCTTACCAACTTCGTCATTTGTGATTAGTCATTCGTCATTTGGGATTACCAATAACAAAGAACAGTTAACTAATGACCAATTGGCGGTATGTTTCTGTGGCACTATCCTCACAGTCGCCTGTACTGGGCGTTACCCAGCAAGTCTGGTCTTTCGGGAGTCCGGACTTTCCTCAAACTTACTGATACAGCAAGTCTGCAACTACCTCGCCTACTCTACCTTTTACTATATTAGTTTATTTTGAATCCCCAAAGTTAGATAAGTAGTGCGTGAAAGAATTCCAGACCGTTTATTAGATGAAGCTGACGAAGTGATTGTTGTTGATATTACTCCAGAAACTCTCCAAAAACGCTTGCGCGAAGGTAAAATTTATACTCCCGACAAAATAGAGCGATCGCGTCTATATGTTTTATATCAGGTTCGCTTAAACAGTTAAATGTGATGATTGATACGGGGATACGGGG
>CAZLUP010000025.1:0-30619 GCA_964562685.1 uncultured bacterium
TATCTACATAAACAATAAGGGAAAAATGCAAGCTGCTATTTCTCCCTTATGATCTTCATTATTAAAATAGAAAATTAACTAATTAAATGGCAAATCGAATAATTTCCCTTCTGGCAAGTTAGTAACTGCTCGTTCTAGTTGATTGAGGGATTGATTATAATCAATAATTGCTCGGAGATAATTACCTCTGGCGGTAGTCAATTCACTTTGAGCTTGAATTACATCTGTTTGTGTCCCTACTCCAGCTTGGAAACGTAATCTTGCCAATCTTAAACTTTCTTCTGCTAATTGCACTGCTTTTTCAGATGTCGCAATATTTTCTTTACTCGACGTAAGATTGTAATAGCCTTGTTCTACCTGAAAACGAATTTGATTGCGTTGATTAGCAAACTGGGTTTCATCTATTTGGATATCTGTTTCCGATTGTCTGGCTCTAGCGGTAGCTGCACCACCATCAAATAAACTCCACTGTAACCTAGTTCCGATAGTATAACCATCAGTTAGATCAACGTCATCATCCGCAATATCCAAAACATCATAATTAGCAAATACGCTCACTTGTGGTCTAATAGTGGATAAGGCAATTTGTCTTTGTTGTTCATTAATTTCTCTGCGTACCAAAAATTGCTCTAACTCAGCACGATTTTTGTATGCCAGCACAATGGTTTCCTCTAAGGATAGTTCCCAATCACCTGCTGGCTGGATTTCGTCAGCAGTTCGGAGTTCAACTTCTTGTCCTACACTGAGAGTTTCTGCTAATTGTCTTCTGCTGGTGCTTTGGTCAGCTTCAGCCCTTGTTAGTCTTTGTTGAGCATTGGCTAATTCCACTTCTGCTCGTAATACGTCAAACCTTGTACCTAATCCTGCTTGTTCAAGTAATTGAGCATCTCTCAGGGTTTGTTGTGCGTCTTCTACGGCTGCTTGTTCAATTTCAACTTGAGCGTCGGCATTTTGTAAATTATAGTAGTCTCTGGCAGTTTCAAAACGTACTTCAAAAGTAATTCTTTCTAAATCTAATTCATTGAAACGAACTTGTCTTTTAGCTCGTTCGATATCGGCTCCTCTTCTTCCTCCTGTATAAATGTTATAGCTCAGACTCAATGTTCCATTGACAGACTCAGTAGTACTCTCTTCATCAATCAAACTACTTCCCCGTTGCTTGGCTAAGTCTAAGGATCTTTCCGAGCTAGCAGATTGAGAGCGAGAAAGATCGATTTGAGTATCAAGAGTTGGATAAAGTGCAGCCCGAGCTTCTTGTAATTCTTCTTGAGAACGTTCTAGATTAAGTTGTGACTCTTGCAAATCTTGATTGTTTTTAATTGCCAATTCAATTGCTTGTTGAAGTGTAATCGGTTTTTCCGTATTAATTTGTACTTCTTCTGGTTGAGTAGGAAACTGTAAAGGATTGGCACTAGGCTCAAGCTTTTCAACAGTGGGTTGAGATTCAGTCGAGGGTTGAGACTCTACTGCCTGAGCAATTTCTAAAGGTATCAATATTGAACCATTTCTTAGCTGTTTACCTTTTTTCGTAATTGTTTTTGCTGTCGATGGAGAATCGATGGTAGTTAAGTTTTTTGCTTGTTTGGAATTAAACTTAATAGTTTCTGATTGATTGTGAGTTTTACTTAGATTTGGTAAGTCTTTAGCAGCAGCTATATTGCTATAGCAAAGGAGAATGGCTGCACTGGTAACAACAGTTCTAATTGTCATAATAAGTATTGTCCGCTCCTCACTTCTTAATCATTCCAGGAAAGCTTTCCTAGAAAATAGATTGCTTTGATTGTTTCCACAACACCAGTTTAGTCGAATCTTGGAGGAGCGACTTGCCAAAATACTACTATCTCTAAATTAGCAAGCTTTTTTCCAGCTATTGTGAAAAAAACTAACAAACTTTTTTGGTACAGATTAAGTTGCAAAAATGTAATAATTTTTGATAATGCTTTGTTGATAATGAATCATTTTCAATTGTACGATTGGAATTTTTTCGGTTAATGTCTAGTTTTTTGCCTTTTCTGATTGAGCTTTAAGCTGTTGAACCAATTGAACTTCTTCTGGATGGTTGCTTATCCAAATTTCGCGATCGCTCCTAATTTGAGCTAGATGTTGTTCAATATTTTGTGTTGTTATTAATACTCCAAAATCTTTGGGGACTTGTTCTGTTTGGTAGTCAAAAATGCGATTCAAGATTAAATTACCAATCTGAGGAGTGTAGTGAGAATTATCAACATAATTCTTCATTTTTGGAGCAATAGCTTCAGTAGTAATGCTGTTATAGCCAGAAAAATCCCAAACAGGTGTTAATTGGACTAATTTGCGTTTCCACTGTTCAAAAGTTGTCCATTGTTGGGTGAGACGAATAGATTCAAAATCAGTAGCATGAGCTGGAGATATAAATACTTTAAGTTCTATATTATTCTGTTGGCATAATTCTACTAATTTTACAAAATCAGACCAATATTTTTCGGAAAATTGATAATTGGAATGTATAGTAAAGTATAAATTAATTGATTGCTCAAATCTCCAATCAGTTTTACCATCATTAGCATTACGATTTGGCATAAATCCATTTTCGCCGTAATTATTATTTAAATCAGGCTCTTGCTGACTAGCATCTATAGTCTTTTGACTAATATTAAAAGTATCTAATGAAAAAAGAGCGTTAATAACATCAGAATAAAGAAGTTGTTTTTTTTCTAACCTTTGCTCTGAAAAACTAGGTCGATTGGCAAGACGATCATTAAACATAAAAAAGTCAATACCCAAAACAATTTCTTTTAAATCTGGCTGATTAGCAACAGCGTGTTCAATATATCTTCTGACTTCGTAAAAATTAGGGCCATTGATTGCTAGGTTATAAACTGATGACTGATTATTAAATACTGGATGTTCTGGATCTAATCCTTGTTTAGTTCGAGAAGAACCTACCAAAATAGTTTTAGGTTTAATTCTGATAATATCAGCAGCTTTAAATAATCTATCATTGTTATCTTTTTTGATTTTTTCATGATTGATACCAAAAAAATTGGGTGTATCAAAAAGATCGTAAGGATCGATGAGCCAATTCCATAAACCAACACTGATGATCGGAATAGATATAATTAAAAAAAAACAAATATTATAAATATAAAATTTATGATTTTTTTTGATAGCTTGAGCAGATTTAATTCTTGAATATTTTGTTGGTGAGTCAAATGAATCTGGTAAACCTGAAGTAGTCATATTAATTATCTTTATTGTTTAAATTTTTTTGGTCTATTTGAGCTTTAATATTTTTGACAAGTTGAACTTCTGCTGGGTTATTTTGCTGCCATTTTTCTTGGTCAGTTCTAATTTTGTTTAAATGAAATTCAATATTGTCTTGATTTATAAGAACACCAAAATCAGCAGGTACAGTGTCCAATTGATAAGATAATAAGCGATTAATAACTATGTTTCCTGTCTGAGGACTATAATGAGAATTATCAATATAATTATTCATTTGTTCGTCAATTTTTTCTGTAGTAATGCTGTTATAACCAGAAAAATCCCAAACAGGAGTAATTTTAGTTATTTCTCGTTTCCATTTTTCAAAAGTTGACCATAAACCTGCTACCGCGATCGCTTCATATTGAGTCGCATGAGTAGGAGAAATAAAAACTTTGACATCAATATTATTTTGTTGGCACAAATTAATAATTTCCTGAAAATAATTTAATTGTTTTTTAGATAAACTATAGGTTTTATAAAAACCTTCAAAACTTAGGAAATTTGTTAACCATCTTCTAAATCTATTTTTAGTAGACTCTTGATAGCTAGATTGGTTTTTTTTATTAAAATTAGTTTCAAAAGTAATAATGCTAGATTCTAAAGTATCTAATGAGAGTGAATTGTTAATTAAGTCTTCAAATCCTACTTTCTTGCCTAATCTTTCTTCATCAAAATTCTCTAGGTTTTTTAGATAGTGATTAAACATAAAAAAATCTATGCCAATAATTACTTGCTCGATATCTTGTTGATAAGCAAGCGCGTGTTTAAAATAAGCCAGACTTTGATATATATTTACCCCTGGAAGACCCAAATTATAAGTTGAATCAGGACTATCTAAAGCAGGATGATTAATATCTAAACCACTCATCACTCTAGATGAGCCTAACAAAATAGTTGTTGCTTTAATATGTTTAGCTTCTGCTACTTTAGAAAGCATTAAATATTTTTCCTGCTCTGGTTTAAATTGATTGAGACGAGGAAAAATAGGGCTATAAAAATACAAGTAAGGATCGATAATGATATTAAAAATAGCAATTAATAAAAGAACACCTAAGCTAGAAATAGTATACACCAAGAAAAAAACTTGATATTTTTCTGGTTTTCTTACTTTTAGTAATAAAAGATTTATTTTAAACATTATCTAAAACTGGAAGTAAAGAAATTCAGAAACACGATTAAGAGATAATAAACATAAGCTAGCCGAAAGTCCCACTCCCATAGCCCACCACCAATTGGGTTTGAATTTTTCTAGTAAATCTTGAGTGTTTGGTAATAACTTTACGCAGAATGTTAAGCCAATTAACAACAAAATACTTTTTGCTTTACTGCCATAAGCTAAGGGTAAATAATCTAATTGATTCCAACGTTTGAGTTCAATACCAAAGCTTGTTAAAATAGCTAACTTTCCACTAGGTTCACCTGGTAAAACAATCCCATTGATACCAATCATTGTTTCAATTATTTCCGCCCCTTCATGGAGATTTTTTGCTCTAAATAATACCCAACTAAAAATAACAGCTATAAAGGTAATAATCCACCCTAAAAATGATGGTAAAGGTTGTTTAAATTTACGCCACCAGTGGTTAATTGATAAATAAATGCCGTGTAAACCACCCCACAAAACATAATTCCAACCTGCACCATGCCATAATCCACCTAATAGCATAGTAGTCAAAAGATTTAGGTACTGACGTACAGTTCCTTTCCGATTTCCACCCAGCGGAATATATAAGTAATCTCTGAGAAGATTGGATAAAGTAATATGCCAACGTCTCCAAAAATCACTAATTGAATTGGCTTTATAAGGAGAATTGAAATTAATTGGCAGTTTAATATTAAACATTAAACCTAAACCAATTGCCATATCTGAATAGCCAGAAAAATCAAAATAAAGTTGGAAAGTATAACTTAATGCCCCTACCCAAGCTTCAATAAAAGTAATTTCATTAGGATGATTAAATACTGTAGCTACCCAAGGAGAAATATTATCAGCTATTAATACTTTTTTAGAAAAACCTAAACTAAACAAAGTCAACCCATAGGCAAAATTTTTATGAGAAAAAACAAAACTTTTTAGTTTATGTAATTGAGGAATTAGTTCATCATGCCGTAAAATCGGACCGGCAACTAGTTGGGGAAAAAAGACAACAAATAAACTGTAAGTAATTAAATCATAGTTTGTTTCACCTTGAATTTCACCTCGATAAGCATCAACTAAGTATGCCATTTGGGTAAAAGTATAAAAAGAAATACCTAAAGGTAAAATAATTTCATTAAAAATAATATTGCTAGCAAATAAATCATTAACTGTTACAAGAAAAAAATTGGCGTATTTATAGTAACCAATAAAAATTAGATTAATAGTTAAACCAATCCAAAGTAAAATTGTAGCTTGTTTACTTTTTAGTGGTAATAAACCAATTACTCTCCCCATTTGATGATTAAAGATAATAGAAATTATCATTAATATTAAATAGGGCGGATTCCAATAACCATAAAAAAATAAAGAGCAAACTAATAACCAAAGTTTGGCTGCGTAGATTAGCTTAAATTTACCTAACGTAAAAAAAACGATTAAAGTTATAGGTAAAAATAAAAAAATAAAAATGTAAGAATTGAATAACATAGTTTAGACCAGTCTTTTACTCATCGCATGATTGTTGCCAGTGATTTTGTTTTTCTACTGTTTGTTGTTCACCAGGAGAAACAGTTATCTCTGACATAAAGTAAATATCAATGCTATCTAGTTTTTGTTTAGAATGTTTAGTATTCCAATCACGGCAAAGATATTGCCCATAATAAGGATAAAGTTTGTTGCCGATATTGCGATTTAAGTTGATAAAATAAGTGCGCCATTGCATATTTTTATATAGTTGATTACGCTGTCGAATCGTTGGTTTATCCCAATTAATATTGGTATTATCTTGCAAAAGATCGACTTGATTGCCATCTTTTGAATTGCCAACTATTACGTGCCAACCATCATCTCTAGGAGGATTAGGAGCAAAAATACTCCAGGATTGATCCAATCTAGTTATTTGACTAAGCCAATCAATTTTTTGGGCAGTTCTACTATTAGTAATGCGTTTTAAGCCTTGACTTAACTTAGTTGGATGTTGATTAAAAATATGGCTACTAGCAAAACTTTTAACATTCCAGAAAGTAACTAGACACAATATTAACAATGTCAAAAGATTAAAAGTTAAAGAATAAGTAATTTCTAGGGGACGAAATAAAAAAGGTTTGGTAAAGTTGCCAGCAAATTTTCGGTTAAAGGCAATGGTTTCATAAACTTTATTACCTATTGCCATCAAAGGTTTGAAGCGTAGAATTGGAGCTAGAAACCAAAATAAGGGGGAAAGACTAACCACATAAGTAATTGCTTCCCATTTATAATGTCGATTTCTTTGCCAATCTTCAACAACCCACGAATTATATTTCTGCATATCTGCGTAAACAGAAGCATTATCCTGAGCTACTAATAAAGGAGTGCCTGGTAAGATTAGAAAAGTCCGCAGGAAATGAACTATTTTTTTACAAAAACCACAGTCTTTATCATAATTAATTTTTAAACCCGCTCTTGCTTTGCTATAAGTTTTTTTCTCTAACCAATTCCAAATATTACTAGGAATAAAAGCTAGCCATACTGCAATACATAAAATCGGAAAAATACCAATAGTAAAAGATAAACCAAAACTAATATGTAATAAGATAAAAGAAATAATTGCTACACAGCGGAAAAAATTAGTTTGAAAAGGAATAAATAGTAATAAAGCTCCTGACCATTCAAACCACAATGCGCTAAAAGTCATTGTTGGTAATAAAGGTGTTAATTTGAGTAAAAATTGTCCAAAACTAGTACCATATTGGTCAAAATTAAGAGCATAATAAACCGCACTACCTTCTTCTGACCATAGAGGACTTTGGTGTTTGAACCAAGCCGAAAACATATAGATATAACATAGCTGCAAAATGAAACCTAATGTAGCACCAGAAACTATTCTTTTTGGTAATGGTTTAGTAGAAGTATTCAGAGCATTATCTACAGAATAATAAGCTCCTAAAGGTAAAAACATCGACCAAAATACAATTGCTCGTAGAGCATCATCACCTGCAAAAATTAAAGCTGGGTTGCGATTATGAAGAGAAATAATCATTGCCCAAGAAGCAATGGTAGCCAACTTGGTACGATAACCAATTAATAATAAAAAAGCAAAAAATAAAGCAAAGCTAAATAAAATTGCTTGAACAAAGGGTTCGCCACTGAGTAAATGAATTGACCAGTACCAAGGTTTAAGAAATTCTTCAATTAAGGCAACTCTTGGTAATACTCCATAATCACTATAATGAGCTTTAATATCCCCAAATCTAATCACTAAGTCAGTAATAATTACTGAGGCTAAACCAATCCGAAACAAAGCTAGCGATCGCAAGTCCAAACCAAACATTTCTTCTAGTTTGATTTGTAATTTTTCTTGGGATTTATTTTTAGCAATAGCCATCATATTTTTACCCTAATTAAATTTATATTTTGGTTTCCGAGGGTCGATCTTGTTTTGAAAAGTTTCTTTTTTGGCTCAATAATAAATTTTTAAATACTTGCCAACGATGACGCAGAGTTGGCAATCTTTGAATATAAATTAGTCTTCTTAATTGTCCTGCTAAAGAACCTGATAAATTAATACCAAAACTAGAGATAACTGCCACTCCTTTTCCTAAAGTAAGCATATCGCCTAGATGTAAGTAATAAAAACGTTTTAGTTGTTTTCCTTGAATAGCTGCTTGTAAATTTTTTGCTGCGTGACTAGCTTGTTGATAAGCAGCTTGTGCTGTAATTGGAATCGATTTAGTTTTACGGGGTTCATAAACTGCGGAACTAAATTCCGCAGACGACCCCTTACTATTGCGTATATCGGCTACATCTCCCAAAGCAAAAACTTCGGGATAGTCAATTAATTGTAAAGTAGGGCGAGTTAATAACTGACCAAAACTATTTTGTTGACAACCTAACTCATTGATTAATTGAATTGTTTCTGTTCCTGCTGTCCATAAAACTAAATCTACTGGAAAAGTATTTAATTGCTCATCTTTAATTAAAGTTATTTGCTTTGCATCTATTTGTTTAACATTAGTTTCTAAGTAAAGTTGAATCTGTTTATTTTTAATCGATTTGAGGGCAGCTTTTTTTATTCCTGAACTAAAATTTTTTAAAATTTCTTGACCTCGATCAATTAAAAATACTTGCGCTCTTACTGATAAGCGATCGCTGATTTTACAAGCTAGTTCTACTCCATTTGCCCCTGCACCAATTACAGCAATCCTAATTTTTTTTCTGCCTGAAGCTTCTAAAATTCTTAGTTTTTCTTTTAACCTTTGGGCATCTGCTAAGGAACGAAAAGTTAAAGTATGAGTCTGCAATCCAGGAAGATCTAATAATTTATTTTTTCTTCCGATAGATAAAACTAAATAATCGTAATTTAATAACTGTCCTTGTTGTAAGTATACTTGACGATTTTTTAAATCAATTTTGTTGGCTTTATCTTGATGGAAATTTATTTTAGTTCCGATTAATAATTTTTGGTATGAAGGAGCAATTTCCCAAGGTTGTAACTCTTCAGTTAAAAGTTCATATAATAACGGCGTAAATAAAAAATTATCTTTTGGTTCAATTAAATTAATTTCCCACTGACCTGATTTTACCTGAGCAGAATTGCTCAAGTATAAGGCAGTATAAAGACCACCAAATCCACCTCCTAAAATGCAAATTTTAATTGTTTGATTATTCATAAACTTGTCCTAACTTTTAGGATCAATAACTTTCTGAGTAGATTGATTACTAGGGACAGAAGATTTATTAGCAATTGCTTCAAAAATAGGTTTTAATTGTTGCACTATTTCTTTGCCTCTAACTTCTCTTCCTTCAGGTAATAAATGATAATGAGTATCAGCAAATAAACTAGAATCAGTTTTGATATTTAATGAATCTGGTTCATAGATTACAGGAGCAATTTGGGCTAAAGCTTCTGCTGTTTGATGGACATTTTTGACAGTGGTTGAGTCGGTGCTGCCATAAATCCAAGGTAAAGACAAGATTAAAGTTCCGCCTTTAGCTTCAACCTCTTGACGAAATTGCGAGATTCTTTCCGTAGCATGAGAAGAAATTGGTTGATTAATCGGTAATTGCCACCAATCTTGTTCTCTTTGCTTTACTACAGTAGGGTCACCGCGATCGCTAATCGGAGCAGAATAATAACCAGTCAATTTACCTAAAGTAAACAAATCTATTCCCGATTTAACTACCCCTCTGAAGCTAGGTAATCCAAGCAGAATCAAATCTTGAGCCATTTGTTTAGGAGGAATTCCCCCCATACCAGGTCGACCAATAGCAATGCCAAACTGTGCAGAGCGATCGCCATAACCATCCTGATCCAATAACAATAAGTATTCTGGAATTAGTAAAACAATATCTCCTGGACGCACTTGGTCGAGCATACTGGGCAAAATGACATTTAAACCGATCGGGCCATCTAGACCCAAATTCACGACAGGAATGCCCAAACCTTGCTCAATGACTTGAGAATTAACCGTATAATGCGCTCCAGAACCACCAGTTATTAATAATCTATGATTTCCTGGTGTTTTTTCTGCGATCTCTAACTTTTGTAAGTACATTGCTCGCAACCAACTCAATTCACCACCGTAAAAGACGTTGTAGACAAAACCCAATGACCAAGCAACACCAGCAGTAATGAACCAAGGAGCGAGTTTGAATGATTTCCACATTAGAATTCAAAATAAATAAACTGAGAAGGGATATTGGCAGCTAACAGAATAGTTAAACCTAACAAAGCAGGAGAAATCCAAGGAGAAAGCAACAATTCATATTCAAATTTTTGTTGCCAAATTGCTAGGTGTTCTAAAAAAAGTACTGCGATCGCTAGAGCTAAAATTAAGATCAAGGCAGTACCTTGATTAAGACTATAGGAACTGAAAATAGCCCCTAAATTCGCTAGAGAATAATCCCAGGGAGTAATTAAAGTTTGTAATTTCATTAGCAAACGGTGAATATTAGAATCCATAAAGAACAGACATCCTAGATTTACCGCAGCAAAAGTCAATCCCCAAGAGATAAACTGAGGTTTAGCTACATATTTACCAACTAAACGATGAAAAGGTCTTCCTAAATAACGCAGTAATAAAAGTAACGCACCGTGATACATTCCCCAGAGAAGAAAGTTCCAAGCAGCACCATGCCAAAAACCCGATAAGGTAAAAGTAATAAACAAGTAAAAAGCTGCCCATTGCTTATTACGACCCATCAGAGGAATAAACACATAGTCTCGAAACCAAGTACTAAGAGTAATATGCCATCTCTGCCAAAATTCATTAATACTTTGAGAAGTGTAGGGTGCCAAAAAATTAACCGTTAATCTTATACCTAAAATTCTTGCCAAACCCAAAGCAATGAAACTATAACCAGCAAAATCGAAATAGATTCTTAAAGTAAATAAAAAGGCGTGAAACCAGACAAACCAAGCATTATGTACCCAAAGTTCATCAATTTTAGTTAAATCAATATAAGGAGCAATGTTATCAGCGAGAACAAATTTAAAAAACATTCCCAAAGATAACCAACGAAATCCCTCATAAAAATTTTCTAAAGTAAACTTAAATCTAAAAGCTTCAATTTGCGGAAAAAAGCTAGTTCGTCTTTCAATTGGTCCTGCAACAATTTGAGGAAAGAAAGATACAAAGTTAATATAATCAACAAAGCTAATCGGTTTCTTTTTCCGAGCAGTAAAAGAATCAACCACAAAAGAAACCATCTGAAAAGTATAAAAAGAAAGTCCTGGAGGAATTTGTTTGGGAACTAAAGAAAAATTATGATTTAAAAATTGAAAAGTCCAAGCTTGTTGCCATTGATTGGGCAAATTAATAAATAAACCAATTACATCTTCGACAAAAAATATTAAATATTTAAAATAAGCTAAAATTGCTACATCAAAAATAATAGTTAAAGTGGCAATTAATTTAGCATTTTTTCCTTGATGACTGAGCATATACTGAACCATCAAGTAATTAAAAATTATTTCAAAAAAGAAAACGATAAAACTAGAAGTACTGGCATTTAAAAAAAGGATTAAAGATACTACAGCTAGTCCAATACTGTCATATACACCTTGCCAGATATTAAAGGATTTTGCCAAAGAGCGAACCACAAAAAAAGGAACGCCAAATAAAAATAAAATCCACCAAAAAGAAAAATCTGAGTAATTCAATGAAATTTTTCCCCCTTTTCAGTAAACAGTGACCAATAAACAGTTAACAATTAAACTCAAAATCTCCACCTAAAAAGACTTTTGTACTTGTATAAGCAAGACATTAGCTTGTTTCCTAACTTATAACTGGTAATTGATCACTGACGACTGAATTATGCTCCTTTGATTCGACCGAATAGACCACCCCAACCCTTACTAGAATTAGTAGCTTCTATTCCTGTTTCTTCAAGTTCCTCTACGACGTGAGCAGTATCGACTTTAGTATTAAGATTAGAAAGATCGTAATTTTCAGCTAAAAATTGAGACGATTTTTCAATAGTAGGATAATCCCAAAATAGAGTAGAAGGTAATTCAACATCTAAAACATCTTCAATATCACCAACCATGGTGACTGCATCAATCGAATCCAAACCATAACGAGTTAAAGGTTCGGTAATACTAATAGTTGCAGTATCTAAAGAAAGTTGTTCTGCTAATTGTTTAATTAACCAGTTTTGAATCACAGCTTGATTAGACATGGACGAGTTCTGTAGTTGCATTAGTTTGAGCCTCTTGCTTATTAATTTCAGATTGAGCTAATTGAATGGAGACAATGGAAAACAGTTTATTTTTTCGATGTAACCTAACTAATTCTTGGGCAACATTTTCGAGATAAACTTCAGAAATAAAGTAAGGCATGGGTCGAATTGTACGTAGTAGTCGATGAAGACTAAGTACTAACCATTCTCCTGAAGCAAAAAATTCTCCTAACAACGTGCGATTGTAAATCCACATATGGAGACAAGAAGCTGCTGCATGGAGAGTGCAATACTTTTTGGCTATTTCAAATAATTCGGGAGATTGCTCGTGACCAAATTCAAATTTAGATTGGGCAATCAATTCATCATGAATGTTTAACTCATCTAAGATTAGTTTGCCCAAATTAATTAATTTTTCTAACGTTTGTTGATTAACATCAGATTCTTGTTGTAAATCTTCTAGTTGTTGAAGAGCAATTTCTAATCCCTGCAAAGAATCATCTGCACCACGACTAAATAACTCTAGTTTTTCTGGTTCAAAATTAGGTACTGGTTGTTGGAGAGAAAAAATTGTGGCTAGACGAGTTTGAATCTCTGCCATTGTTTCAGGTTTGCGCTTAGCTCGATATTTAGTCAACTGACGAAACTGAAGCATCAGCGCGTGGAGATTAACCACTGTACTGCCATCAAACATACTAATAATGGAATTATCACGCAGCACTTTCTGGAAGATGCCGTAATCATGTTCATCTCGCATATAGAAACGAGAACCCAAGACAACGTAGACATCATTAACCATTTTTTCTAGCTGAGTCGGAACAAAATATTTCACCACTGCCGACCAAACGCTAAACTGCTCGGGAATGATACTAAAACCTCTAGCTGCGCCAATAGTTTCACAATCACAGATCAAAATGTCTAAGAAAGCATCAACTAAAGTCTTACGAGGCTGAGGAAGATCAAAAACAGTTTTGTTGTAAAGTACGCGCTTGAGAGCAAAATTTAAAGTAGTTCTTAAGGCTGTATCTGCTGCACCTTGAGCAAAAGCTGCACAAAGAGTACGAGTAATTTGAAAGCCTTTTAATCCTATTTCTAAACCATCTCCTTCTTGACGCAGTAGCATTGAGTCAGGAACAAAACAGTTGTTAAAGCCAATGCCACTCATATCCGAACCACGAATACCGTGGGTTAGAATTTTCGGAAGATTGTAATATTCAGAAGTAGCGAGTTCTCGTTTATCTACCATAAACAGAGATAAACCTTTGGCTCCTCCTTCTGCGCCAGTTCTGGCTAGGATAAAAGAAACTCCTGAACGAGTAGCCCGGTTGATGGGCCATTTTTCTCCATTGAGGAGATATCCTCCTGGTACTTTAGTAGCGGTTAAACCACCATTAACCAAGTCGCTACCATGTTCTCTTTCGGAATAGCCAAGGCACATTGTGCCGTGTTCTTCAATCATGAACTGGGCTAATTTTTGCTTCTGTTCTTCTGTACCAGCCATCCAACATAAAAATGACCAAAACATAGTTGTAAAGGCAATTCCAGTAGTTTGATCGCGACGAGCTAACAGTCTTACAAAAGCTACAAACTCTTCAAAATTAGTAAACTTACCTCCGCAACTAACGGGTACATAGTAATCTTGCAGATGCCAATTATAAAGCCAGTTTAATTCGGCTTCAGGAAAAGCTTCTTCCTCGTCTAGTTTAATTACCTTTTTGAAAGATAAAGTACTATTAGGATCATTAGGATCCCCTAAAGCTTGTTCTAATAATTCAGCAACTCGATACTGTTTTAATGGATGCATAATTATTCTCCTAAACCCTCTGTTATTGAAGGTTAAGTATCAGCTAGTTTCTTGATGTTTAATTAGAGCGGTTAAATTTTAGCAGTGGCTACTTGTTTTGCCAGTGATTCCACTTCTCCTTGAAGAGAACGATACTTATGAGTAAGTTGGGGATTTTCACACCACTCTGCAACTATGGTGAGAGTTCCTGCTAAAAATTGATCTCGACAGGCTCTTCGTTGAATTTTGCCGCTTGCAGTTTTGAGAATATTGCCTGATTTAGCCAGGATAATCGCATAAACTTGTATTTCGTGTTCTTCAGCAATTTCTTGACGAATATCGGCAATTAGTTTTTCTGCATCAAAATCTTCACTTCGACGTTCTACTTCTTGAACAACGACTAATCTTTCTTCGCCTTTATCTTCAATGGAAAAAGCTGCACCATAATCAGAACGTAAAGCGGGATGTAATTGTTGGACTGTCCATTCAATATCTTGAGGGTAATGATTTGTGCCTCGGATAATAATTAAATCTTTGATGCGTCCAGTGATGAATAATTCCCCATCATGCATAAAGCCGAGGTCACCTGTGCGCAAAAAAGGTCCTTCTTTACTGTCTTGAAGATAGGCTTGAAAAGTATTTTTAGTAGCTTCATAACGTTGCCAATAACCTTGAGCTACACTTAGATCTTTAATCCAAACTTCGCCCACCTCATCTGCCTGACAACGAGTCATAGTATCAGGATGAGCGATCGCAATTTGAGTATGACCGACTAAACGACCACAACCTGCCACAATTCTAGTTCCAACTAGTTTTTCTGGAGCAGCTACCACAATTTTGTCTCTTTCAATAGCTGCGGTTTCGATATTGAGGAAAACTGGTTTGGTTCCTTTGGGTTTAGTAGTAGCGAGTAGAGTATTTTCTGCTAGTCCATAGGAAGGTGCAAATGCTTCCCATTTAAAACCACAAGGACTAAAAGTTTCGACAAAATCTGCCATGACTTTGGGATTAATTGGTTCGGCTGCATTTCCTGCTGCTTGCCAACTGCTTAGATCTAATTCAGTAATCTCTTTTTGCTTAACTTTACGAACGCAAAGATCGTAAGCAAAGTTGGGTGCTTGGGAATGGGTACCTCGATATTTACTCAGATTGCGTAACCATTGAACTGGACGCTTAATAAAAGAAAACGGAGACATGATATAGCAAGGATGGCCATTATAAATAGGAACCATCATTCCTTCTACTAACCCGTAATCATGGAAATAAGGCATCCAGGTAATACTGACACTTTCTGCATCATAGCCACAAGCTTGCTGAAGAGATTGACAATGATGCATTAAATTAAAGTGACTAAGCATTACTCCTTTAGGAGTGGAAGTTGAACCAGAAGTATATTGCAAGTATGCAAGTTGATCTTTGTCTACTTCTGGATTTTGCCATTGTTCTGCGAGGGATAAATCTACCTGTTCGGTATCAATCCATTTGATTTGATCGAACTCAGGGAATTCATCTTTGACATTGGCAATTAACTCTAAAATCCCTGCTGTGGTTAAAGCAAAAGTAGCATTAGCATCTTTAACAATTGATCGCAGTCTTGGTAAAGTGCGTTTTAATCGACCAGACTCAGGAGGAGGTACGGGAATCGCAATTGTTCCTGCATATAAACAACCACAAAAAGCAGCAATCACCTCTAATCCTTGAGGATAAAGTAATAAAGCACGTTCTCCTTGAGCTTGATGTTGTTGTAACCATGCTGCGATCGCTCTAACTTGACGGTCTAATTGTCCATAGGTAAGGGGTTCACTTTCTTTTTTCCCATCAATTAGAAAAGTATAAGCGTGTTGATCTGCCTGATTAATGGCTCTATCTCTTAATAGTTCAATTATTGTCTTAGGTTGTTGATTAATTATCTTAGGTTGGTCTAAACTTTGAGTCATTGGCAAATTTAAAATATTTTTACTATCGGTTTACAAGTTTTAATCAAAAATGTTTTTTAGTGATTTTCGTGTAGTTTTTAGTCATAAAAACCCAAAATAATTTGGGTAAGTACTTGACATATAAATAGAGATATATATTTAGGTCTATTTATTAGAAATTTTGTCATTCTCTAACTATAATTGTCAGTACTTTGACGGAGACTTCATCAAATCATTAAAATTAAATTAGTTATTTTAACGTTAATTTAAAAGATTAAAACTTATTTATATCAACGAATATAGCCATTTTTAGACCTGCACAACCTCAGTTTTTCCACCGAACAATTATGTGAATTTTTAATGTTTCTTGAAATAAGAGTATTGAAACATACACCAAAAACAATAATTTAATGCTAATAAAATTTATGATTTAATTTTTAGTTAGTCTTATCTCTACTATGATTTAAGGTGTTGCAGATAACGAGTCTGGGTTAAAATTAAAATAGGCTGTAACCTAATCAGCAGCGTAGGGGGAAAGGGGAATGAACAGTGTCAAATTAACGCAACAAAACATTGCTGAACTAACGGCTGAAGATGTAGCAAATTTAGCTAGTCGTTTAGAACAAGATGATTACAGTAACCCCTTTGAAGCTCTAGAAGATTGGCATCTACTTAGAGCGATCGCTTTTCAACGTCAAGAATTAGTAGAACCTTATTTTTATCTCCTCGATATTGAAACCTACGATGAAGCTTAAATACGCTTTGCTGTGATTGATTGCATTTTTTGAAACAGAAATTTCCTAATTGTTTAAGAAGTCGAAGCAGGCTCTGCACGGGGCTGTCCGACCTTTCCAAGGCGGGGTACCTGCCACTTTAGAGAAAGTGGAAGAGTTAAAATAACCCATCTTGAAGAGCCAAGTTAAAAACTTAGACCACTTAGGTATAGTTTGCCGTAATCATTGAGTTGAAGAAATAAGTATAGCGGTACAAGTAAAGATTAGGAGGTCATCATTCAACTTAGGGGCGATTCGCGCTTCCCGAAGGGTACGAAGTATCGCCCTTACAGGGTTTTTCGTCCTAACCTAAATACGTAGTGCTATATTTCATATTATTACAAACACAACACTTCTGAAATAGCGAGAATTCAATCTCTTTCACTCCAGAAGTGTTGAATTTTAGTTTAAGTTGAAATTTTAGAAGCGATTGTTTCTACGTCCGCCACCAAAAGAGTTTTTATTTTCACGAGGTCTAGCTTTATTAACTTTTAACTCGCGATCCATCCATTCTGCACCATCTAATTTAGCGATCGCAGCATCTTCTTCTGCTTCTGTTTCCATTTCTACAAAAGCAAAACCACGCTTGCGTCCTGTTTCACGGTCAGTAGGAAAATGAACTCGTTTGACGCTGCCATACTCAGCAAAGACTTCCGTAAGATCTTCGGGACCAATCTCGTAATCCAGATTGCCTACATAAATTGACATAAGTTGATTGTCTCCTCAATCAAAAGTGTGTAGAGAGATAAGATTTCGGAGTGAAGCTTGTCAATACCAGAGGGAAAACCTGTCAATACTGAATGCAAATTCTAATCTTCAATCTCTATTCTCAGGATTTATAATAACACTTTATTTGGAAATGTCAGGTTTAAAATTCCAAAATAACAGGAGCATGATCGCTTGGTTTGTCTAATTTTCTTGGTTCAAGGTCAATCTGACAATTAATTGCCTGTTTGTATAACTTTTGTGTCAAATAATGATGATCGATGCGCCAACCACGATTACGACTAAAACCAGCAGCGCGATAATCCCACCAACTATAATGTCCTGTTTCAGTAGTAAATTTACGAAAAGCATCCTGAAATCCAATCGTTAGTATTTCTTGTAAAGCTTCCCTTTCGGCAGGAGAAGACATAATATGATTTACTTTACCTTTGGGGTTATAAATATCTCGATCTTCTAAAGCAATATTAAAATCACCACAAATGCAAATTTCTCTAGCTTCTTTATCTCGTAAAGTAGCTAAATATTCGCTCAACAATTTTAACCAAGCTAACTTATATTGATATTTTTCACTTCCTACCGCCGAACCATTAGGAACATAAAGATTAACCACTCGCAGATCTGCAATAACTCCTGTAATTACTCGCTTTTGTAAGTCAAATCCCAGAGCGTGATCGCCTAAAATTGGACTAAAACCGCTACTAACCTCTATTAAAGGAATCTTACTAAAAATAGCTACACCATTATAAGCTTTTTGTCCTGAAATGTAGAGATGATAACCTAATTCTTCAAAAGGAAGACGAGGAAAATCTTGATCGATAACTTTGGTTTCCTGTAAACAAAGAACATCAACGGGGTTTTTGTTTAACCAATCAACTACAATTTGTTGACGAGTCCGAATTGAGTTGACATTCCAAGTCGCGATTTTCATCTTCCGTTTGAGATTTATTGAACAGAGTTTTAAATTATCTCATTTTCGCTCAAAATAAAATTTTAATTTTTTGGATAAATTAATGATTTTAAAAAATTATCAATTTAACTATTCTTGGCAAGGAAACAAAAACAAACCAGTTATTTTATTTCTTCATGGTTTTATGGGCGATTGCTATGATTTTGAGCGAGTTATTGCTTTGCTTTCTCCTCATTTTTCTTTTTTTACTGTTGATTTACCTGGTCACGGAAAAACCAAAGTTATCGGACAAGAAAAATATTATACAATGCCTAAAACTGCTCAAGCTTTAATTGAACTCTTACAAATAAATCAGATTAATCAATGTTTTTTAGTAGGCTATTCTTTAGGTGGTCGTTTGGGTTTATATTTAACTATTCATTATCCTAAATATTTTGATAAAGTCGTATTAGAATCTGCTTCGCCAGGATTAAAAAAAGATAAGCAACGCCAGCAAAGAATTAAACAAGACTATCAAATTGCAGCAGAATTAGAATCAACTGATTTTAGCTTTTTTCTCAATAAATGGTATAGTAATTCTTTATTTGAGTCATTTCAAAAACATCCTGATTTCAATCAAGTAATTCAAAAAAGATTAACTAATCATCCCACGGAATTAGCCAAATCGTTAAAAAATATAAGTACGGGACTTCAGCCTTCTTTATGGCAGAACCTTAAACAAAATCAAATTCCTATACTTTTTGTGGTAGGAGAATTAGATCAAAAGTTTGTTTCTCTAAATACTCAAATGCTCAAAATGTGTCCAAATTCTCAATTAAAAATCGTCAAAAATAGCGGACATAACATTCATTTTGAAAATCCCGTTGAGTATACAAAAATCATCAAAAACTTTTTTAACTAGAAAAAAGTTAAGCGGGTAACGCGATTCGAACGCGCGACATTCACCTTGGCAAGGTGACGCTCTACCGCTGAGCTATACCCGCATTGGATTTATCACCTTAATTAGTATTACCTAAATTATTCTTAGTGTCAACTATTTTCGTCTAACAATTTTTTTTCTAGAGCAAAGCGGACTAATTCTGCTCTGTTGTTGGTTTGAGTTTTCCTTAATAAGCTACTGACGTATTTTTCAATAGTTCGAGGACTTAAATATAAAGACTCTCCTATTTCAATATTAGAAAGACCTGTTGTGATTAAATTTAAGACTTCTTTTTCTCTATTACTCAAATGAAACCTATTTGTAGTATCTGACGAAACGGATTTGGTTGAATTGAGTTTAGCTGAAGCTTGCTTCACTTGTGAATATCTAATTTCTGACTCAATCGCGTGCGCTCGTTCCAACAAATTTCGAATCATAGCTCCTAATTCCTCCATTTCAAAAGGTTTAGGCAGATAAATATCACATCCAGTTTGATACCCAAGAATTCTTTGCTCGGTACTATTGTACTCAGTCAAAAAAATTACTGGCATTAATCTTAATTCTGGACGTTGACGAACTTGTCTTACTAATTCATAGCCATCTTTACCAGGCATTTTGATATCAGAAATTAATAGATGAGGATGATACTTTTCTAGCAAGTTGAGTGCTTGTTCTCCATCTTCGGCTGTAATTACCCAATATCCAGATAGTTCTAGATAATCGTTGATCGCTAACCGAATCCCTGCATCATCCTCAGCAATCAGGATTAATAATGGCATAAGCTAGGGTAAAGCTATATCTCCCTGTTCTGTATATTATACTTGACTATATTAAGATTTTCTTTATGTTTGAAGGTAAAAGCTTTTGTTCCTCACTTTTTAAGCTCTGGAAGCTAAATAGTAGTTATTTAGTTTAACAATTCCTGGGTGAAGATGAGGCAGAATTACGTTAATTTTAAATAAAATCTTGATAAACGATTAAGCCTGGACTAATATTGGTAGATTGAATTTCTAATTGAGCTTTAACCACTTCTAAGTCGTAAGGATAGGGTCTTTGAACAGGCTGATAATCTTGGGCAAGAGGTTCTCCGTGACGCAAAACAGCATTAACCAAAAAACAATCTTCAGAACTCAAATTAATTGCCCCGTGCAAAATTCTTGGTGGAATAGTTACTACTTGTGGTTGATTCTCACTCAAAGGAATGTATTGATACTGACGATCATATAAAATGACTAAAACAAAACTACCACGTACGACTAAAAGTTGATCTGTTTGATGGCGATGGACAAAGAGGTCATCTATAGTTTGGGCAGGAACTTTGACAAGCATAGTCTCGTGACTAGATTGAGGAGTGTAAAACTCTGCCATTCCTCCTTGAATTGATTGTAGCGGTTTGATAGAAATGCCCTTGACTAGACTCATAGTGTGGTTTTGTCCAATTAGAGTTTTACAGACTAGTCTTATTATAGATACTTTTTTTTTATTATTTGTTTTAAAAGTGACATTTTATGGTACGGGAATTAATTGATGTAGTAATGATCCCCAGTCAACGGCAGTTCGATCCTACCAAGAGCAAAAAATTGACGAAATAAATCCAGAAGATTCTATATTTCTGTTTGTGTGTCTTGAATTTAAATTGATAGTACAATAGCACTAAATTAATAAGTTTTTAGGAAATATTTCTTCTGTAGTTCAAAAATCGTTGCTACAATAACAAACTTCTTCTTCTCAAACAATTATGTCTTTTGTCGGTTTACACATTCACAGCGACTACAGCCTACTTGATGGCGCATCCCAAATTCCCCAAATGATAGATCGGGCGATAGAATTAGGAATGCCCGCGATCGCTTTAACCGATCATGGAGTGATGTATGGTGCGATCGAATTAATTAAGGTTTGTCGGAATAAAGGTATTAAGCCAATTATTGGCAACGAAATGTATATTATTA
Organism: uncultured bacterium; assembly: GCA_964562685.1. Taxonomy (GTDB): domain Bacteria; phylum Cyanobacteriota; class Cyanobacteriia; order Cyanobacteriales; family Xenococcaceae; genus Stanieria. The sequence goes on from CAZLUP010000025.1 coordinate 21,017, forward strand.
ATGCCACTGATATTGAAGATAAAAGTCAACGCTACAAAAAATATCATCAGGTTGTTTTAGCAAAGAATACTCAAGGCTATCGAAATTTAACTAAACTAACTACTCTTTCCCATCTGAAAGGGTTTCAAGGGAAAGGAATTTTTGCTCGTCCTTGTATTAATAAAGAGTTATTGCAACAGTATCATGAAGGATTAATTGTTACTAGTGCTTGTTTAGGTGGAGAAGTTCCGCAAGCGATTTTAGCTAATGATTTAGAAAGGGCAAGAAACGTAGCGAAATGGTATAAAGAAGTTTTTGGTGATGATTATTATTTAGAAATTCAAGATCATGGTTCTCAAGAAGACCGAATTGTCAATACAGAACTCGTTAAAATTGCTCGTGAATTAGGAATTAAAATTGTCGCTACTAACGATTCTCATTTTATTTCTTGTTACGATGTTGAAGCCCACGATGCACTTTTATGTATCTTAACAGGCAAAAGAATTACTGATGAAAAAAGATTGCGTTATAGCGGAACAGAATATTTAAAATCTGCCGAAGAAATGAAGTTGTTATTCCGCGATCATTTAGCTGATGAAATCATCGAAGAAGCGATTAATAATACTTTAGAAGTTGCGGAAAAAATTAAACCTTATGATATTTTAGGTGAACCTAGGATTCCAGATTATCCCGTACCTCCAGGACATACACCTGATAGTTATTTAGAAGAAATTACTTGGAAAGGATTACTCGAAAGACTTAAGTGCCGTCATCTTTCTGAAGTCGAACCAACCTACAAAAAAAGATTAGAAGAAGAACTAAAGGTAATGCAGGAAAAAGGATTTTCTACTTACTTTTTAGTGGTTTGGGATTATATTAAACACGCTAGAGAAAAAGGTATTCCTGTAGGGCCAGGACGCGGTAGTGCAGCAGGTTCTTTAGTTGCTTATTGCCTAAAAATAACGAATATAGATCCAGTTCATCACGGTTTATTATTTGAACGTTTTCTCAATCCCGAGCGAAAATCAATGCCTGATATTGATACCGATTTTTGTATTGATCGCAGGGATGAAATGATTCAATATGTTACTAGTAAATATGGGGAAGCGAATGTTGCCCAAATTATCACTTTTAACCGTTTGACATCTAAAGCTGTTTTAAAAGATGTGGGTAGGGTACTCGGAGTAAGCTTTGCTGATGCGGATCGTTTAGCGAAATTAATTCCTGTGGCGAGAGGAAAACCTGCTAAGTTAAAAGTGATGATTTCCGAGGAGAGTCCCGAACCAAAATTTAAACAAGCTTATGACAGTGAAAGTGTGATAGTTTATAGCGATCGCGGAGAAGAAGTAGGTACAATTACGGTTAAGCATTGGATAGATATGGCAATTCGCATCGAAGGTACGAATAAAACTTTCGGTGTTCATGCAGCAGGGGTAGTGATTTCTTCTCAACGTTTGGATGAGATTGTCCCGTTACAACGCAACAATGATGGTGCAGTAATTACTCAATATTTTATGGAAGATTTAGAATCCCTCGGTCTATTAAAAATGGACTTTTTGGGCTTAAAAAATCTTACTACGATTAAAAATACTGCCGATTTGATCAAGCAAAATCAAGGTATTGAATTAGATTTAGATCAATTACCTTTGGAAGAAATTAAAGCTTTAAAAATTCTGGAAAAAGGCACGAGTAAAAAGTTACCAGAAGATGTTAAAAATACTCACAAGCTGTTAGAAAAAGGAGATTTAGAAGGAATTTTTCAATTAGAATCGGAAGGGATGCGCCAGATTGTTAGAGACTTAAAACCTTCAGGGATTGAAGATATTTCTTCTATTTTAGCTCTTTATCGTCCTGGGCCTTTAGATGCAGGTTTAATTCCAGTTTTTATTAATCGTAAACACGGTCGTGAACCAATTAAATACGATCACAAATTATTAGAACCAATTTTAAAAGAAACTTATGCCGTCTTAGTTTATCAAGAGCAAATTATGAAGATGGCACAAGATTTAGCTGGATACAGTCTCGGTGAAGCAGATTTACTCCGTCGTGCGATGGGTAAAAAGAAAGTTTCAGAAATGCAGAAGCATAAAGAGAAATTTATCGATGGTTCAACTAAGAATGGAGTAAGCAAAGAAACCGCCGAAGATTTATTTAAACAAATGCTCGATTTTGCTGAATATTGTCTTAGTTATGACACAGAAATATTAACAGTAGAATATGGAGCAATGCCGATTGGTAAAATTGTCACAGAACAGATTGAATGTACAGTTTATACTGTTGATCACAACGGTTTTATTTATACTCAAGCGATCGCACAATGGCATAACCGTGGTGAACAAGCAATTTTTGAATACACTCTAGATAATGGTTCAGTGATTCGGGCAACTAAAGACCATAAATTTATGACAATTGACGGTCAAATGTTACCCATCGATGCCATCTTTGAACAAGGATTAGAACTAAAACAAATTAATGATTACCATTAAACTTGATTCGTTTACGGGAGAAAAATAAGATTAAAGCTGCCAAAATAATTAATGAAGTTGTCTGATTTGGTTCAGGAATTCTTGAAACACTTTTGGGTTGATTAAAAATAGGATTGTCAATCGGATTAACTGGAGAATAAAAATCGTCAGTATCAATCACCTGACTGGGAGGAGTAGAATTGGTAGTGCTAGGGCTATCAGCAACTTGAGTATTAGCATCATCACTACCTAAACTTAACAATAAAATTAATATTGTCAGTCCTCCTACTCCTGCTGCTACATAAACTGGAGTCTTGTTAGTTACCTCAACTAAAATATCTGAAGAAGTAGGTAGCGCAATCTCACTAACCATAAATTCTTCTTCTGCAACTGCGTCTGCAACGAAATCGCCCTCTTGAGTAATACCGCTAATCCTTTCCATTGATTGAGCAATCCCAAGTTCAGGACGATTTAATTCGGCGGGAATATTACTATAGGGATTACTAAGAATATTATATAAAGATTGATTAATGGTTTCAGAGCTATCTGTATTTAAAGCTGCTTTAGCTTGACGAAACTGTTGTAAATGATAAGCGGTTTCTTCTTTACTTAAACCAAAAGCAGTAATTTTTTGTTCTATATCTGGTATTTTTAGAGCTTCTTCGATTAAAGTTCGTCCATAGGCAGTTTTAAGTCCAATTAATCCATCACGAAGGTTAAGATTGTTATTGCCACGAGTAACAGGTGCATAACGAAAACCACGTAGAACTTCTCGCAAGTTAGCGACGTTATTAGAATTTAACTGTCCTATTCCTGAATTTTTATAGCTGTCTAGAATTGAAGAATCGTGATTACGCCAAAAAGAACTATAGGGTGCAGAGGAAATTGCCGAACTATTGGGATAAAATTGTTGAAATCGCAAATAATTATTTAATCCACCCGCAGATTCAACTAATAGGTCTTGATAACTACGTCCAGTCTGTTGTTGAATAATTTGTTGAAGTAAACTACCAGTTTTATTACAACCTGCACCAAACCCAACTGTACAACCACTAATACCACGAAGTCTTTCTAAAGGAAGTCCCTGAAGTTGGTATTCTAATAAATATTCTTCTAAACCTGGTTGAATTCCTGTTCCAAGACGTAATTGTGCCATGGCAACATCTGTCCAACTAAACAGATGAGCAGTAGTGAATAATAGTACTGAGGCAATTTTAGAAGTAATATTTTTCATGACAATTCAGCTTAGTTCGGGGAAAATTAAAATAATTAATAAATTAAATAAAATTAGATTTAAATAAAAAATAATCACTAAAAAAGTTGAATGTTAATGTTTTGACTGGATTCTATAATCAAAAAAATTAGCCTTATTTTTGGTGTAAAGGAATGTTTAAAGAAATTGCTTTTCCTGGTAATTCTCCATTTAGTTCGTGATAAATAACCACGAGCTTTTCAGGTTCATCAATAGGATAAGTGCGATCGCTAGAAGTTGGAATCCGACCATCGGCGATACGTTGATAAAATTCTTGAAAATAACGTTGAATGCCGTTGTAGTAATTACTAGGAATCTCTGTATAAAAATCAATCATTTCTAAAAAGAAATCGGTAGTAGCTTTTTCTTGTCCAGGGAGAAATTCACCATTTTCTAAAAAGCTAGAAACTACTAAAACATCACCAACTTTCTTAACTTTAAATACCGTATATTTACGATTAGAATTATTGGGATCTTTTGCCATACAACCATAGCTCCCATCTAATTCTTGAGTAAGCCCTAATTTGTGATAAAGTTCCGTTTCAGCAATACTAACCTCAACATTATTGTTGGTTTGGTCGGCTAATGTTCTTACGGGAGAAGGCGCATCAACATTGTGTTCTTCGAGTTTATATTCTTGGGAAAATAAACTACAGATATTGTTGGGGTTAGCAATTTTAGTTTGGTCATTTTGAATATTAGTTGGTTGCGCGTTTGAATTTACTGCGAACAACAAAGAAGTAATAGTTGTCAAAACTACTAAGGATGTTTTCATGGCTATAGCCTGTAAAAATAAAATAAATTAATAATGAAAATTAAGTTTTATTCTTTCAGAGAATATACCAGATTTTATAGCAAAAATGTAGCCAGTTTTTCCGAAAATTTACTTAATTTTTATTCAGATGAAGCTTGGATAAAGTATTTTTTAAACTACATCATCCTCTGGTTAGACCAGCTAAATCATCAAAAGTCATACAGTTAAACTGACAAATTAAACTTGCTATTATGACCCTTCATGATATGTAGATCAATAATGTTGAGGTAGCGGTTTTCACTTTAATGAGAGCAAGAAATATCTCAATTGTTATTAATTGTTAATAAATTTTGAACTATGCACTCTAAACATAATTACTACGTAGATTCACTAATTTATGCCAATTTGATTAAATTCCCCAAAAAAAAACGTACTGAAATTAGTACGTTGACCAATAAAAATTAATTTTTAAGCTAAACAATCAAGCAAAAACTTAATGTTCAAAAATATTCTCGTAGCGTTGAATATCTAACGCCACCAATACGGGAATACACTGAAAACATTGTTGTGCTAAATCGATGCGGTCTTCTCGCTTCAACATATCAATCAATTTTTCTCTTAATTGATATAAGTAACGTACATCATTAGCAGCATAACTAAGTTGTTTAGCTGATAAATTTTGAGCATTACCCCAATCGGAACTTTGAGCAGTTTTATCTAATTCTACGCCTGTTAACTCCAAAACTAAGTTTTTTAAACCATGATTAGAAGTATAAGTACGGGATAACTTACTGGCAATTTTGGTACAAAAAATTGGTTTAGTCTTGATTCCAAAAGTATATTCAAATTGAGCAACATCAAACCGAGCATAATGAAAAATTTTAGTAATTTGTTCTGCTTCCAATAACTTCTGTAAATTAGGTGCTTCTGTTTGTCCCAAAGCAATCCGAATTGCCGTAACATAACCATTAGGATCGCATAGTTGCACTAAACACAAACGATCGCGTCCTAATACCAATCCCATCGTTTCTGTATCAACAGCGATCGCGTCAGCAGTCAAATAACGTTCTAAGATAGCATCATTTAGATCCCGTTCACAAACTTGAAAATTATCCATACTCATCACAACTCCCTCCTTAACTAACGTTTTAGTATAAACAGTTGTGTAAAATAATATTCACCGCGAGCGTTTTTAGCTACACCAATACCAGTCAAGTCATAATTACCTTCAATATTGTGACGGTGATCGGAACTATTGAGCCAACCTTGTACTGCTTGACCAACAGGATCGCTATAACCTTGATTATAAGCAACATTTTCGGCTACACGGCGATACTTAATCGAGTCATCTAAAGCTTTAACTCTTTGTTCAAAACCATCGTGGCTAAAAGGCACTATTCCTTGTGCCATATTTTCGCTATGGATTTTCGCTTGTTTGCTAATTAGAGGGTCTAGTTGTAGGGGTGATAAATTTAAGGACTGACGATATTGATTAATTTGTTGGTGTACTAATTTTTCCAATTCGTTAGCAAAATCATTCTGCTCGATATTAACAGCTATCAACGACTGTTCAGATGGAGTTAACTCCGCAGCTTCACCAACTAAACAATTAGTAAATATCAAGCTTAAAAATATGGCAAAGTTGCCGATAAACTTACTAGTTCTTACCGAGATTAATAATTGCTTAATATATTTTTTTCTTAACATTACGGTAAATTCTGATTAGAGGAAAAGCAAGCAACTTTTGGCTTAAACATAATCATTACTTGCTTTTAAATCATTCCCCCAATTAATAATTTTGTTATCAAAAATCTAAATTGCCCAAATATTTGGCTACTGTTTGGACATCTTTGTCTCCTCGACCAGAACAATTAATCACTACGCGAGGACTACCTTCTAATTGAGGGCATAACTTTTCTAAATAAGCAAAAGCATGAGAAGTTTCTAAAGCAGGAATAATTCCTTCTAGCTGAGATATTCGTTGAAAAGCTGCTACTGCTTCGGCATCAGTCACACTATAATATTCAGCGCGATTGCTGTCTTTAAGATAACTGTGTTCTGGTCCTACACCAGGGTAATCTAATCCTGCACTAATCGAATGAGCTTCTACCACTTGTCCGTCAGTATCTTGCAATAAATAACTCATTGCCCCATGCAAAACTCCTGGACTACCTTTAGTTAAAGTAGCAGCGTGTTTGCCAGATTCAATACTTTCTCCTGCTGCTTCAACCCCAATCAACCTTACAGTAGGGTCTTTAACAAATTCATAAAACAATCCCATGGCATTAGAACCACCACCAACACAAGCTATCAGAATATCTGGTAAACCACCCCATTTTTCCTGACATTGCAGACGAGTTTCTGTGCCAATTACCCCATGAAAATCTCTCACCATCATTGGATAGGGATGGGGACCAGCAACTGAACCGAGAATATAATGAGTAGTCTCTACATTAGTAACCCAATCTCGAATCGCTTCTGAGGTGGCATCTTTAAGCGTACCAGTTCCCGCCGAGACTGGTTGTACTGTTGCACCCAACAAACGCATCCGAAACACATTTAACTTTTGGCGTTCGATATCCTGTACACCCATGTAAACCACACATTCTAAGCCAAAACGGGCGCAAACTGTAGCTGTAGCAACTCCATGTTGTCCTGCACCTGTTTCAGCGATAATTCGCTTTTTGCCCATACGAATTGCCAACAAAGCTTGAGCAAGAGCATTGTTAATTTTGTGCGCTCCCGTATGGTTCAAATCTTCCCTTTTAAAATAAATTTGTGCGCCCGTACCATCTGGTTTGGCATAATGTTGAGTTAGACGTTCGGCAAAATAAAGCGGACTGGGACGACCAACATAATCTTTTAATAAAGCTTGTAATTGTTGCTGAAATTCAGAATCATTTTTGTAGCGATTATAAGCTGTTTCTAACTCTGCCAAAGCTGGCATCAAAGTTTCTGGAACATACTTACCGCCATAAATACCAAAACGTCCAAATTGATCAGGAAGTTGAGTAGTTGATTGATTAGGGGAAAGAGGTGTAGTTGTCATTGCTAAATTTTGATTGGTTTAAGACTGAAAATTAGCCTGTCGGCGATCATTGAAAATTCTACAAGTTTTGCCTAGACATCTCCAATAATTAGCCTGAAACCTTTATGATAACGAGATTTTTCAAATGGTTACTTAGCACAGTTAGAGCGAATAGAAAATAGCTAACAGCTAAGAGCTAATAGCCAATAGCCAATTGGATATTGAAGATTAATCTACTAGATCGTTATTGATTTCAGTATTACTATCATTATTAGAAGCGATCAGTCGATTGCCATCAATATCGAGGGTTTCTTCAACTTTAAAACTATCCGCAACAATCGGACGTTGCCCGTCTATTTCCATAACTTCTTTAACCTGAAGTTCACTTGGATCGATTGGACGAGTACCGTCAACTTCTAGAGTTTGGTCGTAATCTAAATCACTATTAGTAATCGGACGCTGCCCATCAATATCTAGAGTATCTACCACAGAGCGATCGCAACGCGCCTCGGCTTTGCCGAGACCGCGACCGAAGGGAGTGAACCTCTTGCTTGCTACAATAGGACGCTTGCCATCGATATCTAAAGTTTCTTTAACTGTAATGTCACTACGATCTATGGGACGATGACCATCAATGTTAATTGTGTCTCGTTCCTCTGGTTGATTACTCATCAGTTACATATTGTATAGTTCGACAAGATCAACCTTAAGTCTTAATCTTGTTCAAGAAATCTACTAAAAGTTGATTGTTTGTCAACACGGGAATTGAACATGGCGACTCAACGTCACTGTTGCTCCCCGTCAAAATTACTTCTCAACCTTGGTTTCTTCGATCATAGTGACCAAATTATAAACTCCATCTTCATAAACCTGAGTTGTTCTAACTCGATGATCTTGGTCAACTAAAGCGATCAATTCGTTATAGTACGTTTTACAACCTTGTATCGTTCTACTACCACGATAAACAATCAGATCATCAGTAACAGCCCAAGCAATTCCTGAAAATCCTGATGCCTTTTCACCTCCTAAAGTATAAACTTCATCTGTTAGGGGAAAAACCAGCTTACCTTCAGTAAAATTACCAAAATATTGAGCAGTTACTTCTCTCGGCGTATTAATGCGGACGGTGTTAGTTTGAACATACGAAGAATCTTCAACTTCAATTTTGACGCGAACCAAATGTTCATCTATCAACTCTCCTGCGCGATTGACTCGTTTGGCAGTCCCTTCCCAAGTCCCGCAATTGTATAGAAAAGCAAATGGTACGTTGAATTCGTTATAACTAACCCCAGGAATAATCAACTCTCCTGTTGCAGTGGTAGGAAAAGGTAGAGTATTTTGCTGAAATTGAGCCATTTTATTTACCTTCATTGCTAATTTTAACTTTTGACTTTTAAACTACGCTGCTCCTTTTCCTTGCTTGTGAAGACGACCGATAGTTAAACTTTGCTTACGACTTGTCCGTTGATATTCGTGGACAATAGGTTTCCTTTCTGCTTCAAAACGGGCTAACGCTTCAGGAATATCAGCACTAGAAGCAAAAAATCGAGACAAAGCTAAACCATCCTCTAACCCAGCAGTCATACCTCTAGCACGAGTAGGACTTTTAGCATGGGCAGCATCGCCAATTAATAAGATTCTGCCTTGATACAATTGTGGTAAAGGATCGATATCGTAAGAGAAGCGAGTTACTATTTGTTCTGGTGGAGTAGAAGCAATTACTGTTCTTGCATCAATCGGTAATTTGGCAAGTTCTTGAGGAGGAATGGGAATATTTGGAGAACGTTCTTGTTCGTCTTTTTCTTGTTCTACAAAAAAGCCCCAATGAGTTAAACCATTACCAAGATCGAAGAAATTTGCATAAATACCCCGACCACGAATATAAACAATAAAATTCCCGTTGGTACAAAAAGTATCATCTGCAACTACTCCTCGCCAAACGAGATCGCCTAAATAAAATGGTTTGACATTGGGAACAACGTATTCTCGTACCTGAGAAAAAAGACCATCAGCACCAACTAATAAATCTCCTGTCCATTTACTTCCATTACCGAAGTAGGCGGTTACTTCGTTTTCAGTTTGACTAATTGATTGAAGTTGAGAGTCTAAATGAAGACACTCTGAA
>CAZLUP010000025.1:30719-56639 GCA_964562685.1 uncultured bacterium
GTTTTCAGTTTGACTAATTGATTGAAGTTGAGAGTCTAAATGAAGACACTCTGAAGGTAAAAATTCCAGTAAAGTTTCTAAAATTGCCTTACGATGAATCAACATTCCTGGCAATTGATTAGCTGAATATTGGGGAGATTCAGAATTAGCTAATTTACCTTTGAGATTACGAAACTCGAAATTACGAACTATTACCCCAGAATCCATGATTTTTTGGCAAAGTTCTGGGTTGCCTTGACGGAGTGCTTCCAATCCATTGGAAATCAATAAGATACCACAACCATCTGTACGAGGATAAGATGATTTTTCAAACACATCTACTTGGTATCCTTGATGAGCCAGTAGACTAGCTAAATATATACCAGATGAACCTGCACCAATAATACCGATTTTGCAGTTAGAAGCAATCATACTAAGCTCCTGAGTTAGAAATAAAAGATTTTTTGATTATTTTTGTGAGGCTTTAACTCAAATTTGACTGGAAAAAAGCAGAAGGCAGAACTAATAATCAAATATGCAATTTAGATACCAAACAGCTTAATTAAATAAAATCTACTAATGAAAGTGAAATTTTTCGGATTAAACAAGCACAAAAAGGAATTTTACAAATTAATTTTTATTTACTTCTTCGTGCAACTGCATGGTAACACAGACACAAATAAGAAGCTTTCGTGTCAAAGGTACGGTAGTTACACCTTTTTACCCAGTAAACCTCAAGATTCTGCCAAAAATTTTAAGGTTTTCCCAACTTTTTGTTGAGAAAGAGTATGGACAGAGTGTTTTTCTTGACAGTTTCGCTCTTACAAACCTTCAGTCAAAAGCAAGCCAGTACCGTAAATTAGCTTAATTGCAAGTTGATAAACACCTGATAATTATTGATGCCAAAAGGTTTTTAACCCGAACTGACGTTAGTCTATTTCAACAGGATGTAATACTAATCGACTATATCGTCATCTTTTTGATTAATATTCTGATTATTTGAAGTAATTGGTCTGTTTCCGTCTACATTTAGAGTTTTTTTAACTTTAAAGCTATCTTCAACGACAGGGCGTTTTCCATCTATATCTCTAACTTTTTGTACTTCAATCTCGCTTGGATCGATGGGACGACTACCATCAACTTCTAAGGTTTGATTGTATTCTAAATCATGTTGTATCTAGCCTGTTTGAAAACTAATGTCTGAGGTAATTTTCCTAAATACAGCATCAAAAATGAAGAAAATGGCAAAAGCTATTTTGATTTTCTTCTAATTATCCTAAGTTCCCACTTCAATTAATTTAATTTTTTCTTTGTTATCTGGTTCAGGAGTTTTAATACTTTTTAATTCTTGCCAAACAGGATAAATTTGACTCAATTTTTCTAATTCTTCTGGATTAATAATAAATAAACATTTGCCAGAAAAATTTTTAGGTTGAGCGATATCAGTAATTGTATATTTACCCAAAGTATAATCTTCTGTAAAATATTTTGCTTCTGGATCGGCTGGTGAAAGTTGATATTGGGCTGGTGGATATTTTGTATAAAAAATAATATACATATTGACTCGTTTAAAAGTATTGCTCATCAACACACAACTATAGTTACTATTTTCTGCATAAGTCAGAGCTTCTTTCATCCCATATTGCCAGTGTTCAGCAGAAGTATTGGGAATTTTATATTGAGAAAAATTAAAATAAGCTTTTAAGGAAAAAATAAAACTAATAGTTATTATTAAAGGAGCAATAAATTTAAAGATTTTTCGTTGATTTGTATTCAATAAACTTGGAATTTGCCACAAACCATAAGCTGAAAATAAACTAAATACTGGAATACCAACAATAGCGCGAATAGCGTGCTGAGGTTCAGTTAAAGCAGCAGGGATAGGATAAAGAAATAACCACAAAAATAATATTTTACTAATTCGGTCTGTTTTTTTCTTAAGGGCTAAAACTCCTATAATTACTGTAACTAATTCAAATAAATGTAGTTGTCCTACTCCCCAAGTTGTCACACTGCGACGTTCGTTCCAATCTCCATGAATAAATAAAAAAACTGGTTCAAAATGGGATATATAATTAACCAAAAGCATAAAAATATTAGTTTCTATGCCAGTTTCTTCAAGCCTTGCCATGCCACCAGGAGCAAGCCATAAAGACAAGAAGAATAAAAATATTGGTAAAAATATTGCGATCGCTATAAAAGTTTGAGTTTTAATTTCCCATAATCTTTTCCAAAAAATAATTGTTAATCCGAGCATAAATAAGGGAATAAAGGCTCTGGCTGAAGCATAAGTATACAGACTTAAACTAAACAAAAAACTACTGAGAAGTAAATAATTAGGTTGTCGAAAACTTTTAAGAAAAAATAGTAAGGATAAACAAAAAAATAATGGTAATAAATTGGCATGAAAAGTTAGACGACTATAAAAAATACTCCAAGGACTAAAAGCAAATAATAAGGCAGCAGTTAAAGATATTTTTTTATTATTAAAACATTCCTGGGCTAAATAATATAAAACAGGAACAGTTAAAACTCCTGCTATAGCTGAAGGCAACCTGACACTAAATTCATTTAAACCAAATAATTGAATTAGAGGAATATTAAAAAAAACGTATAAAGACTCGCGAGAATCATTGAATCCTGTTAATAAAATTGGCAGAAAATGACCATAGCGATCGCGTCCAGTTTGGAAAATAGAATAAGCATCGTAACCATTAGAAACTTCATCGGTAGAAAAAGTATTAGGGGCTTGATCGAGAAATAAAATTCTCAATACAGCAGCGATCAAAATAATTATTAACAGTAACCCAAAAGATTTAATTTGGTCAGGCTTAAGTATAGTCAATGATTTAAATTCCAACTCTGAATATGTCTAGTTAATTGAGGAAAAAATTCTTTAAAATCTTGCTCAAATTCAAAATATTGTTGCTTAAGTTCATTAATAGCAGGCGTTAAATTGCAACAACAATTAGTCCGTCTAGTGATTCTCCAAGAAATTCGTTGTAGAGTATTTTCAATCCCCCAAAAACTTTGATAAGAACCTAACCAATCTTCTTGGATCATTCTCCTAATAATTAGACTAGCTCTTGGCGGAATTTGCTCTAAATAATTACCAAAAGAACTATAAACAGGTTTGGCTAATAAAAGATGAGCTAACCAATTCATGCCAATAATGATTATTTTAATTGAGGTTATGAAGTAAACTTAGTTTAATCAAAATTAAAATTAAATGGTAATCTCGCATAAACCCCTTTTGGGTCGCTTAAAGTTTGAAAATCGGCTAAATCTTGTTTAAACTTGAGGAATTCAACGGTAATCGGGTCAAGAGAAGTTAATTGTTCTGATACTTGCACTTGCAGTAATCTGTCTAAAATTTCTGATTCTAAATTCCGTTGTTGAGGATATTCTTGTAATTGCCAATTATCTCCTAGTTTAGCTGTTTCGGCTGCAAAAGCGATCGCAGCTTCTAAACCACCAATGCGATCTACTAACCCAATTTTATGAGCTTCTGTACCCGACCAAACTTTACCTTGGGCAATTGCTTGGACTTTATCACGGGAAAGATGACGGTGTTCCACTACTTTATTTAAAAATAGATCGTAAGTTTGATTAACTGATTTTTGATAAATAGCTAATTCCTGACTGGTTTTAGGACGAGTAGGAGAATCTGTATCAGCAAACTTCGCCGTTTTGACAGTATCCCAAGTAATACCATGATTATTAGCGATTTTTTGAATATTTGGTAATAAACCAAACACACCAATCGAACCAGTAATCGTGTTTTCCTCCGCAAAAATTTGACTTGCACCAGTAGAAATCCAATAACCACCAGAAGCAGCCATATTTCCCATCGAAACAATGATTGGTTTTTTGGCTTTAGTTAAGACAATTTCTCGTAAAATAATCTCTGAAGCGGTGGCACTACCACCAGGACTATTAATTCGTAACACAATTGCTTTGACATTTTTATCTTCCCGCAATTGACGTAAATCTTTCACAAAGCGATCGCTACCAATCTGTTCGATACTACCTTTTCCACCCACAATCGAACCTTCTGCATAAATTACCGCAATTTGAGGTTGAGAAACAGATTCTTCTGTAGTTTCAGCTTTATTGGCAAGATAACTGCTTAAATTAACTTGTCTAAAAGATAGTTCTTGTTTGCCCTTTTCACCTGTTAATGTTTTTAAATCCGCAACCACATTATCATAGTAAGCGACGCGATCGATTAATCCCGATCGTTTCGCTTCGGCTGGATTAACCAAACCTTGTGTATCAGCAATTGTTTGTAACTGTTGAGGTGTAATATTGCGACTCTCTCCCACATTAGTAAGGAATTTTTGCCAGATATTAGACAGTAAAGCTTGAGTTTGTTCGCGATTTTCAGTACTAAAATTTGTTCTGGTATAAGGTTCAACCGCCCCTTTATAATCTCCGACGCGAATTACCTGAACCCCAATGCCATACTTTTCCAAAGCTTCCTTGAAAAACATCTGTTGAGAACTTAAACCATTCAGTTCAATCATTCCCATCGGATTTAAAATCACTTCATCCGCCACCGAAGCTAGATAATATTCCTTTTCACTCCAACTAACATCATAAGCAATAATTTTTTTGCCATGACTACGAAACTTTTCTAAAGCAGTCCTGACTTCAGCTAAGGTTGCATAACCACTATCTCCACTTCCTTCTTTGCTACCGTCTAAAAAAAGACCAACAATCTGTGGATCTTTGGTTGCTTTCTTAAGAGATTGTAAAACTTGACGCAAAGTCATCGTACTTTGACGTTCTCCAGCGATCACTTGTTGTAAATTAGTAGGAAGCTGCGAATCTCTAATCTCTGTAGCAAGATCGAAAACTAATACGGATTTACCTTGTACGGGTAACTCTTTTTCGGGTAAAGTAGCTGTAATTAGCAACCAAGCTAATCCACTAATTCCCAAACCACAGAACAGAAATAATCCAGCTAGACTACCAATCAGACTAGCAAAGGTTTGTTTTAAAAATTGACCCATTAGCTTACTTAATGTAGTGATTATTGAAAGGGAATCGATTTAAATTTTTTTCTTTATTCTTATAGTTCCCTTAAATTCAATCTCAATAACATCATTTTAAAGTTGAGCCAGATATTTGATTCTATTAAAACAATATTAGAATAAAAAACTAGTTATCAGTTTTAGTTAATACCCCCAAGGGAATTCGAATCCCTGTCGCCTCCGTGAAAGGGAGGTGTCCTAGGCCACTAGACGATGGGGGCTTGCGGAGTTGCAACGTTTCTAAATATAACTAATATTTTTGTGACTGTCAACACTTTTTTTGCCAAGAAAAATTTTGAGGTCGATCATTGCTAACTAAGAGCGTCAGAAAGATAGTCCGCAGTGGTTTCGACAAGAGCGATCGCATTTTGATAAAGCATTCTGGTTGGACCAATAATACCAACACTACCAACTGGGGTATCATCTTGATAATAGTTAGCTGCCACTAAAGTACAAATCCGCATCGGTTCGAGGGGGTTTTCTGAACCAATTTTTATTTTGACCGGGGAACGCCGGTGTGTGCCATCTCCGCCGTGAGAAGGCGGAGTAACTGCCACTCGTTTGGAATCATTAGCTAATTGGGGAATAGTAAAAATGACAGGAAAAAGTTGTTCTTGTTTTTCTTCCAACAGATACAGTAGTGTTTGTACTTGTTGCAGTTGAGAAAATTCTGGTTGGCGTAAAACTTCCGCCACACCATGAATAACTATCGGAGTAGAATTATTCGGCTTGACTAAGCGATGTAACTCTTTAGCAATAATTTTGATAAACCCAGTATATTGAACAAATTCACGGTCAATTTTCTCCCAATCTAAAGAAGCTATTTGCATCAAAGTTTGTCCTTTGAGTTTTTGATTGAGAAAATTCGACAGTATTTGTAATTCACTTTCGATTAATTCTTCATCCAAGGGTTCTTGTTCGGTGTTTAATAAGGATGATTCTACTAATACTGACTGAGTTTGATAAGAATCAGTCACAATCACCAGCATGATCTGTCCTGAAGGCAAATAAACTAGCTGAAGATGACGTAAACTATCGCTTGGATTTTGAGGAAAGGTAATTAAAGCAATATAACCACTCAAAGCAGCCAAAATTTTGGTTGCTCTTTGTAATAAGTTTTCAAAACTTACTCTTTCCCATTGTAATTTTTGGTACAAAGATTGCTCTAGTTGTTTGCTCGAAATTTCATCAGGATTAATTAAGCGATCGACATAGATTCGATAACCCCAATCTGAAGGAATTCTCCCAGCAGAAGTATGGGGTTGAAATAAAAGTCCAGCTTCTTCTAACCTGCCCATAATATTACGGATGGTCGCCGAACTAATATTAAAGCCGTATTCTTCTACTAAAGTCTTTGATCCTACTGGCTCTGCGGTAGCTATATAATGCTGAATCGTAGCTTTAAGTATATTCTGAGATCTTTCATTCAAATTAAATTGATGAGACATCGAGAAAAAAATAGTTTTTATTAAGGGATATATTCTAAATTTTTTGTTAAGTATAACCTCTGTGCCGTTTTCTGAAAATGTCCTAAAGTAATAGATACGATTGTGGTGGTAATATCAGAGACGGGATATATCGCGTCTGTACACCAGTTATCAGTAGAACGTAATATATAATATCTACTGCCTTCAGACTTCTAGCTAGACTATGAAATCAATAAATTTTCTAATAACGAGGAATAGTTGGATCGATCATCTGGGAATAAGCATCAATTCCTCCTGTAACATTTTTAACGTTAGTAAAACCCTGATTAATTAACCATTGGCACATTTGAGCAGAACGCATACCATGATGGCACATGACAATTGTTTCTGCTTCAGGAGAAAATTGAGTTTTGATTAACTCTTCCCATTGAGCAAACTGACTTAAGGGTAAAACTTGAAAACCTTCAAGTGAAGCAATCTCTACTTCTTCAATTTCTCGAACATCGATTAATTGTAAAGATTCATCTCGATCTGCTAATTGTAAGGCTAGTTCTTCAACAGTAATTGCTGGAATAGAAGAGTAGTAGTACATTGCTTGCCATGATTTGATATTTGTTTGATTAATTGTTAATTTACAAAATTTTTAAGTCTAGGTTGCTGCTAAACAAAGCACAAATTATCTACCGATTCCTGCTACAAGATTCTTGATATGATCAATCGGAGCTATATTTGCTAATTTTGAGTTCTGTTAGTCCATGAAATCCCGTTTTTTATTTTTAACTTTAGCATTCGTTGCAGTCACCTTTAGTTTGCTTGCGGTAACTAGCTGGTATTGGATTTTCTCTCAAAGTCCTTTGAATTTGTTGGGAGGTGGAGTAATAACTTATCCTTCAGCAGCAGTATTTGTTCCAAAACAAGCCCCAGTTATGGTATCACTGCTAGCTAATCCAGAAAAACTAGAATCTTTGAGTCAATTAACTGTTCCTATTTCTCAACGCAGACAGTCTCATCAAGAATGGCAAGAACTAAAAAACAACTTATTAGCAAAAACGGGTTTAGATTATGAGCGAGATCTTCGACCTTGGTTAGGAGAAGAAGTTACAGTTGCTGTGACATCATTGGATTATGACCGCAATGAAGCTAATGGTGTACAACCTGGTTATCTTTTGGCGATCGCAACTAAAGACAGAGAATTAGCTAAGGAGTTTTTACAACTATCTTATTCCCAACAAGCGATCGCAAATAAAGTAGATTTGGCATTTGAACAGTATCAGGGTGTTAATTTAATTTATCAACGGCAAAAGCAGAATTCTCAGCAACCCAAGGTGTGGGCAAGTGCTGTCATTGGTGATTTTGTTTTGTTTGCTAATTATCCTCAAGTTTTGGAAGAGGCGATTAATAGTGTTCAAGCAGTAGATTTAAATCTTACTCATGCTGTTGCTTATCAAAATGCTTTAAAAACGATTGTACAACCGAGAATTGGACTAGCTTATCTTAATCTTCCTGGTGCTTCAGCTTGGGTTGGTAAATCCGCTACACCCCTTACTCCCAACATCGAACAGATGCTTACTGTTACTTTATCTTTAAATCCACAAGGATTGATAGCACAGACAGCTTTGATTGGAATTGAAGGAGAAAAAGATCGTATTCCTACCTTAACTGAACCTGTAGCAGCTTTAAAATATTTACCGAATGACAGTATTTTGGCAGTTGCAGGAGTAGATTTAAATGATTTTTGGCAAAAAATTGTCAATGGTTTAGATCCAGATAGCCCATTGGCACAATTTATTAATCCAACTTTGGTTAGTTTACAAACACCTTTAGGAATAGATTTTGCCCAAGATATTTTTACTTGGATACAGGGAGAATACGCCTTAGCTTTAGTACCAGATTTAGATGATCGTAGATTAGATTGGTTATTAATTGCCGAAAAAACTGCTACTGCTAATACGGAAGAAGCGATCGCAAAATTAGATAATTTAGCTTCTCAACAAGGTTTAAGTGTCGGTAATTTTGAGATAGGCAACAGTCAAGTTAAAGCATGGACAAAACTAAAAACCACTGCCCGTAATCAATTAGTTAGTTTAAATGCAGAAGTGAAAGGGGCGCATACGGATCGAGAAAACTATGTCATCTTAGCTAGATCGATTGAAACTATTACCAAAGCGATCAAACCCAACCATACTTCAATCTTAAAACAACCAAACTTCAAAAAAGCGATCGCTTCTTTACCAACTAATAATGATGGTTATGTATATCTTGATTGGGAAACAGGAAAATCAATTTTTGAGCAAAAGTTACCAATCATTAGAGTAGTCGAACTTGCTGCCCAATCTTTCTTTAGTCATTTAAAATCTCTGACTCTTACTAGTTTAGGTAGTGAAAATGGTATTCGTCGCGCTACAATTTACTTTAATTTAGATTTTTCATGATACGGTAGACTATTGAAATTCAAACATCATCGATCGCTAATCTACTCTACTTAAAAGCGATCGCTACGCATCTCAGCAAAGCGGATATTGCATTAACCAATTATCAATCAACCAATCAGAAATTAATCTTCAAACTTATAACCAACACCAATGACTGTTTTAATAAAAGTAGGATGAGCAGCATCAGGTTCAATTTTTTTCCGTAAACGCCTGATATGAGTATCTACTACTCGTTCATCACCAAAAAAATCATTACCCCACAATTGATCGATTAGTTGAGTACGACTCCAAACCCGACCAGGATAACTCATAAAAGTAGCGAGAAGATTAAATTCTAAAGTAGTTAAATCCAAGGTTTCTGAGTTTTGATCGAGTTGTCGAGTAGCTAAATGTTGGTCTAAATCTAGCGTAAAATGCTTACTTTGATAAATCTGAGAGGTTGAACCACCATGACGCAAACTCCTTCTCAATAAAGCTCTGACTCTAGCAACTAATTCTCTAGGACTAAAAGGTTTGACTAAATAATCATCTGCACCAGTAGAAAGACCAATAACGCGATCAATTTCTTCTCCTCTAGCAGTTAACATCAAAATGTAAGGATCTTTGCCATAAGATTGTTGACGAATTCGAGTACATAATTCCAACCCATCCAAACCAGGAAGCATTAGATCTAAAACAATTAAATCTGGTTGCTGCTGCTGAAACTTTTCTAACGCAACTAACCCATTGTGAGCAAGCTCGCAGGAAAAAGATTCTTGTTCTAAAGTTTGTTTAATTAGTTGGGCAATTTCTAGTTCGTCTTCCACCACAAGGATGTTCATGTTTTTATCTAGTTGAAAGCGCGATCGCTGCGATTAAATAAGAGAATTTTTTTTAGCTTACGTGGGGTTATTTCTTCGAGTCAACCCTATCTAATCAAAGAATATATCGAACACTTTATGATAGTTTGCTGCCTTTTTCGGGAATTATTACCAGTGTAGACAGATACTTCTAGTTTTACTGCTTCATTTTAGAGGATTGAAAAAGATTGACAAGATTACCCAAAAACGGGCTAATATTTCGCCTATTTTAGCCAAAATACGTCTTTTTTATGGTTTTAAATATTTGTTGCTCTCAGTCTGAAAGGAAATTAATAATGAATCCTGTGCAAAAATCCTTATTATCTAAACTAGTTATTTCTTTTTCTCTCTTGTCTTTAACTACAGTAGGCGTAGTTGCGGTAAGTGCTTATAATCAAGCCAAACAAGCTATTGAAAAATCAGTTTTTGAACGGTTGAATGCTACAGCATCAATCCAAGATGAAGAAATCGACGATTGGTTAAAAATTCAGCGTCAAGATGTTTTTTTATCGGCACAATTACCAGAAATAAGTAAACAAGCAGAATTATTACTTAAAAATCCTACTGCCAAAAATTCTAATCCAGAAACTCGGGTAGCTTATCAAAATCTGGCTCAATATTTTAAAAATTTAACTAAAATTAAACCCAACTTAAAAGATATTTTTCTGCTTACTAATAATGGCATTATTGCCTTTTCTAGTAACCAAAGTTTAGAAGGAAAATCCCAACCTTTGGATAATAATATTACTTATTTTCAAACTGAAAGAACTAACGTTAAACCAATTTTTTATCAATCTCCCACTACAAAAAAATTTACAGCTACCTTAGCCACACCAATTTTTAATCAGGCAAAACAACGGATCGGAGTTTTGGCGGTTAATCTTAATTTAGAAGCTATTAATAATATTCTTCAAGAACACACTAAACTAACAGAAAGCGGAAAAGTATATTTAATTAGTCAATTGAATCAAAAAAATACTCTTGTTTCACCAACTGCTTCAGAAAATGACAAATATCCTCAAGGTTTAACTAGCTTTGCTATTGACGCTGCTATGACTAAACAAGATGGTCAAGGTTTGTATATCAATCATGATGGCATACCAGTTTTTGGTGTCTATCGTTGGATTGATGAACAAAATCTAGCCTTAGTAGCAGAAATTAATCAAAAAGAAGCTTTGGCGGGCGCAAAAGCTTTAGCTAGTCAAATTTTTATCATTGGCTTAAGCTCTTCAGCTTTATTATTATTGGGTGTTTATTGGTTTTCTCGTCGTATTACCTCACCGATTTTGTCTCTTACTAAAGCAGCCAAGGAATTAGCCAATGGTAATCTCAATTACCAAGCCGATGTCTCTAGTCAAGATGAAATTGGATTATTAGCTAATTCTTTTAATCAAATGGCACTTCAATTACGAGATTCTTTTAATAATTTAGAAACCAAAGTAGAACAAAGAACCGCGGAACTTAATGAACTTTTAAACCAACAACAAATTGATAAAGAACAACTTCAGCGACGAGTAAAACAATTACAAGAACAACTGAAACCAGTTAATCAAGGAGATTTAACCATTCGCGCTACAGTTACTGATGATGAACTAGGTTTACTAGCAAATTCTTATAACTCAATTATTGAAAATTTAGAAAAAATTGTTGGTCAGGTCAAAGCAGCGACACAAACTGTAGCAGAAACTACTAATCGTAATGAAAATGCGATCGCTAAATTGGCAACAGGAGCTTCCTATCAAAAAGAAGAAATTTCAGTAGTTCTCAATCGGATCGAAACGATGGTTAAATCGATGGAAACTCTTGCTAATAGAGCAGCTAAGGCTGAAATCACCATCAAACAAGCCAATGAGAAAGTTAAAGAAGGAGATCAAGCAATTAACGAGTCAGTAGAAAGAATTTTAGCATTAGGAGAAACTACTTCCGCTACCAAAGAACAAGTTAAACGATTGGGTAAAGCTTCTCGCAAAATTTCTAAAGCAGTTGAATTAATTCGTAAAATCGCTCTTCAAACTAACGTTTTAGCTGTTAACGCTTCGATTGAAGCAGCACGCGCAGGAGAAGAAGGTTTGGGTTTTACCGTAGTTGCTGATGAAGTACAATCTCTAGCGTCACAATCCGCTCAAACTGCTACGGATATCGAAGCATTAGTTTTAGAAATTCAAGCTGAAACGGATAAAGTAGTTAGGGCGATGGAAGAAAGTAGTAAAGAAGTACTAGCTGGTAGTCAATTAATGAAACAAACTCGTAGTTCTCTGCAACAGTTAACCCATACTAGTGAAGAAGTTAATCAGTTAGTTGAAGCGATCGCTGCTGCTGCCAGAGAACAATCTCAAACCAGTCAAACTGTTACTAGAACTATTCAACAAGTGGCAGCTATTGTCTGGGAAACGTCTTCTTCTGCTACCGATGTGTCTGATTCATTTCAAGAACTCTTGTCTATTTCCCAACAGTTACAGAACAGCGTTGGTAAATTTAGAGTAAATTAGCTCTCATCACATATATTGCGATCGCTTGTTTTGACATTAGGATTATGATCAAGATACTCAGGAAAGTCGAGATCGCATTTTATAATTTATCTAAAATTCAGATTTACCATTTTGCAGAGTTATTAGGATGCAAACAATCGCTTTTCCAAACAAGAGGATTAGTTTGAATATATTGACGGATTTTTGCTAATGAATTTTCGTTGCGAATAATATGTTCGTAATAATTTTTTTGCCAAATTTTGTTACCAGGTGTATTTTGAAATATATTAATTTGTTTAGTTACAGCAGATTTAAACGAACGAATAATTGTTGGTAATGAACCAGTGATCGGTTTTCCAAATTCACCCCGGTAGGGACATGGCATTGCCATGACCCTACCATTATCCGTTATCACTAAAATACCGTGAATGTGATTGGGCATAATTACAAATAAATCTAATTGAATTTTAGAAAAATGTTCTGGAATTGTTTGCCAACAGTATTCGGCAATTTTACCGTATTCATTTAACTGTGTTTTACCATTTATAATTTCACCAAATAAACATTGTTTTTGATAAGTACAAATGGTTATGAAATATTGTCCTGCTTGACAATAATTGTACCCTTTTAATCGGATAGATTTTCGATGATGTTGATCAGGATCGTATTTCATAGATTCAAAATTTTATGTTTATATCAGGATAACCTCGGTAATGCGATCGCCTGATTGTTTGACATCACAATGTAGGGGTTTAGCAATGCCAAATCCTTACTCAATTGATTATTTTGAAAATATTTTGATTGGTTATTTATAACGCGATCATATTTTGCTTTTGGTATCTCTTTTATATTAATTTTGCTCGTCTGTGTTTGTATCGGTTCAATTTTAGGTGGAATCAATTACTTAAATAAAGGTGGGAATTAACCCACCCAATCAATTTAACTCAAACTTTCAAATAATTGCTGCTTCGCTATATCCAAAGCTTCACCTAACTTACTTGCATCTCTTCCGCCAGCTTGTGCTAAATTTGGTCTACCACCGCCTCCACCACCACAAATTTTAGCGATACCACCGATAAATTTACCTGCTTGTAATTGCTTTTCTTTAACTATTTTCTGACTAAAAGCAGCTACTAAATGTACGGGCGAACGGCCGTTCGCTCCTACTCCTTCTTCAGGAATTGAAGCTAAAATAACGGCAGATTCTCCTAATTTTTGTTGCAATCTTTCCGCAGCAGCTTGTAAAGATTTAGCATCGAGTCCGCCCATATTTGCTACTAAGATTTTAAACTCACCTACAGATTCTGCTTGAGATAATAAACTATCAGATTTAGCAACAGCTAATTCTTGTTTGACTACTTCTAATTCTTTTTGAGTTACTTTTAATTCCGCTTGCAAACTGTTAACTCGATCGCTAATTTCTTCTGGTTTGACTTTAAAGCGATCGCACAATTCTTTAACTACTTTATCTCTAACATTTAAGTAGTCTAAAACCGATGCACCAGCAACAGCTTCGATCCTTCTAATTCCTGAAGAAATACCTGTTTCGGAAATAATTTTAAAAATGCCAATTTCGGCGGTGTTATGTACGTGAGTACCGCCACAAAGTTCCATCGAAACGCCAGGAAAATCGATTACTCTAACCTCCGAATCGTATTTTTCTCCAAACATAGCGATCGCGCCTTTGGCTTTGGCTTCTTCTAAAGGCATAATATTTACATCTGCTTCGTGTGCCTCAGATATCCAACTATTAACTAAATCTTCTACCTGTTGAACTTCTTCTGGTTTTAAAGCACGGGGACAGTTAAAATCAAAACGAAGGCGATCAAAATCCACTAACGAACCTGCTTGAGAGATAGAATCATCCACAACTTTCTTTAAGGCAGCTTGTAATAAATGAGTTGCGGTATGATTTGCCTGAAGACGACGACGACAAGCGCGATCGATAGTTGCGTTAACTGTATCATTGACAGCAAGAGTACCTCGTTCAATTTTGCCGTAATGAACAAAGAAACTAGACTCTTTTTGCACATCTTCGATCCGAATTAAGAGATTATCCCCAGACAGATAACCCTTATCGCCAATTTGTCCGCCAGACTCAGCATAAAAAGGAGTTTGATCCAAGATTATTTGTACTGCTTTACCAGCTTCAGCAGTTTCAACCGATTTTCCTTCTATTAATAAAGCTTCAACTTTAGCTGTGACTTGTAGTTGTTGATAACCCAAAAATTCTGTTGAATGAATGTGTTCTGCCAGCTTATCTATGCTACCTTGAACAGTAAGATCAATAGTTTGATGTGCAACTCTTGCGCGATCGCGTTGTTTTTCCATCTCTGCATTAAATCCCTCTACATCAACACTCAAACCTTGTTCTTCTGCGATTTCTTGAGTTAATTCCAAAGGAAACCCATAAGTGTCATAAAGGGTAAACGCATCGACACCAGAAATTTGTTTTGGTTTTTTCGCTAAAATCTCAGCAAGTAATTTTTCTCCTCTTTCTAACGTCTTGAGAAATTGATTTTCTTCTCTTTCTAATTCATTCTTAATCGATTGTTCTCTTTTTCTAACATTAGGATAGACAGACTCCGATAAAGCGATCGCAGTTTCCGCTACTTGATTAACAAAATTACCTTCAATACCAACTAATCTACCGTGACGTACTACCCTACGGATCAGACGACGCAAGACATAACCTCTATCCGTATTAGAAGCAGTCACTCCATCAGCGATCAAATGAACTACCGCACGGACATGATCGCCAATTACTTTAAAAGATGTTTTAGTTGTTTCATCAGCTTGAGTGTAATCAACTCCTGCAATCTCCGCAGCAGTTTTAATAATCGGCAAAATTAAATCAGTTTCGTAATTATTAGGGACTTTCTGGAGAATTTGCGCCATTCTCTCCAAACCCATCCCCGTATCAATGTTTTTATTTTGTAGAGGTGTTAAATTGCCATCCGCATCGCGATTGTATTGCATAAATACCAAGTTATAAAACTCGATAAACCTGGTATCATCTTCCAAATCAATTTTCTCATCTCCTAATTCTGGATGAAAATCATAATATAATTCTGAACAAGGACCACAAGGGCCTGTAGGGCCAGAAACCCAGAAGTTATCATCTTCTCCCATGCGTTGAATGCGGTGTTTAGGAATTCCTATTTGATCTCTCCAAATAGCAAACGCTTCATCATCATCTTCAAAAACACTAACAACTATTCTTTCAGGAGGTAAACCAAATACTTTTGTCGAAAGTTCCCATGCCCATTGTATAGCTTGTTCTTTAAAATAATCCCCAAAGCTAAAATTACCCAACATCTCAAAGAAAGTATGATGTCTAGCAGTACGTCCCACATTTTCGATATCATTGGTGCGGATACATTTTTGGGAAGTAGTAGCGCGGGGTTGAGATGCTTTTTGTTGTCCCAGAAAGATCGGTTTAAAGGGTAGCATTCCTGCTATGGTTAATAGTACTGTGGGATCTTCTGGTACTAAGGATGCACTGGGTAAGATTTTGTGTTGTTTCTGTTCAAAGAATTTCAAAAATTTATCGCGGATGTCGCTACCGCTAAGATACTGGAAGGAGTCAGCCATAGTAGTTTGTCTAATGCAAGTTGTTGTATGCGATTGTATTTATTTATTCTTGCATTTTTGGGGTTGTATGAGTCTCGCGCGGAAAGACAAAGGCAAAATACGCAACAAAGCTTTGTAAGCGTTTTCATTTAAATATTAAAGCATATTTACCTTATCAACAGTCATTAGTATCTGCAAAAGAAATACTGATAAATAGGCTTTAGAAAAAATCAGAAGAAATAGTTATTTAAAAAACTTTTAAGAGAATAAGATTTGGACTTAAATCACCGTCATTTTTAATATCTCTGATGACAATCAAAATTAAGTTTATTAGAAATCGAATATGAAAAAAATAATTATTTTTAGTAGTAGGGGCAGTTCGCGAACTGCCCCTACAGGATGTATCGGTCAAAATTATAATTTTAAAAAACGATTACATTTACCATTTTGATGGATTATTAGGATGTAATTGGTCTAGTTGCCAAGACAAAGGATTATTAATAATATATTCGCGAATTTTATTTAAAGATTCTTCGTTCCGAATGATATATTTGTAATAATTACGTTGCCATACAGGTGTGCCTTGTGTGTTACGAATTAAATTGATTTGTTTGGTAGAAACGGTTTTAAATGCACCAATTAAACGTCCTAATGGTTTGCGTTTTGGTTGAGAATTTATCGGTTGGGTATGTTGGATTATCGTAAGGGCTGTTCGCATTGTAAGGGCGATTCGCGAATCGCCCCTACAGGATGTGTCGGTTAACACCATAATTGCGTGAAAATGATTGGGCATAATTATCCATTCATCAAAATCGAAATAAGGATAACGTTGAGATAACCATTGATAGGTTTCTGACACAATTTCACCATATTGATTTAATTGCATCACACCATCAATAACTTCCCCAAACAAACATTGTCTTTGATAACAACAAATCGTGACAAAATAATATCCTGCTTGAGAATAATCATATCCTTGTAATCTAATTGATCGCCTGTGATGTTTTTCTGGGTTATAATTCATAAGATTAAATTACCCAGTAGAAACTGTTGGCGAACAGCCCTTACTACCAAGCTAATGCTAATCCATCGGCTCTTGGTTCGGAAGCAGCAACAAAAATGTTATTTTGATTTAAAATAATTTGTCCTTTGCCAAACATTCTGGAAGGAGCAATTTTAATATTATGTCCTCGTTCAACTAAATCTAAAACGACAGGATGAGCAACACCAGTTTCTAACAAAACCACATCTTTTTCAACAAATCGCCAACGAGGTGCATCTAAAGCTGCTTGAGGATTCATGTCATAATCAATCAGATTAGCAATTACTTGTAAATGTCCCTGCGGTTGCATGGGCGCACCCATCACCCCAAACGCGCCTAAAGGATGACCATCTTGAGTAAGGAAACCAGGGATAATGGTATGAAAAGGACGTTTATTGGCTGCAACTTGGTTAGGATGCCCTGTTTCTAATGTAAAACCCAAACCACGATTATGTAGGGCAATACCTGTCTCAGGAATTAAGATGCCACTACCAAAACCTTCATAATTGGATTGGATAAAAGATACCATTAAGTTTTGATCCGCAGCAGCTAAATAAACTGTGCCTCCTTGAGGTAAACCTGGGGTTGCTAAAGAAATTGCTTGAGAATGAATTAATTCTTTTCTAGTTGCTGCATAATTTTTATCTAATAATTGTGCTGGTGTTACCTCCATATACTGAGAATCAGCTATATAACGATGCAAGTCGGCAAAGGCAAGCTTCATCGCTTCGATTTGATAGTGAAAACTTGTTCCCGAGTCGCGAGGATACTGAGAAAGATTCAAACCTTCAACAATGTTTAATGCTATCAAAGCAGCTATGCCCTGAGTATTAGGCGGGATTTCCCAAATCTGTACATTATGATAGTCGGTTGATATTGGTTGTACCCAATCAGCTTGGTGATTAGCTAAATCTTGTGGAGTTAATAAACCACCTGTCTCGGCAGCAAAATTAACTATTGCTTCAGCTAACTTCCCCCGATAAAAACTTTCTCCTCCAGAAACAGCAATTTCCTTTAAAGTATTGGCATGAGCTAAACTTCCCCAAACTTCTCCAACTATAGGGGCGCGGTGATTAGGAAAAAAAACTTGTTTAAAAGGCTGATATTCTGGAGCAGTCAGTGGTAAAAATATCTTTTCTGCCCTTTGCCATGCTTGGGCGGTTACAGGTGAGACGGGAAATCCTTCTGTAGCATAACGTATGGCTGGTTCAAACAATCTTTCAAAGGGTAACTTACCCCACCTTTCCCAAAGACTACGCCAAGCAGATACTGCCCCTGGTACAGTTACAGCCAACCAACCCAACTCTGGAATGCGATTTATTTGAGTAAAACAATCCAAACTACAATTTTGAGAACTTTTTCCCGAACCATTCAAACCATGTAACTTGCCATCCCAGACTAAAGCAAAAGCATCTCCACCAATACCATTAGAAGTAGGTTCGACTACCGTTAAAGCGAGCGCCATGGCTACTGCTGCATCTACTGCATTACCACCAGCCCAGAACATTTCCATTCCTGCTAAAGTAGCTAATGGTTGACTGGTAGCTACTGCACCTTTTTTACCTAAAATGATACGACGTTGAGAAGAATAAGGATAGTGACTTAAATTATTCATGTTTTTGCCATTGGTCTAAAATATCTTTGAACACAACTTCTTCTAGCCAAATTTTTCCTACTACAGTTAAAGGTAAAGCCAACAATAAACCTAAAACACCAAAAGTTTGAGCAAAAAAGATTTGTGCGGTTAAAGTGATTGCAGGTAATAAAGATACTTGTTTCGCCATTACTATCGGTGATAACCAATAAGTCTCCAAATTCTGAACAATAAAATACAAAATGACTACTGCAACAATTTTCCAGGGAGCTTCCAACACGGCTATCATTAAGGGAAAAACTACACTAGCAGCCGGTCCAATATTGGGAATAAAATTTAAAACACCTGCTAAAATTGCGTGAACTAATACCAAAGGAATTTGTAAAAAAGCTAAACCAATACCACTAGCAACTCCAATAAATAAACAATTAACTAAAATTCCACTTAACCAGTTTCCTAAAGCTACTTCAGATTCAGACAAAATATAATCTACTCTTCGCCGATAAAAAGCTGGAAATAAACTGATGAAAGCTTTTCGATAGCTTTGAGGATTAGATAACATCATTAAAGTTAAGACGAATACTAGCAATAATTGCAGAATAATAGTTAATGAGTCAGAGAAAAAAGTAATAAAATTATTTAATAATTGTTGTAAAGATGGAAGTTGAGCAATTAAATCTTTTCTAGTCGGTAAGTCTGGTAAAAAGTCGGGTAATTCGGCTTTAATGATTTCAACTGTCGAATCAATTTTTTGCCAAACTTTGGGTAATAAATTAATCAATTTCTGTGATTGTTGCACAAAAGGGGGGACAATTAAACCCCAAAAAAGAATTAGGATTACGATAATTGAACAAACTATTAAAATAATTGCTAATTTACGATTAATCCCCAAATTATGTAATTTATTAATAAGTCTATTAAGGGCAGTAGCTAAAACAACAGCAGTAAAAATTAATAATAATAAATTTCTAATTTGCCAGAGGATATATAAAGCAATAATTGTCAAAGAAAAACCTAACCACTGACTCAGTTTCACCAGCTTTTTTACTCCAATATCCTAAAAACAGTTTAAAAAATTTGGCTGAGCTAATTTTTATTAATGAACAAAAATATGGTTAAAATCAAGTTTAATTAAGGTAGGCTAGCTCAAAATAATTCTTGCTCATAAATACTCGAATATTTCAATTTTATCTAAGTTAAAAATATCAATAATTTTTTTTATAATAATCAATTATTTTGATACAAATATTCAATTTTTTGTTAAAATGAATTCAAAATTAAAATCGATTATTTTTGATTGATTCGTTTGCACCAAAGTAGTATTGTAGCTTTGCTTAACCAAATTGATACCCTTTACCTTGATACCAGGCTTAGGTTTTAACAAACAAAACATTAACAAATAACTAAATTACCATAAAGGATCTGAATACAAATTAATGGTGAGTTCTTTAGTGCCAATAGGAACCGAACTAATACAAGCACAAATAGCAGTACCATCATTTAATTCAACTTCACAGGCATGACAAGAACCCATTAAACAACCAGTAGGAATCAACACCCCAGCCCGTTCCGCTACCTGTAATATTGGTTCTCCAGCTTCTGCTTTCACAGTAATATCATCAGGTAAAAAGCGAATTGTGACAGTCATATTTCTCCTAATAATGACTCGGCAAAATTGGTTTTAAATTAATATTAGCTTCCACCAAATTAGTTAGATCGTTTAAAACCGCTTCGCGTTGTTCTCGATAGTTAGCAATCCCAGTCGGTAAAGAAGCCATCCCTCTTTGTTTACGAAGATGATTCAACCAAGAACGTCGCCAAGGGCCATTATCAAAAATACCATGAAGATAACAACCCCAAACTGATAAACTGCGATCGACTAATCCTAATCCAGTATCATCAAAAACTGGACGATATTCGCTAGCCAAATCTCTAGTTTTATGATTTAGTAAACGGGTACGTCCCTGATGTATTTCGTAACCATCAACTGGTAAACCTGCTTGAGGAAATTTAGAAGTCACTTGTCTTTGACGAGCAATTTTGTTAGGTGTCACCATAGTATGAACAGGAAGTAACCCTAATCCTTGAAATTCTCCACTTTCTCCTTCTAATCCTTCAGTATCGATAATTCTTTCTCCTAAAATTTGATAACCACCACAAATTCCTAAAACAGTTCCTCCTGCTGCTGCATATTCTTGAATTTGTTCTGCCATTCCGCTTTTTTTCATAGCAAGTAAATCGGCAATTGTGGTTTTAGAACCAGGAATAATCACAGCGTCAGGATGCCCCAGAGAATCCTTTAAGCCGACATATTTGATACTAACTGTAGGTTCGGCTTCTAGAGGATCAAAATCAGTAAAATTGGCAATTCGTGGTAGACGAATTACGTTGATGTTAAGTTCTCGATTTGGCTGATGGATTCTTCGATCTAATAAATCAAGGGAATCTTCAGCAGGAAAAATTTGATCGTGCCAAGGAATTACTCCTAAAACAGGAACACTGGTACGTTGTTGTAGCCATTCAATTCCTGAAGTTAATAATTCTTTATTACCTCGAAATTTGTTAATCACGACTCCCTTAATTAAGGCTCGTTCTTCAGGGTCAAGTAATTCTAGTGTACCAACTACATGAGCAAAAGCTCCGCCTCGCTCAATATCAACCACTAGGATAGTTGAAGCATTTAAATGTTTGGCGATCCGCATATTAGTGAGATCGCGATGTTTAAGATTAATTTCTGCTGGACTACCAGCCCCTTCACAAACTAATAAATCAAACTCAATTGATAAGCGATAGAGAGACTCTTGAATTACCTCCCACCCCAAATCAAAATACTTTTCATAATACTCAGTTGCTTTAACAACTCCAACCGCATTGCCTTTAATAATGACTTGAGAAGTCATATTTCCTTGAGGTTTAAGCAAAATCGGATTCATTTCTATTCGGGGAATTACTCCCGCAGCCCATGCTTGTACTGCTTGTGCGTAGCCAATTTCTCCTCCTGTCGGCGTGACATAGGCATTTAAAGCCATATTTTGCCCTTTAAAAGGAGCTACTCGCCAACCTTGTCTTGCTAAAATACGACACAAAGCAGCAGTTAGGAAAGATTTTCCTGCATGAGAGGTTGTCCCTACCACCATGATCGCTTTCATCGATTAATCCCCTGCTGAAAAAACTTATCACATTTATAACAATTACTAACGCAGATTGAATTGATCAAAATTATAGTGATAGTCTTAATGAACGATTGAAAATATTAATCATACGTTCAGACATAGTAGGGTTAGGCAAACTATTACCTTGTTTTTCCCATTTAGTTACTATTTGTCTTCCTAAAGGAGTCAGCCGAAAACTATCGGTCAATCCTTGTCCATCTACTTCTCTTCTAAGGAGACCAACCTTAATCAACCACATTAATTCTGCTTCTGCTTGAGTTTCTGATAAAACTTTTTTTGTGTAGTTATTTTGCAAGCCAACTTGCTCAGCAATAGTTGGTAATGGTACACCATGATTAAGCATCGCAGTGAATAAGCTTAATTTAAAAGAAGAACAGCATAAAGCAACTTCTGCTCTTCTGATAATTAGTCTGGAATAAGAAACGGATTGATTAACTCTATTTGGAAGAGAACTCATTTTTTATATAATTAACAATGAATAGTTTTGATTGTGATTTAATTAAAAACTATACATTTATCTTAAAATAAAAAAATATTTTACCTTTGGTAAGCAAGCTTATTACTCAATCTGAATCATTCAAATAGTGTCTGTCAAATTTTCTTGCTTGCTCCCTGAAATAGTTTCCTAAGATTGGCAGAATTTATGGAAAATATAACTCAAGGGGCATCTGAGGAATTCAGTTTTGGATATATTTTTGTTCAAAAAGTCAAAATAAATCCTTTGTCTTTTTCTGAAGAAGTTGGAGAGTTGAGTAATTTAGCTGTTCCAAATCAAGTTTTAATATTAAAAAAACTGCTTAATATAAGCTTGTTGATGTTCAAGTTTGTACCTAGATTTTTCGGCAAAATAATTTAATAACTTTTTGAAACTTTAATATTTTTTTATGAGTTTAATAACCTTTTTAATCCTATTTGGTGGACTAGTACTTTTAGTTATTGGTGCAGAATTATTAGTTAAGGGAGCGTCTAATTTAGCAGCGATATTGGGCATCTCTCCTTTAATTATTGGACTAACTATTGTGGCTTACGGTACTAGCGCACCAGAAATGGCAGTAAGTGTTATGTCTAGCTGGGCTGGGCGAGCGGACATTGCGGTTGGCAACGTGGTGGGAAGTAATATTTTTAATATTTTATTGATTCTGGGTTTGTCTGCTTTAGTAACTCCGCTAGTAGTAACTAGACAGTTAATTCGCTCTGATGTACCAATTATGATTGGGGTATCTATCCTCTTATTGATGTTTGGGTTAGATGGCACAATTAGCCGAGTAGATGGAACAATTTTTTTTATTGGTGGTGTAGTATATACTCTTTCTCTGATTTATCAAAGTCGCCAACAAAACAATAATTCTGATGAAGATGAATTTAATCGAGAGTATGGTTATTCTGGCGCAAGTTCTAGGGTAGTTTGGTTCAAAGATTTAGTTTTGATTATTGGTGGTTTAGGATTATTGGTATGGGGTTCACGTTGGTTGGTAGATTCCGCAACTGCGATCGCTCGTGCTTTAGGAGTTAGTGAGTTGTTGATTGGATTGACAATTGTTTCGGCGGGAACGTCTTTGCCTGAACTTGCTACTTCTGTAATTGCTAGTATTCGTGGGGAAAGAGATATTGCAGTTGGTAATGTTTTGGGTAGTAATATTTTTAATATTTTGTCAGTTTTAGGATTAGCAGGAATAGTTGCTCCTAGTGGAATTAATGTGGCTGAATCTATTATTGAATTTGATGTGCCTGTCGCGATCGCAGTGGCTTTTGCCTGTTTACCAATTTTTTATTCTGGGAATCAGATTAATCGTTGGGAAGGATTGCTGTTTGTTTTTTACTATCTTGCTTACGCTGGTTATTTAGTTTTGGATGCTATTCGTCACGATAGTTTACCTGTTTACACTACAATCATGCTTTTCTTTATTATTCCTCTTACCGTAATTACTTTAATTACGATAGTATTGCAAGAACGACAAGCTAGACGTAAGAAAAAAATGGGTAAACAAATCTAAAATTTGATTGTTGACGGTTAAACGCGATTAAAGATATTGGTGATTGGTTTTTTAGTATTTTTTGTACTACAAACATATTGCAAAAATATTTTTAATTGGATATACTACAAAAGTAATCTAAATGCAGTGGTAGTTTAGTAGCCTAAAACGTCTTATATCCTTGTTCATAACTTATCTCAATGAGGTCGAAGAATTAGGGTTATCGCCTTCCAACGCGGGAGACACGGGTGCAAATCCCGTCCACTGCTCCAAATCAAACAGATTACTTATGTTACAAGCGTCGGTGGCCAAGTGGTAAGGCAGCATTTCCTTGTTCGTATCTCATCCCTACGGGGTCGAAGAATGAGGGTTATCGATTACTCATTAGCAGTCGGCGATCGCAGGTTCGATTCCTGCCCGACGCACCAAAAAACACAAACAAGCGACGGTAGCTCAGTGGGTAGAGCAGCATTATCCTTGTTCATAAACTTATCCCTTTGGGGTCGAAGAGTGAGGGTTATCGATTAGGGATCGGCGTGTCGTAGGTTCGAGTCCTACCCGTTGCCTGGTGCGGTTAATCAAAAATAACCAAACCAATTTTAAATCAGTGAATAGCGAACAAGCTGACAATAATCACTGTTTACTGATAACTGTTAATAACTTTGCCCGTAAGGGCTGGAGGTAATAAGATGAATTACCGCTTTTTTACGAATAAACAAAAAAATACACCTCAAAATCAACCAATTCCAGGACGAGAAGCCGAAATGATTCAAGGTCGTTCTGGTGGCTATATGTTTGATGCTGGTATCTGGCAGATACTGCGCCGTTGTCTGTTAATTGGTACCGCGCAAAGTACTTATTATGCAGATTATGCAGATAAAAAAGAATTAACTCAAGACTTTATTGAAGTTATCAAACAGGCAGTAGCAGAAGATGCGAGTAGAGTTGCCGAAGAAATTCTTTATGCTTCTGATGGACATTCGATTAATAACAGCGCACCTATCTTAGCTTTAGTGTTGCTGTCTATGGGAGAAACACCAGCAGCCAAAAAAGCTTTCTTAGAAATTTTTTCTCAAGTAGTGCGTACTGGTAGCCATTTCTACGAATGGTTGAACTATACCAAGTCTATGCGCGGTTTTGGGAAAGTAATTCGGGAAGCTGGTACAGCTTGGTTATCTAGAGAAGATGTCAGAGCTTTAGCCTATCAATTACTAAAATACCAACAACGTCATGGCTTCCAACACCGAGATGCTTTGAGACTATTTCATGTTAGACCACCGACAGTAGATCACGATCGCTTGTTTAAATGGGCGGTTAGTGGTTGGGAAGGATTACCAGAATATAATACTGATGATGTGTTAGCTCAAATCTGGTGGTATGAATGGTTGAAACGTCATCCCGAACAAACCCATGAAGCGATCGCGCAAGGTAGACTAACTCATGAAATGTGTGCGCCTGTGGGCAAAATGGATAAGGCTGCATGGCAGTTGTTATTTAACGAAATGCCTATCGGTGCAATGCTAAGAAATTTGGGTTCTCTAACTCAATTAGATGTGTTACGTGCTGATAGTCGCGAAAATTTAGACCGCCTTGAAGCAGTCTTAAACAATAAAAACCATCTGCGTCGCGGACGTATCCACCCTATCGATGTTCTTAAAGCCTTAAAAACCTACAAATCTGGTGGAAAAGTAGGACGTAGCCAAAAAACTTGGACTCCTGTACCTCGGATTGTGGATATTTTAGAAAAAGCTTTGGAATTATCTTTTGATGTAGTCGAACCTACTAATAAAGTTTTTCTCCATGCTGTTGATATTTCTGGTTCGATGTCTTGCGGTGTAGTGGGTTCAGTTGGGTTAACCTGCTGTGAAATTGCTGCTACTATGGCATTAGTTACAGCAAAAGCAGAGAAAAATTATGAAATACGTGGTTTTTCAACTCAATTCATCGATCTAGGAATTTCTCGACGAGATTCTTTTAGTTCTGCTCTTAAAAAAGCTAGTAGCAATAATTTTGGGGCTACAGATGCTTCGGTTGCCTACGATTGGGCGATTAAAAATAGATTCAAAGCAGATGTGATTTGTTTTTGGACAGACAATGAAAGTTGGGCAGGAAGAAAACATCCTTCTGTAGCTTTGAAGGAGTATCGCGAGAAAATAAATCCCAATGTCAAGGCAGTTTATGTCACACTGACTCCTTATCGAATTAGTTTAGTAGACCCCAAAGATCAACAATCTTGGGATTTGGCTGGTTTCGATCCTGGTGTTCCTCGTTTGATTCAGATGCTGGCAAACGGTGAATTGTAAAATTGTCTTCCCAACAATTTGAGGTAATAAGTAGCTCCACTTAATTAAACATCAAACGTTCAACAGTATAATTTCCCTGTT
>CAZLUP010000026.1:0-56488 GCA_964562685.1 uncultured bacterium
AGTTGAAATGATGTGTCAAGAATCCCCGTGCGTTCACGCCGGGGAGTATGTCAACTAAAGCTACTTTTGATTTTTAATTTTAGCTAATTGTTTTTGTTTTGATTTAATTAGTCTTTTTCGCCGTTTACTTCCTTATCTAAGATTAGAATTTCCGTACCTCAAACAAAGGCTACCTACTCTTTAGACCTCTCCAGAAATGAGAATTTAACCAAGATTTGATAATGGTTTCAGCATAATTATTGGAGATGTCTTTTGGACAAATAGCTATTTCGTTTCTACTGTTGGTGGCGCACCACTAGCTAAAATCAAAGAGTATATTCAAAACCAAAAACGCAGCGGTAGGCAATAAATTGCTACTCGTCCCTAACCCTACATCTAAAGCTGAGGGCTTGCGGGACTTCGGATTTCTCGGTGAACGGTACTCCGCCTTGAAAAGGCGGAGTACCGTTCACCGCATTCCGCGGTCAAGAAAATAACAAAAATATAATTAACTTCCAAACGAGCAGATTTATCTATTTCCGAGTCACCAATAATATTTTTGTTTATATTCTTTTTAGATTTATAGAGTAATAAAAATTACTAAAAAATGTCAAAGTGGCAACCCCAAATAAACTATTTATTGTATCTATTCCTGTCTCAAAGAGCTTTAATAATTAAAAATGCGGTTCGACTAAATCTTTCTGCCAAAATGGCAACCATAATTATTTAAATATAGATATTCTTATAAATATAAACCAGTTAGATAAATACATAACACTAACGAGGAGAAAAGAAATGATTATTTCCGACTTACAATTTGTAGAAAAAGTTAATATTAATGAAGCTAATGTAGAAGGCGGTTGGTATTATTATTATCCTTCTGCTTCTGCTAGTGCCTCCGCTGGAGCTGGTGCATTAGCAGTTGGTTATTATACCAGTACTTATACTTCTACTGGTACTGGTGCAGTAGCAGTCGCTGGAGTATTTTCTCAATCTGGTTCTAGTTCTTATAGTGGTGCTTACGCATCTTATTAAAAAAAACTACTTTCTAACTTAACAAATAAGCTACTATTTACTCAAGTTAACTAGTGTTAATAGTGGCTTACTAGCTCCAGTTAAAGTTAGAGCAAATTTATTAAGGGAATAAAAAACTCTTACTACTAAGAGGGTTTTTATTCCTTTATATCTACTTTAACATTTTATGAACTAGTACAGTCATCAACGCTAATTAACGTTAATTGATTGTAAGACAATTCCGATCATCAAAAGGAGGAACAAATGGCTCAACTTCGATTAGAAAATCTAGATTTTGTTGAACCAGTTGCTTGGGATAGCGAACAAGTCCACGGTGGAACAACGAAAGCAATTTATTCTGTCAAGGTGGCTGCTGCTGCAGATGCGGATGTTGCTGTGGATGTTGATTATGGTATTTTCCGCACCGAATCTGGTAAATTTACTGGTTATGGTGCTGCTGCGGGTGCTGCTGCGGGTGCTGCTGCGGGTGCTGCTGCGGTTAATGGAAAAGCTTATGCTGGTGTGAACGTATCAGTAGGAGCATCTGCTTCTTAGTCAATAATTAGTTGTATTATTTGAAACAAAAATTACCAAGAACTGTGTAGTGAGTGCTTTTTTAAGAGTACGACAGTTACTTTCTTTAGAGTATGCTTCTTAAAAACAAGCTGGTTAGAAAGCTCTAATTCACTATTTCAATTAAATTAGCTTTCTTTTGTCACTCTGGAGAGCTGAAAATCAATCAACAGGGAAGTAACCAAGTATCTCTTTATTCTTAATAATTTAAGAAAATTTTTTAGATTTTGATATTTTTTAAATATGTTTTAATCCTCAATCTGAGATAGAGCTTAATAGCTCCATAAAATACCCCAATGCTTCCTCAAGAGAATCATACTATTCAGCCAGCAATGATCGTCAACTTCTTAAAAAAAACAGTCAAGCTGAAAGAAGTTTATCTCCAGATCATTCACCAACAAATCATTCAAGAAGCAGCACAAAAAGCTAATCTAGTTGTTACTCCGCAGGAAATTCAGTCAGAAGCAGACCGTTTTCGTTTAAAAATGCGTTTAGAAAAGGCAGCAGAGACTCTGGCTTGGCTCAAAGATCAAATGATTAGTGCTGATGATTGGGAGAATGGAATACACGATCAACTATTAGCTGAAAAATTAGCAAGACATTTATTTGCGAAGGAAGCAGAACAGCATTTTGCCCAAAATCGTCTAGACTTTGAGCAAGTTTTGTTATATCAGATCGTAATTCCTTACGAGAAATTGGCTCAAGAGTTGTTTTATCAGATCGAAGAAGAAGAAATTAGTTTTTATCAAGCAGCTCATTATTACGATCTTGATGAAAGAAGAAGATATCAATGTGGCTATGAAGGCAAACTCTATCGCTGGAATATTTTACCAGAGATATCAGCAGCGATTTTTGCTAGCACTCAAGGTCAAATTGTAGGCCCGATTAAGACTGAGTTAGGATATCACATTATTAAAGTTGAAGAGTTTATTGAGCCACAATTAACTCCCGAACTTCATCAAGAAATTATTAAGAAAATGTTTGATAAATGGTTAGAAGGGGAAGTTAATTATCTACTCCACAATCAAACAAATTCTAATTCCGAATTACAATCAACTAGTTAATTTATAATTTATTTAGTAGCTATAGCAGTACAAGTAAAAATTAGGACGTTATTAATCGTAAGGGCGAATGGCCATTCGCCCTTACAAAATTTTTCTGTCTTAATCTTTTTACGTAACTATAATTTAGTGATTTTAGAGTAACGAAATTTACGATTAATCAATGGTAATAAGCCTAAACCTAGTAAACTCAACCAACTAGAAGATTCAGGAACAGGTGTTACTTTACTCAAGCTACTACTAACAAAAACTAGACGAGTTTCGCGATTGAAAGAGCGAGAATAATTACCTGCAAAGGAAGCAGAGATTGTTTCTGTACTGCCACCAAAATTATTATTACTATTAGTATTTAAGGTAATATAACTACTCTCTTCAGTGGTAATTAGAGCATCTTTTGCTTGAGGCTCTGTGTTTAATATACCTGCTAAATTAAAAGAATCTAATAAAGTTAAATTGCTAGTATTAGTATCTAATTCATAAACTTGAAAAGCTACTTCACCAATAGTTTGAAATTTTCTTGGTAATACTTGATCTACTTGAGAATTTAAATTTAAAAAACCAGAAAAATCAAAAGAAAAAGTTTCGTTAGTGCCAATTAGAGAACTACCAACAAAAAAGCTACCCTGTACTTCAGTTCGTCCTTCAGCAACGCCAGAAAAATTTGAACCTGTGGCTTCAATTTTAGCTGAAGAATAATTACAAGCAGCAGGAGTTGGTACTAGGCTATTGGGAATACATTGTAGTAAAAAATCGGGCGGAATAAAAAAGATAGAGTTAGCAAAAGCTTCCGCCTCAATTGAAGAATTAACTCCAGCAATTGTAAAAGTATTAGTATCAGCATTAGTTGCAACTTCTATAGGAGTTGTAGAAAAACCAAAACTATTAAGAAAACTTTCTGAACTAAAAGTTACAGCGTAACTAGGTAAGACATTAATTGTACAACTACCGATCGCAGCAGAAGTAAAACATAATAAAACCTGTCTTGTTTTTGAGCAATTCAAGACCATAATAATATTCCCTATACTTACAAATTTGTGATTGGTCAACTAGGAATTTATTGGTTTATTATGCTCTATTTATTTAAAGTTTTTTTTAAGTTTAAGTGAAAATATTGACTAGTTGGTTGAAGATTTTATGAACTTGAATTTAGATTAGCCTCAATAATTAATGAGGATAATCTTATGATTATTGAAGATTGATTTGCTCAATTTCCACTAAATTAAGCTCAAATTTATTTTTAATTGCGTCAATAATTTCTTGTTCTGCTGGTGTAATCGTGCCATCTAACTGAGCTAAAGCTTGACATCTATTGAGGAGTAAGGCTGCAAAATCTGGTTCAAGTTGATTCAACCAAGAATCCAAAGGCTGAGGATTTTTAAACTCGGTAGCGATAGTTTCCACAGAAGAAGGTGGCAATTTTGTGATGGTAGGTAAAATTTCTGACCAATCTTGATTAGGATAACTTGCTCGAACCATATGGACTAAAATTTGATCCATAGTTTTTGCTTGAGACAAAGCAATTTGCCAATCTTGATTGACTTGGGTTTGTAATCTTTCAGCAGGTACTTCAATTGCTTGAGATTTTCCTTCATCGCGGAATGCGGTGAACGCAGGCTCCGCCTTTTCAAGGCGGAGTACCGTTCACTAGTTTCTTGGAGATCGAGAGGCTTGCTGCGAGCTATTTCATCTGTTTTGTTTTGAATTTTAGTTAGATTAGCTTCTCCTTACTGTTAGAAACTTCTCGATTATTAATGATTAAAGATAATATTATTAGAGATTTAATCAAACAAAACTTATCTTTTTAATTGGCAAAACTATTGATATAGTTAACTAGCTCTAATATTATTTACTGATACATTATTAATGAAGCAAATTCTTGTCAAAATAATCGGAGTCTGGCAACAAAAAATCAACCCTAAACTAATACCTTTACTCTCAATTTTTTGGCTAATTGGATTTTTAATTTCCGCTTTAGCACTGTGGGGATTTTTGGAACTTGCTGATGAAGTACTAGAAAAAGAAACAGCGATACTCGACCTTGCGGTTCTAAAAATCCTAATTTCATCTCGCAGTTATGTATTAAACAACTTAGCTATGGGGATAACCTATCTAGGTTCACCAATGGTCTTATCAGTGTTTAGTTTCGCGATCGCTATATTCTTATGGTGGCGACAAAAACAAATTCAAGCAACTTTTTTAGCTATTGTAACTAGTGGAGGAATCAGCTTAAATTATTTATTAAAAAATTTCTTTTCTCGCGCTCGTCCCACTATAGAAAACAATTTAGTCACAGTTGATTTTTACAGTTTTCCTAGTGGACACGCCATGATTTCTCTAATTATTTATGGTTTTTTGTGTTATTTATTAATTTCTAATTATCGAAAGTATTCATTATTATTTATTAGTTTAACTACAATTTTAATTAGTTTAATTGGGTTGACCCGTCTCTATTTAGGAGTTCACTGGTTAACCGATGTAATTGGTGGCTATGTAGCAGGAACAGTATGGTTATTTTTGTGTATCTCTAGTCTTGAAGCAGCTAAAACTTATCGTTTAAACAAGACATATATAGAACCAAAATAAAAACATAATAATCTCATCTCTATCTAAAGCTAGAAACTCAACAATTAAATATCTATCTAACCATAGATGAAAATTTATAAATTTTAGATTTTAATGAATTTAAATACTTAATAAAGTAATTAAAAACTATTTGTTAATCTTTATTTTTTATTTTTTATTCTTTTCCTTTCTCCTTATCTCTTGTTTAACTTCACCTCTACATCTAAGCCTACAAGATCTTAGAGGTTTTTTACGTCAACAACCAATTTAGTTGCTAGTTTAATCGTACTAAAGATTTATTTCCTAGGAAAGATGTCGATTATTAAAAAAAATTTTAGACTTCTAATTTGTAATATGAAACAAAAAAAGAATGCTACAAATAGTTTAATTTTAGTTGATAGTTCAGCTAAGGACTCAAAGCGATCTTAACCCTAGCTAACATTTAAGTATTTCATATAAATAAAAGATTCAAATCTATATCTTAAGATAGTTTTTTTTAGACTTATTTTATATTATTATAAAGATTATTCAATAATTAATCGATACTTTCGATTGTATTAAATACATCCGTGAATTTATAATTTAGTTTGAGTTACTGATTACGCTCACTCTAAGTTAATAAATTAAAAGAGTTTGAAAGCAGAGGATTATTAGCTAAACAGGGTTTGCTATAGTGTTAGATAAAGATTGTTTTAACTAAAACTATACTAAATAATTAACCCTGAATTATACATAGGATGGTTTAGGGTTTTGGCTGTTCATTTCAAAATGATTGTGGCAGAAAAACCAAAGTTGTCGAACAATAATATTTCAACTACTATCAATTATTTTAATTAATTTAGCTATTTTCTAAAGCTTATCACTCAAATAATTAACAGTATCTCGCTAGTTAAAGGAATGAAATTATGGTTCAACGTGGCTCTAAAGTAAGAATTTTAAGAAAAGAATCTTATTGGTATCAATACCTTGGTACAGTTGCTTCTGTAGATAAAAGTGGTATTCGTTATCCAGTGATTGTTAGATTTGACAAAGTTGCTTACCACGGAATCAATACTAACAATTTTGCCGAACACGAATTAGAAGAAGTTGGCAAACCAACAGGTAAGCAAAAGGCTGCACCGACTACTTCAGGAGGAAAACAAACACCTTTAGAAGGTATTTCTCGCCAAACTGGAACAGATGCAAGAAGTTCGGCTGCAAGAGATACTGCTGCACCAGAAGCACCAGGAGATAAAAATATTGAGACTCCTGGAGATCCCAATCAAGGTACAGAAAGTCGTTAATCAGACTTTACTTTAAATTATTCCACGTTTTAATTGCTTATAGTTTTAGATGGGTAGTCAATTGTAGTTCAGTGAGTAATTGACTACTATTTTTTTGTTGAAAATTATTTAATTTTTTAAGATATTTTAGGTTCTTGTTTCGGTAATTTGGGTTGAGGAAATCGAGGTATTACACTTTTAATTGCAATACCTAATACTGCTCTACAATGATTGATAATTAAATTCCAAAAATAGCCGTATTGAGGAAAACGCCTCAGCAATAAAATTTCTGCTAATACATAAAAACGATTTTTTCTGGAATATTCTGGAGGATTATCTTCAATTCTAATTTGTTCAGGCATTGGCAATAAATGACCAATGATTTTACCTGATTGATAAAATTTTGCCTGAATAAATAATCCTAATAAACGATCTAAGCACCAAAACGGAATATATTTAAAAGGACCCACAATAATCATTAAATTACTTAAGTCTAAAATAGCTGCTTGTACCATTTCATTTTTCCACACCTTCTTATCAAAATTTTCTGTGTGTACTCCATGATGATCTTTTCTTTTGCGAACAAAACAAAGTAAATCAAGTTTATTTTCTAAAGGAATAATAGGTATTTCTAATAAATGATTATTTTGATCGTAACTAATATTTTTATTATTAATTTTATTCCAGGTTTGTAGTTGCTCAAAACTAGGAAAATTAAACCAAGGTGCATCAAGATGATGTTTTTCTCCAAATTGAAAACTTTTTCTTGCTAGTCTCATTACCCAGCTATTAGGAAATTTTTGGAAGTAATTTTTTGTAATTTCTGCTATATCTGGATTAAGATATTCATCACAATTAATCGTAAGCAGATAAACTCCTGAAGCATTAAAAAAACCTGTTAATCTTTGAATTATTTCGCCACGAAAAGAACTATTGATTTGTTGAACTCTGCGATCGCAAATCTCTAGTTTAGTCATTCCAGGTGGATGAACTAATATAAATTCTACTTCCCCTTTAATTTTTAATAATTCTTGTAGCCAATGTTGGGCAAAACCTTCTCTGGTAGGAATTACAATTGATAAAATTGGCTTACTCATAAAATAATTCTCTATAAAATTTATTGTTAATAACTATTAGAGTTAATCTATTTAATTGTGTGCATTTTGGGTTTGAAGGATACTTTCTAGATTAAATTAAATGATTCGGGATTAGGTAGATTTAATGTAAATCTTAGGTATAAATATATAAAGAATTTATAAAGTCTAACCAGACAAGGTGCTTAATTTAACGCATAATTTAAAAAATGCTGAACAATGTCTCAGTAAATACAAGGATTCTCGTTTTCATCTCACGGGGTAAAAAACGGTGATTAGCCTTGAGAATGAACTTGTAATGGTAGTCACAAGCAATTCGTGGTTTTAATTTAACAATATGATCGATAGGCAGGGTATAAAAAATATTAGATTATCCTATCAGTCTAATTTTTTTCAGTTCGCTAACAGCTAAGAGCTATAAGAGAATTACTCTCAGCTTCATACTTTCAATTAGCAAAGCCGAAAAAAAATCTTAAAAAATTTTTACTGTTACCAAATACACCAGAGATGTTTTAACTTTTGTAATAAATAGTTAAACAGTC
The DNA here is from genome assembly GCA_964562685.1 of uncultured bacterium. Classification (GTDB taxonomy): domain Bacteria; phylum Cyanobacteriota; class Cyanobacteriia; order Cyanobacteriales; family Xenococcaceae; genus Stanieria. The sequence continues at coordinate 8,088 of CAZLUP010000026.1, forward strand.
TTTTAATTGAGTTTAACCAAAGGAGATTAACAAGTGAATGCCTCTGAACAAGCCAAGGGATTAGATCTTACTACCAAAATCGCTGCTGTAGTAAATCTCTTTAAAGCTCAATTCCCTGATGCCAAAGCAGACCTCAAACCTTGGCGCAACGATCCTGATACTCTAGAATTAGTCGATCCAGATTCGATCGACATTGGTTTTCATTTTCCTGGTTGGAGTCGACGTTTTGCTTGTAATAGTATTTTGGTTCAAATTCGCTTTTTTCAAGATGGTTTAGATCAGCGTGCCAAATTAATAGGCTTGGAGACGGCTGGCTTTAGCCATCAAGGACAAGCTTGGCGTTTTTCAACTGTGGATCATTGGCAATGTGTGGGAAAAGATCAACCAGTGGCGGAAGTAGAACAAAAACTTAAACTATTCTGTAGTCAAGTTTTTCAATTATTTAATTCGGAAACTTCACTGTAAATTAAAGTTTTTTGAAAATCTTGTCTGGTTGACAATTCTAAAAATTGACGTTGCAAAGATTGCCATTCTTGCCATTTTTGATAACGTTTTTGTTGCAGTTGAGTTGCTAACTGAGGAATAGATTTTTCTAATTCCTCTTCAACAGTTTGTTCGAGAAAGAGACGGAGAATAAAGCAGTCTTGAATTGTGCCTAAAATTTCTTGAATATTTTTAATTTTTTCTAGATAATTTTGAAATTGTTCGCCATAAAAATCAGTAAATAAAGCCATATTGTAGCGAGTTCTTTTCGCTTCTTTTCTTAAACTATGTAGTGTTGTTCCTTGTTCTTCTAATAATTCTTCTACTTGTTCTAAATTTAGTTCTTCAAAAACTTGGCTTGCTTCTGTTTCTAAATTAATCCCCACTAACCAACCTGGATGAAGCAACAATTGACTAACTTGAGGTAATAATAGATCGGGAAGGACTAATTCAATCTTAATTGCAGCAATAGCTGTATAACCTGGTTCCTTGAGCCACTCTTTTAAGTCTTTTTTTAGCTGTTGATAGTGTTTTCCTTCAAGAGTAGATTTTACTTCTTGAAATGCTTCCTTGCGTTCTTTTTTTAAGTGCTTGAAAACTTGCTTTAATTCATCTTGTTCTGAGGTCGGTAAATTAGGAAAATAGTCAGTAACTAAGGTGAGTTGAAGAACGTCTAAATCTCTGAGATTTCCTAAACTTTTACCCACTTTACCTACGGCTTTCTCTCCAGCCTTTTTAGGTAAATCTAAAGCCAACGCAAAACCAGACATGGCACTACGCAAACGGCGTATTCCTACCCGCATTTGATGTAATTCTTCAGTATCTCGATCTTCCAAGACTGCTGATTCGTGTTTGACAATTTTATGGAAATGTTTCGCGAGCGCTTTCCTGCCCCAATCCCCAAATGTTGTCGCTGTTTCTTGTTGGGTCATTTAAAATTTAAACTTACTTTTTTTACTTAATTATTATGGCTATAGTTCGTAATTTCTGGTTGAGTTTGTCTAAGCTTTAGCCAAAGTTGTCTGATTTTCTGATAGGCAGCTTGAGCGGAAATTTGGTAATTTTCTTCGCGATCGCAAATATCAATCACTGCTTCACCAAAGTTATTCAGATGATCTTTTAGCAATAATTGTTCTGGTACTTTTGAATCGCTTTTGTCTTGCATAACCCACCTAATTGCTTCCCGACTATATGTGATTATCATTACAAATTATCGCTAATTTTGTATGTACGGTTTCAGACATTAAAACTAAATAATCTTTGAAATTCTTGTTGAATAATCCAATAACATTCACAACTAGCCGATTCTAAAGCTACTCGATTTAAAATAGTAATATTACCGCGACTGTAACTAATAATTTCGGCTTTTTGGAGTAGATTGGCTGCCTTAGTAATACCAGAACGACGTACACCCAACATAGTAGCAATTAGTTCTTGAGTTAAACTAAAATTATCTTTTCGGATGCAATCATGAACTGTTAATAACCAACGAGCTAATCTCTGTTCGATTAAATGTTGACTATAACAAGCTGCGTTTTGCGTAATTTGAGTTAATCTAGCTTGAGTATAAAGTAATAACAGTTTTTGTAATCTGCCACCACGATTGAATTCTTGTCTGAGTAAATCAATTTTTATTCTGCTAGCACTGCCAGCAATTTGTACCATCGCACAATGAATACTAGAGTCACTGCCTAAGATTGTAGAAATTCCTATTACTCCTTCTTTGCCCACTATTCCTATTTCTGTAGTTGTGCCATTTTCCATAATTGCTACTAAGGAAATCATTCCCTGATGAGGAAAGTAAACATATTCAATAGTTTCATAAGGTTGATAAAGAATTTCTCCTACAGAAAGTTGCACGATTTCTAAATGAGGAAGAAGGCGTTGATATTCAGAATTTGGTAAAGCTGCCAGTAATTGATTAAGTTTTGATTGAGTATCGATCATTGGTTCTTGATTTTAGGTATTAATCTCACTTCTGGCAAGCTATAAAAACTAATTTTTTGATAGATAAATGTTTATACTTATTCAGTATATATTGATACTTTTTCATTCAAAATTGAAAATAAGATTAAGTCAAAGTTAAAGAAAGGTAATTATTAAATTGATAACTGCAAGAGCGATTTGCGAATCTTAATTTAATCTTTTTAGTTTGAAAAAAATCATCTAAACTGAGATATTCTGTTGACTTTCAGATTCATTACGACTAATTACACCAAACTATATGGCATATCTTGGCTCAATCTCAGGAATTGGTAATCCAGCTTTAGACATAGCAAGAATAGATTTATCAATTGTTGTCCCTATTTATAACGAAGCAGAAAGTCTGATCCATTTGGTGGAAGAAATTACAAATGCGGTTCGTTCAATTCAACTCAGCTATGAAATTATTTGTGTTGACGATGGTTCTACTGATGGTTCTACGGCAATTTTAAAAGAATTAGTCCGTCGACGTAGCGGACTTAAAGCAGTAATTTTAAGAAGAAATTATGGTCAAACTCCAGCAATGGCAGCAGGGTTTCAAAATGCTGTGGGTAGGGTAATTATTACTCTTGATGGTGATTTGCAAAACGATCCGTCAGATATTCCTTTACTACTCGCCAAATTAGAAGAAGGTTACGATTTAGTTAGTGGTTGGCGCAAACAAAGACAAGATGCAGCACTGACTCGATTACTCCCTTCTAAGATTGCTAATTGGTTAATTGGTAAAGTTACAGGCGTGAAATTACACGATTATGGTTGTTCTTTAAAAGCTTATCGTGGCGAACTCGTTGCTGATATGAATCTTTATGGCGAATTACATCGATTTTTACCAGCTTTAGCTTATATCGAAGGTGCGAGAATTACTGAAATACCCGTTCGTCATCATGCTCGTCGTTTTGGTAAGAGTAAGTATGGATTAGGAAGAACAGTTAGGGTAGTGATGGATCTCTTGACTGTCTTCTTTATGAAGAAGTTTTTAACTAGACCGATGCACGTGTTTGGTGTGTGGGGATTAATTTCTCTAATTATTGGTACTTTGATGGGTTTGTACTTAACCATAGTTAAGTTATTTCTCAATCAAAATATCGGCGATCGCCCTTTATTGATTTTATCAGTTCTTTTGGTGGTTACTGGCGTTCAGTTGTTTAGTTTTGGCTTATTAGCTGAATTGTTGATGCGTACCTATCATGAATCGCAAAAAAGACCTATTTATCGAATTAGAGAGGTAATCCAAGGCAAATCTTACGAAATGGTCGATTCTGAAGTCTAAAATTTAGCAATAAGACGATCGCGTCAAATTAAGCCTCATAAGTACCATATCTAGCTCCTCTTCACTTCAAATTAAATTAATTTTCGTGCTTTTGCTCAAATGAAAAAAAACAGTTCGTTGATTGGGGTTTCTCTGTTAATTAGTATAGATTTTAGTTTAAAAGCGATCGCAATTCCTGTACCCAATGTCTATATTAACTTTGCAGGAGCAGGAGGAGATTTTGATTCTCGCACGGCAACTTTTCAAGTAAGCGATCAAACTACCACTACTAGGATTGGGAAAAACTTAAGACTCTACGAAGCACACCTAGCTAAAATGCTCGAATTGACTTACAACTTTTGTCAGGATCGAGAGCCTAATTACATTGTTTATTGGAACTATGAAGCAGATGAAGGCAAAGTTTTTATGGGAGAATTTCCCTTATCTTGTCAATTTGCTAGAGAGACTTTTCAAACCTTTGGTACTGGAGCAAATGAAACAGTAACAATCAATTATCGTGGCGAGCCAACTCAGGAAACTATTGCAACTCTAGCTCTTAATGATAAGAACAGTAAACAGTTTGCTTCTTTAATTCAAACTATCAAACCCCAATGTATCGATACTACACCGCAAATATGTCCAGGAGATCGCTTAGAGTAAAAGCAGATTAATTATTAATAGAAAATTTGGTAATGATTTCATTATGTTTCCCAACAATAGTTAAAAATCCTTTCAAATTGATTAATTTGAGCGGAAAAGGAATCTAAAAAACTTATTAAATTAAATAAATTAAGAAAAAAAAGGTGATATTTTTTAGAAAATAAAATTTATTGCCATTTTTATTTTTTAATGAAAAGATTCCTCTATTTTTGCCTGAGTTTGGGGTTAATTTTAATTCTAAATATCATCCCTGCGACTAGAGCTAAGGCAAATGTATCTAATTCTGTAGAACTAAATATTTTGACCGCTTCTGAAACAGGAACTTATTATGCCATTGCCGAGGATATGGAAAAATTAGTATCCCAGTCTGGCATAGACTTAGACGTAATTCCTTCAGATGGTGCCTTGAAAAATGTTTACGAGCTTTACAACCACCCTAGTATTCCACTCGCTCTAAGTCAGTTGGATATTTTGGCTTTTATGAATACTATGGCTAACGACGATGAAGATATGCGTCAACAGTTTGAAGCCTTAAGATTAGTTTTGCCCTTATATCAAGAAGAAGTCCATTTATTAGCACACGATGAAATTAAAATTATTGCCGATCTTAATAATAAGAAGGTGGCAATTGGTGCAGAAGGCAGTGGTACGAGCATGACGGCAGTTATGATGCTTCAAAATGCCAGAGTAGCACCGCAACAACTATTACAATTAGAACCGCTCAGAGCGATCGATGCTTTACGCAAGCGCGAAATTGATGCTTTATTTTATGTCGTTGGTATTCCAGACCGAGCTTTCGTCGAAGAAATTGCTGCCGAAGATCGACTGAAACTCGTGCCAGTTCAAATAGAATCAGTTCCTAACGACGAATTTTTTAGCAAAATTTACTCAACTACGACAATTCCCGCTCAAACTTACAGTTGGCAAGCTGAACCAGTTGAAACAGTTGCCGTACAATCTGCCCTATTTACCACAGATTCAGAAAATTGTCAGGAAGTAGGCAAATTTGCCAAGTTAATTTACGACAATTTGGATTGGTTAAAACAAAATGGTCATCCCAAATGGCAGAGCATAGAATTCGATCTCAATCAAATCCAAGCCGATCCTCGTTTATCTACTTGTGTTGCTCAAGAGTTAACCAGCTAACACAATCATTGAAATTATAGATATTTTGAATTAATAGTACATAACTATGGGAACATTTTATCGTTGTTTGACAATTGCCACTCTGACTACAGGAATGCTGATTGGAACTATCCCTCGGCATCCTGCCGATGCTGCTGATACTATTGTTTGCGCTTCACGGGATAACCGCTACAATTTTTGTCGGATTAATACTCGTGGTGGCGTTAGGTTAAAAGAACGACTTAGTAATAATCCTTGTGAGTATAAAGAAGATTGGGGTTACGAGCGCGATGGTATCTGGGTAGATAATGGTTGTAGAGCTAGTTTCCTAGTCGGTTCGAGACATAGTAGTTCCCGCGATCGTGACAAAAAAGGAGTTAGTACGGGAGTGATTATTGGAGGTGCGATCGCAGCTGTTGCGATTGGTGCTTTGTTAGCTAGTAGTTCTCGTTCTTCAGATAAAGATAAAAAGAACGAAACGAAGGAAATTACTTGTAGCTCTGATGGTGGATACAATCGTTGTAATGTCGATACAGGCAATGGTGTTTTACTTCATCGTCAACTAAGTGAAGCTGGTTGTTGGAAAGATCGGACTTGGGGTTACGATGATAGTGCGATTTGGGTAGATAGAGGTTGTCGCGCCGTATTTATCGTTACTTCTGGCTCTTAGAAGAGAGATTTTAATCATATTTTTACTTTAAAACTATTTGTACTATTGTTTATTAGACCTCCTGCAAAAATCAATCAGAAATAAAAAAATAACTACTATTCCCTATTCCCTAAATTCAACCGAGTTTAATTAGACTTATGCAAGAGGTCTATTCTATTTCATTGAATTTGACTTACTTCTCACCCGATAATCCTAATTCTCTTTTGAGTAAATTAATTGATTTTTCTGCAATATAATTTTCACTACAGATCACTTCTGGAAAACGAATCAAGTCATCCCTAGCTGCTGCGATCGCAGCTTTAATGGCTGGATAACTCGCTGGATCGCTGATGATTTTATGAGCGGTATGAATCAAAGCTTTAATCCGTTTAGAGTCATTAATGGGTGCAGTCAAAACTAAAACATCTTCCCCTCTTTGAGAGCTAACAATACTCTGCGCTATTTTCAACGTGCCTTCACTCAAACTGACAATACCCAAACAAGCTTGAGACGGTAAAGTTTTAACTATTTCCAATTCCTTAGCATAGTCATAAATATCAACTGTCAAGACTCGGAAAGTTCTGGGAGGAACTACATCTAAAACTTCTCGAATAAAATAACGACTAGTGATCACTGTGCCAAAATGGGTTTCACTAATTAGTTTGGCTAAATCTTGCAAAGGTACTAACTTAACCGCAATACTCAAAGACTGTTCCAATGCTTGGCGCATTAATTCCCCTGCGCTCAAATCTCTAGTTGGTACAGTAACGACTAATTGCTGATGACAGCGCGATCGCCATTCTAATTCTGCTACGAATAATTCTTTAATTTGATTAATAGTACAACCAAGAGCGAGTAATTCGTCAATACTATCTTTAATAATGTTATTTTGAACAACTTCCGAAGAATTTAACTCTGTTTCCCTTTGATTACCGTCTGCTTTAACATAGATACCAGAACCTGCGATCGATTCTACTAATCCTACTTCCTCCAATTGTTGATACACTTTACTGATCGTATTGCGATGTAATCCTGTAATCATGGCTAACTGTCTGGTACTAGGTAAACGATGACCAGCTAAATATTGTCCAGAAGCGATCGCAAATTGAATTTGATCGAATAGTTGTTTAGAAGCAGGAATGTCGCTATCTGATTGTATTTGAATATTTAACATCTTCTTAAATTGCTAATGGCTTTAGTAAGCTAAGAGCAGAAAATTTTATAGGCGTTATTTTAAGAGAAAAAGATAAAAATTGTATTAAGGTTTACAAACTTTTATTCTGACAGGGAATTGCAAAGATCAAAATAATTAAGAGTAGATTACAATATTCACTAATAATAATACATTTATATATCTAATTAGAATAAGTTAGACTCAGAAATGTTTCTGCGCCGTAACCTATCTAATTAGAACTTTAAAGAGTGTAGGGGTAAATTAAAGCCTTAAAACTTCAAACTTGTTAGAAACTCATCGAGACTCTTGAGCTTACTGACTAGCTTGGTTAGCTGCATCAGCAGCACAATTATGCATTCTCAACGTAGCAGCAGCAGCATAATTACGTCCTGAAGCTTGATCGGGATTAAAAGCATTGCCAGTTTCATTGTAAGGAGAAGCTACTTGACAATAACCAGACATCTGCTCAATTAAATTTTTACCCCAGTGAGTAGAAATATCTGAAAAAGATGTTGCTGCGGGTTTAACAGTTAATTCTGGCGATAATCCCCGCTCAACTCTGACAAACTCCGCTGCACGTTTTAAAACTGCCATTAACTCTGCCCTAGTAACTGGTTTTTCAGGACGGAATGTACCATCAGGATAACCAGTGACAATTTGATTATCTTTTGCCCATTGAATCTTAGTAGCACTCCAGCGAGAAGTGGCGACATCAGGATAAGGTTGCGTAACAGCTTGAGCGGGTAGTTGAATTTTTAAATCTGCAATTGTACCCAAAGCACCAATTACCATTGAAACTAATTGTTCTCTAGTCAAAGGATCTTGAGGACGGAAGGTTTTGTCTTGGAAACCAGCAATAAATCCTAGGGCAACAGCTTGTTCAATTTCATCCTTATAAATATCGGTAGCCGTATCGCTAAAACTAGGTGCAGCAGGTGGTGGTGTAGGAGGTGTATTCCCCGCAGCAGCGATCGCAGCAGTATCTCCACTAAAGTACACATGACCTACAACTTTACCGTCAACGGTTTTTTTAGTGAATTGCCAACCTGGATTTAAAAAGATTCTTAAAAATTTGCCTTGATTAAGACCGAAGGTTTTGCCAACAACAGTTCTGGAACGGTCTTTGAAGTTCATGGCAACTAATTGTAATTCGCCATCTTTTTCGACTACATCTAACAGGTAATCTTGACTAGTATCTTGTCCATCGAGATGAACAGAATAACCATTAGCATCAGTCGCACGACGGCAATGTCCAGTAAAATCAAAAGTAGTCCAGAGAGGTTCGACCACAGTGGGCTGAGAACCCATTTCACTCCAACATTGTTTTTGACCAGGAATCTGTTCGACGATAACTAAGCTATATTTATTACTGCCAAAAGGGGCTGCTACTGCAACAATTTCGCTTTGGTTGATTGGTTGTTCTCCAATTACTGCTGCTTTTAGAGGAGACAAAGTAATTATAGTCGCTAAAACTGCTGTTGAGATTGCGGTAAGTTTCAGTGGAAGTGATAATTTCATAAGATTTTTTTTGTTACTTTAACAATTCGATTTGAGTCAAAAACTTTGAGAATATCTTTAATTTGGGAAATAGCCCTGTTTTTAGTGTCGGAAAAATTTTTAGAGATTTTGTGAAATTCAATTGAGCAATGAAACAGACTAGCTATTCAATCTAGATGTTCCTATCTTTGGATTTAATTTGATCCCTCTTAACGATGGACTATCCTAACCATTATTTTCATTTTGTCAAGATCGGTAATAATGCTTAGTCAATAAGCAAATGTTAGGAATTAATAATAATTAAAATTAATAAAAAAGCTAAATGCTTATCTTGACTGATTTGGAGCGTAAATAATTTTGATTTTTAGCGAATAAACGAAAAGAAGGGCAATCCTATCATGTATAAATGGTTTTTGTATTGTCAATAATTTACAATAAGCTCAAACCGCGATCAACTCGTTGGTAAAAAATCTTTATTCTCAATAATTTTTTAAGTTTTTTTTTATCTTTGAATAGAAATTTTCAATTAATCATAAGAGCTTTTTAAAAATTAGCTTATGAGTATAGAGCAGTTTTTACTTTAAATTAAAATACAGCCTGACAACTTGGTTTTTTGTTGATGGTTGATAGTAACTGATAACTGATAACTGGTAACTGGTCACTGGTAACTGGTCACTATCGTTACCGCAACCATTGGAGCAGTAATTGCCCTCAAAATTCGATTTCCTAGAGAAACTGGTTGAAATCCTTGTTCAATAGCTTTTTCTACTTCCTCTGGAGTCCAACCTCCTTCACAACCAGTCGCAATAATAATTTCTCGTTCTGGCACTTTAGTTAAACAACTCCATAAAGTAGGTAACTCGCCACGAGCCACACAAATGTAGCGATCGCTTTCGGAATTAATTGTTTGCTTAATTGCTTGGGTAAATTTAATCGGATTAATAATCTGCGGAACGATTTGTCTTTCCGATTGTTCGGCTGCTTCGGTAGCAATTTTGCGCCAACGTTCAACCTTATTAGGACTGGGTTTTAAAATAGTGCGATCGCTAATTACAGGAATAAAAGTATTAACTCCCAATTCCGTACAACAGCGAACGATATCTTCATAACCACTTCCTTTAGGTAAAGCAGTGATTAAGGTAATCGGTAAGGGTAATTCAGTTGAAGTAGTAATCGGTTCGATAATGTGGGCGAGATTGCCCTCTAATTGAGCTAACCAAGACTGACCCTGACCATCCATCACAATAATGCGATCGCTATTATTCATCCTTAACACTCTTTGTAAATAATGCTGTTGTGAAGGATTAAGAACGACGAGATTGTCTTGTTTTTGTTCGGGTGTAATTACTATACGGTAAACCAATTGATTTAATTTGATTAATTATTAATAGCGAACTCCGTAGAGGCAAGGCACTGCCTTGCCCCTACATCAGTGACTACGACTTTTTACTTTTGACTTCACAACTTCCTCAAACTTTTGACATACTCTCAAGGTGAATTCGGAGCGGTACTCTCAAAAACTACTTAAATAGCAAACAGTAAACGATGAATAAGGATGGATTAAAAAGGGTGAGTGATCGGAAATTTTTTCTGAAACTTCATCCTTTATCTTTCATCCCTCCAGTTAATCACTAGTAATTGTACAGACGTTTTGGCAAAACGTTTCCAACTCATAACCGAAGGAGTAAGCAATGATTCAAACTGTATCTAGGAAGCAAACAACTTTTGCCACCATAGACGGAAACGAAGCCGTAGCAAGGGTGGCTTATGCCCTGAATGAAGTAATCGCAATTTATCCCATTACTCCTTCTTCACCAATGGCTGAATGGGCAGATGCTTGGTCATCTCAAGGCAGAAAAAATCTTTGGGATACTGTCCCGACAGTGGTGGAAATGCAAAGTGAAGGGGGTGTTGCAGGGGCAGTTCATGGTGCGTTACAAACAGGTTCTCTGACTACTACTTTTACTGCTTCTCAAGGCTTGTTATTAATGCTTCCCAATATGTATAAAATTGCGGGAGAACTAACACCAACAGTGTTTCATATTGCAGCCCGTTCTTTAGCTGCCCAAGGACTATCTATTTTTGGCGATCATAGTGATGTGATGTCTGCTAGAAGTACAGGGTTTGCGCTGTTGTGTTCCGCTTCGGTACAGGAAGCACAAGACTTTGCTTTAATTGCGACGGCAGCGAGTTTAGAATCAAGAATTCCGTTTGGTCACTTCTTTGATGGTTTTCGGACTTCCCATGAAGTTCAAAAAATTGAACTGTTGAGTGAAGAGGTATTGCGATCGCTAATTAACGATCAACTCGTCTTCGATCATCGTCTCCGTGCTTTAACTCCAGACCGTCCTGTCATTCGCGGTACGGCTCAAAATCCCGATGTTTATTTCCAAGCTAGAGAAACAGTTAATCCTTATTACCAAGCTTGTCCGAATATCACCCAAAAAATTATGGATAAGTTTGCTCAATTGACAGGAAGGCAATATCAGTTATTTGAATATCACGGGGATGAAGCAGCCGAAAGAGTTATTGTCTTAATGGGTTCGGGTTGTGATACTGTCCATGAAACGGTCGATTATCTCAATCAACAGGGTGAAAAAGTTGGAGTTTTAAAAGTTCGCTTGTATCGTCCTTTTGCTGGTGAAAAATTTGTGGCAGCTTTACCCAATACAGTTAAAAGCATTGCTGTTTTAGACCGGACGAAAGAACCAGGTAGTGTGGGTGAACCTCTTTATTTGGATGTAATTACTGCCCTTACTGAAAACTGGCAAACCAATTTTCCTCAACCTAAAGTAGTCGGCGGACGTTATGGTTTATCTTCTAAAGAATTTACTCCTGCCATGATCAAAGGAGTATTTGATAATTTAAACCAAACTCCTCCAAAAAATCACTTCACCATTGGCATCAATGACGATCTCAGTCATACCAGTTTAGAATACAATTCCGAATTTTCAATTGAATCAGAAAAGGTAGTCAGAGCTATCTTCTATGGTTTGGGTTCGGATGGAACTGTCGGTGCTAATAAAAATTCGATCAAAATTATTGGGGAAGAAACCGATAATTACGCCCAAGGATATTTTGTTTACGACTCGAAAAAATCTGGTTCAGTCACAGTATCTCACCTACGATTTGGTTCGCAACCAATTCGTTCTACCTATTTAGTCAACAAAGCTAATTTTGTCGCCTGTCATCAATGGCAATTTGCCGAACAGTTTCCGATCCTCAAAGAAATCGAACCAGGGGGAACTTTCCTAATTAATAGTCCCTACGGTCAAGAAGAAGTTTGGAGTCAGTTACCTGCTACCATTCAACAGCAAATTATCGCTAAAAACCTAAAATGCTACGCCATTAATGCCTATCAAGTCGCCCGTGAAGCAGGGATGGGAGGACGAATTAATACAGTGATGCAGGTTTGTTTCTTTGCCCTATCGGGAGTATTACCGAGAAAAGAAGCAATTAATGCGATTAAACAATCAATTCGGAAAACTTACGGCAAAAAAGGCGGAGCGATCGTTCAAATGAACCTTAACGCCGTAGATGCGACTTTAGATCATCTCTATCAAATTCAACCAGGAGAAATTTCTAATTCGACGACCAAAACTCAATCTCCCCTCGATAATGCACCAAGCTTTGTAAGATATGTCTTGGGTAAAATGATCGCCCGTGAAGGAGATGAAATTCCTGTCAGTGCTTTACCTGTAGACGGAACTTATCCTAGCGGTACAACTAAATGGGAAAAACGCAATATTGCCCAAGAAATTCCTGTTTGGGATGCAGATGTCTGCGTTCAATGCGGTAAGTGTGTAATGGTTTGTCCCCATGCCGTAATTCGCAGTAAGGTTTACGAACCAGAACAACTAGCCAATGCCCCTGCTACCTTCAAGAGTACCAACGCTAAAGATAAAGATTGGCGCGACCTCAAATTTACCATTCAAGTTGCAGCCGAAGATTGTACGGGATGCGGTGTCTGCGTCGATATCTGCCCTGCCAAGAACAAATTCCAACCCCGTCTCAAAGCAATTAATATGCAGCCTCAGTTACCCTTACGGGAAAAAGAACGGGAAAACTGGGATTTCTTCTTAAATTTACCCAATCCAGACCGCAGACACTTAAAACTCAACAAAATCAACCAACAGCAAATGCAAGAACCTCTATTTGAATTCTCTGGGGCTTGTGCTGGTTGCGGTGAAACACCCTATGTCAAATTAGTCAGTCAACTATTTGGCGATCGCATGATCGTAGCTAATGCTACTGGTTGTTCTTCAATCTATGGTGGTAATTTACCTACTACTCCTTGGACGCATAATGCCGAAGGAAGGGGTCCTGCTTGGTCGAATTCTCTTTTTGAAGATAATGCCGAATTTGGCTTGGGTTTTCGTGTTTCAATCGATAAACAAGCTCAATTTGCTGCTGAACTACTCCATACTCTTGCTCATGAAGTAGGAGAAGAGTTAGCAACTTCTATCTTGGATAATCAACAACAAGACGAAGCTGATATCTACGAACAACGGCAAAAAATAGGCGAACTGAAACAACAGTTAGAAAGGCTGCTTAATTCTGAGCGAGATCCCAGCCTCAAAGCCAAAGTTCAGAACCTTAAATCTCTAGCAGACTACTTAGTTAAAAAGAGTGTCTGGATTATTGGTGGTGACGGTTGGGCTTACGATATCGGTTATGGTGGCTTAGATCACGTGATTGCCAGTGGACGTAATGTCAATATCCTCGTTCTCGATACGGAAGTCTATTCCAACACGGGTGGGCAAATGTCCAAAGCTACTCCCAAGGGTGCAGTGGCTAAATTTGCTGCTGGTGGTAAACCAATGACGAAAAAAGATTTGGGTTTAATTGCCATGACTTATGGTAACGTCTACGTTGCTTCTGTAGCAATGGGGGCAAGAGACGAACACACCCTAAAAGCTTTCATTGAAGCTGAAGCTTATGATGGCCCATCTCTAATTATTGCCTACTCTCACTGTATTGCTCACGGTATCAATATGACTACTGCTATGCAGCAACAAAAAGCCGTAGTAGAGTCAGGACGTTGGTTACTGTATCGCTATGACCCCAGAAGAAAGGAATTAGGAGAAAATCCTTTAAGCTTAGACAGTCGCGCACCTAAGTTACCTGTCAAAGAATCAATGTATCAAGAAAACCGCTTTTTGATGTTGATGCGGAGTCAACCAGAAGCAGCTAAAAAGTTACTTGAAGAAGCGCAAGCAGATATTAATACTCGTTGGCAGTTGTACCAATATCTAGCAGCTAGACAGTCAGAAACGACTAACGGTCATTAATCATTAGTTATTTGTCACTGGTTATTAGTCATTGGTTAATCAAAGCTGATGACTAACCAGTTTTTTTTCTAAATTTTAATTAATTGAATTATTTGATATGCGGATTTTCATAAAAAACATAATTCGTAGAATAATCACTAAACTCAAAATAAACTCTTTTTTCACCTGGGTCTACTTTAAAATTTTGATTTTGATCGAAGTATCCATAACCAAATCGATAAGGGCGCGCATTACCTCGGTCTACTGTTCCATGTGCAGTAGTTAGTTTATCAATTTTGATGAAACGATTGACTAATTTGTCTCCTGCATAAATATCTAAAACTCCATCTGTACCAGTCCAGTTTTGAATTTCTCTGCCAATTATATTTTGAGTTTCTTGGGTACAGCTAGTTAATAACAACATTCCTAAACAAAAGTAAGCAATTTTGTTCATGATTTTGATGGGTAAAATAATTTTGATTATATTATTGATTTTAAAGTTTCAAAATTAGTCAAATAATAATAGCTCTGGTTTGAAGAGCATGATTAATCCCCAAAAAACCATAAATAATCCTCCTAATAACTTGAGAGATTTTCCTTGTTTTTCGGTCAGTCTGAATGATTTAAAAAAATAGATAAAATTTACTAAAATTACCAAAAGAGGAATGATATATATTGCTGCATAAATAGCTGTCCAAAAGACAAAACAAACCCAAATATTTTGGGTACAGTATTGAACCAAACTAGTCATGTAAACCGCAGGTAAAATTGCAGTGCATCCCAATTCAACAATATTGACGAAAATAGCTAATAAAATAGTTCCAACCAAGGCAGTTAAAAACATTTTTCTGTTTGTCTCTCCAGCCTTAAGTTCTTTAGCAATTTTGCCAGCTTTTTGACTAATAACTAGCTGTTGTTCTGTGGAAAGTGAAAGAGAAATACCTTGTTTAAAAAAGAAGTAATCTTTAAGATTAATCACTCCAGCTATTGTAATAATAATTCCTAAGAGCGACATAAAAATTGCCCCATATTTTTCCAAAAATACAGAGCCGACTAATACCATGATTATGATAAAGATAAAATACATAACTGCCGAAGTTACTACAAAAGTAGAACCGACAATCGCCATCTGTTTTCGGCTTTTGGTATAAGTCAGCAAAGAAAGCAAAATAATCAGGACAGTAAAAGCACAGGGATTAAAGCCATCTGCTAGGACAATTGTAGAGACAAACAAAGGAAAAGGTAATCTTTGGGCAAAGTCTTTGATGATGACATCTGGAAGCGAAGATAAGAATAAAAATAAGCTAATAATTAAACTTGAGATCGCTCCACCAATCCAATACCTTTTGTTAGCTTCAATTTTCAGTTTTTTCCGAATTAACGGATAACTACACAAGTATAAAGTTGGCAGAAAAATAATTTGCCAAGGTAATTGATTATCTAGTTTATAATCTGGTAAATTGAGGGATTGTCCTACTTCTAATTCAATTGCTTTAATTATCTGATTTTTATAGCCGATATAGCCTTCATAAACAGGATTGTATTCTAATTCCCCATCAGTTTCGCTATACCCAATAAAAAGTTTTTCTCCAATTAAAGTTCGCGGTACTGCTGCTGATTTAATCTGATGTTTTTTTAAAAAATCTCGCCAGATTTGCGGATGTTCGTTCACTTCATAAGCATATAATTTCACTCCTTGATTGTGCTGATCAAGATATTCCATGAGGGGTTTTTGTTTGACACAATGAGGGCAGGTTTTACTATGAAAAAAATAGATATCTACTACTTTATTCTCAGTTAATGCGGGGGATACAAAAGCAATTAAAGTAACAAGACAAAAAAGCAAACAAGAAATTAGGATTTGTTTGAAGTAGTAAGCTTTCATAGTTTAAATAAGAAGTCTGATACTGCTTCTGTAGGAATTAATAATTAATCTTGTACTTAAAATATAGATGGATAATTTGAGTAAGTTGTGAAGCGAAAGTCATTAGTCATTAGTTATCAATCAACAAGATAAATAGAGGGCGTTAAGCTATACCTAACACCCTCTAGATTCATTGAAGAATTATTTTATAAACAGTTCTTTAAGCAGTGACAATTACTAATAACCACTTCCGAAATTAAATTGTGGTTTTATTTAGGTAAAACTGCTCAAAATTGAAAAAATAGTCACTACTATTAGCGATTGAGACGTTCATCATTTTTTTGACGACGACGATCTTGCCATTTGATCGCAGAAAGATAAAGTATCCCTCCACTGACTAAAATGAGCAGTGCCAGAGCTATCAAAAAAAGAGTATTAACTAAATATGCTCTTTCCACAACTTAGAATCCGTTACGACCCCAAACTACCATTGCAATAGACCAAGTAAAGCAAGCAAGCAGGCTGACCCAACCTAATGTCAAAATATCCATATTTGTATTTTTTTTTTGTTAATAAAACTAATCAAACTAATACAAAATCTATCATACTTTGTTATTGACGACGAGAGAAGGCGAAATTTCTCAGGGGCGCGGACGCGCCTTCGCATCTTATACGCCCCGCTTGCCATCTCTAATCGTCTTGTTGACGTTTTTTGGTAATGACTTTGCCTAGTTTACAAACTGAAAGAATAGAATCTTGCAAAGCAGGTGTACTAGCATCGATCGCTTTTTCGATGAGCGAATTAGGAATGCAATTATTTAATACAATTGTTCTATTTCAAGGGGAACAGTTGGAAATTTTTACAGTCTCTTTGGGGATAGAGTTTTTGAGTCGATTAGCGATCGCAGCTATCAGCGGTTTTTTGTTTGGAGTAACTTATCGTTACATTATTCGGGGGGATAATAACTCTCATCTTAAAGATGGTTCGGTACTAGCTTTTGGAATTGTTAGAGGATTAGCTTTATGGGAAGGAATGGGTATTATCTCGGGACAATTATGGTTGGTGGGTTTATTATTTGGTGAGAGTTTATTTTGTTTTGCTTTAACCCGTTTTTTACTTGATTTTGCCTTGGAACGCAAGATCATTAAACCTTTTCTCTAAATTTTGACTATCGATTTCTTGTATAAGTTTGCAAAACATTAGTTGAGTTAAAGCAGGAGGTAATATCAAGTTCGCTCTTTATAGTTAAAGGTGATGATTGCCGAGGAGACTGGGGGACATGGAGAGAATTTATTTTAAGTGATTATCAGAACTTGATGTAAAAGGCGGAAGCTATTAGTTTTGATTTAAAATTTATTTTTGCAACAGAATCTTATGATTGAAGTCGAACATCTGAGTAAAATCTATGGTTCTACAACTGCAATTGAGGACGTTCATTTCTCAGTATCAGCAGGAGAAATTGTCGGTTTTTTAGGGCCTAATGGTGCGGGAAAAACCACCACTATGAGAATTTTAGCAGGGTATATACCTGCTAGTAGCGGTACAGCCAAAATTGCTGGTTATGACGTTCATCAACAATCAATGGAGGTAAGAAAAAGGATTGGTTATTTACCTGAAAATCCTCCGTTGTATCTAGATTTGACAGTAGAAAGTTTTTTGCACTTTGTTGCCAAAATTAAAGGAATTTCGGCAGGAGAACGTTCTCAAAAAGTCCAAAATGCGCTCGCTCGTTGTCGACTGAAGGAAAAAAGTAAGACTATTATTCGCAAGTTATCTAAAGGATATCGTCAACGGGTAGGTATTGCTCAAGCGATCGTTCATGAACCACCTGTCATTATTTTAGATGAACCGACGGTGGGTTTAGACCCTCGTCAGATTATTCAAGTGCGTCATCTCATTAAAAGTTTGGCAGGGGAACATACGATTATCCTCTCTACCCATATTTTGCCAGAAGTTAGTATGACTTGCGATCGCGTAACAATTATTAATCGCGGTAAGGTAGTAACTAGTGATACTCCGATCAATCTCATGGAACAGCTTCAAAGTAATTCTGGTTATGAAGTAGAAATTGAAGGCAATCTCGATCTGATTTTACCTTTGTTATCCCAAATTACTGGAGTTAGTCAGGTCAAAGTTATTCAACCAGAAATAGTTAAACCTAATCGTAATGTACTTCAGATTGCTTGTCAGGCAAATACCGAACCTGGTAAAGAAATTGCAGCGACAATTGTTAATCAAGGATTAGGATTGTATCAAATGCGCTACACTCGTCCTTCTTTAGAAGATGTCTTTTTAGAATTAACTACTGAAGATTTAACGGTCGCTTCTGATGAAGAAGATTTAACAATTAACAATTAATCTAAAATCGATAGATCATCTGTGGACAAACAATCAACCTAAGCGAAGCGCACTACCGTAGGTCTCAACAATTAACAAACAAGACTACTAACCAATAACTCTATCAGCGTTTATCAGTGTAGTCTTCGACCCTGCTAGCGCAGCTCATCTGTGGACAAACAATTAACCATCAACAGTTAATTATGATTATTGCTAATATTATTGCGATTTTCCAAAAAGAATTACAAAGTTATTTTATTTCTCCTTTGGCTTATATTGTTATGGCAGTTTTTTGGTTTCTTTCTGGGTTATTTTTTATCGAACTTTTATTAGGACAAGAAGGTATTATTCAACAAGTAGCGGTTAGTGAACAGATGGGCATGGCTACCAATATTGATGTAGCTTATGTGTTTTTAAATTCTTTGTTTGCCGTGATGGGTTCTTTATCTTTATTTATTTTACCCATTCTTTCTATGAATCTTTATGCCGAAGAAAGAAAACGAGGCACGATTGAATTGTTAGCTACATCTCCTATTACAAATTGGGTTGTTGCTTTGGGAAAACTTTTAGGAGTAGTAGCCTTTTTTTTAGTAATGATTTTACCACTACTTTTATACGAAGCGATCGCCTTTAGTGCTGCTAACCCTGCTGTTCCTCCTGCTGTTCCACTTTTAGCTCATTTTGGTTTAATTTTACTAGCAGCAGCAATTTTGTCTTTAGGAATGTTTATTTCTTCTCTAACAGATAATTCAATTATTGCTGCGATTTTGACTTTTACTTTAGTGTTATTTCTCTGGATTATTGATTTAATTGCTAATAGTATTGGTGGAACATTTGGTAATGCTTTAAAACATATTTCTTTATTAGAAAGTTATAATAACTTAGTTCAAGGAATTTTTGACACTAGTGATTTAATTTTATTGTGTAGCTATATTTTTTTAGGATTATTTTTGACTGCTCAATCAATCGAATTATTGAGATTTTCACGTAATTAATATTTGAATTTAAACAAGAAAATTCTTCTAATTGACTTGTTTTTTGTTAGCTAAAAATAAAATTCACAACAGCTTAACCCATGAAAAAAATCTTAGATAAATTGTGCTTATTCTTTGGCTTAATTTTAGCTGTCGCTGGATTAGTTGTTGGCTTAGTTACTAATCAATGGTCATGGTTACATCTAGGTTTATTAATCGCTGGCGCGGTTTTACTGGCTGTTTGGTTGGGTTTAACTATGCAAGCAAATCGAGGTTTTTGGCATAAGCGAGGAATGCAGGTAGGGACAAATGCTTTCATTGTAACTACAGCAATTTTCCTAATTATTGGGTTAATTAATTTTATTGCTATTCGTCATTCATTTAGATTTGATTTAACTGAAAATAAAATCTTTACTTTATCTCCTCAAACTCAAGCTATTGTCCAAAATTTATCTCAACCTCTGAAAGTCTGGATTTTTGACCGCAACGTCGATCCAGAAATAAAATCTTTACTACAAAATTATCGTCGCTATAGCCAAAATTTTCAATTTGAAATTGTCGATCCAGAAATAAATATTCAACTAGCTAAAGGTGAATTTAATGTACAATCTCCAGGCGAAGTTTATCTAGAATATGGCAACAAAAAACAAAGAATTCAAACCTTAGACCCTCGTTCAGGAAATAACTTAACTGAAGTACAATTAACTAATGCCATAGAAAAAATTAAACGCGATCGCACTTTAAGCATTTACTTTCTTCAAGGACACGGAGAAGCACAATTAAAAGATATTGAAGGTGGTCTTTCTCAAGCAGTTCAAAGTTTAGAAAGTAGGGGTTATCAAGTCCAACCATTAACATTAGCAACTAGCGGAAAAATACCAGAAAATACTAACGTAATCGCGATCCCAGGTGCAACTAGAAAACTATTTCCTGCTGAAGTAAAAATTATCCAAGAATATTTAAATAATGGCGGTAGTCTTTTATTAATGTTGCCACCTGAAACTGACCCTGGTTTAAACCCTATTTTAGATGATTGGGGCATTCAATTAGATAATCGCATAGTTATTGATGCTTCTGGGGCTGGAAACATTTTAGGATTAGGTCCTGCTGCACCAATAATTAATAATTATGGTGAGCATCCTATTACCAAAGATTTTGCCCAAGGTATTGTTATTTTTCCCGAATCTAGACCATTAAAGATAGTTACAAAAGAAGGAATTACAGCTACACCTTTAGTCATTACTAATGAACAAAGTTGGGCAGAAAGTGACTTATCAAATCAACAACTTCAATTTGATTCTTCTACAGATATTAAAGGTCCTTTAAATTTAGCTTTTGCCCTTAGTCGTAAAGAAAATGCTCAATCAAAAGAATCTCGTTTAGTAATTTTTGGAAGTAATACTTTTGCAACTAATGGTTGGTTACAACAACAATTAAATAGCGATCTTTTACTCAATTCAATTAATTGGTTAGCAGGAGAAGACGAACAAACCCTATCTATCAGTGCCAAAGAACAAACTAATCGTCGAATTAATCTCGCTCCTTTACAAGCTAGAATTATTAGTTTGATGGCTTTATTTATTATGCCAATGATTGCTTTAGGTATGGCGATTTTTACCTGGTGGCGAAGAAGGTAATATGAAATAGAAAAAACAATGCTACATATCACAAAGAGGCAGAAAGTAAAAAGTAAAAAGTAAAAGGCAGGAGGCAAGAGACAAAAGTTAAATTTTTCATTCTCATTTCTCTATTTGTAGCAAGCATTTAACTATTTCATATAAACAGTTACTAGTTATTAATTATTAATTATGAGGGATGATTTTTGAATTTTATTCTGATATCAAATAATTTTTGTAGTTAGTATCAAAATGTACTTCTAAAAATGAAAAATTTCAGATTCTAAAAACAGCTATGAAACTAAAAGGAACTACTTGGTTATTAATTATTCTGGCAGCTATTCTTGGTAGTTGGGTTTATCTTTATGAAATTAGAGGCGAACAAAAACGAAGTATTTCGGCAACAAATCAACAGCAAATTTTCAATATAACAGAAGCAGAAATTAATAAAATTATTATTCAAAAACCAAACCAAACTTTAGAATTTGAACGCACAGAAAAAAATGAACAACCCTGGCAGATGACACAACCTGAAAATGTTCCTGCTAGTGATGCCTCTATAGCTTTTTTATTAGATTTAATTACCAATGGCAAAAGCGATCGCAGTTTTACTGTCCCTCAGTCTAATTTGAGTCAGTATGGTTTAGATAATCCCATTGCTCACATAATTATTGAATCAAATAATCAAACAACTCAGGAAATCTTTTTAGGACAACCTAGTCTCAACGAAGAATTAATTTATGCTTACATTCCTACTTCAAAATCAAAAACCGATGTTAATGTACTTTTGCTTTCTAAAAATTGGCAATACGCAATTGATAGAGAATTGTCAGAATGGCGACAAAACCCTGTCAATTAATAAAAATTTTTACAACTTATCTACTATGAATTTTTCTTGCCCAGACTTGAATTGGTTCAGAAAATCTGTAATGAAAACCTCGTAGTTCGTGGGGACTCATCCCTGATTGACGCGCTTCATTAAATAGCTCTTCAAGCGATCGCATCGCTTTAGCTGCATCAGTTGAGGATTTGGGAGTCTTCAGGAGTAAAGCTTCTAATTCTTCTCGAATTTGCTCGATTGACTCTAAATCTAACCATTCATCATCATTTGAGTCAGAAGATTCTCCATTACTTTCTAATAGTTCGCAAGCAACAGGAGGTGCATTAGTACTTTCAAATTTACCAGTTGGGAAAAGAGCTTTATTTCTGTAATCGGGTATTTGACTTTGAGGAGAAACGTAGGTATGAGTCTCTGGATCGTAAGCTAAAACTTCTCCTGTCTCAATATGATAAATCCAACCGTAGATTTGTAGTTTACCTTGATGCAATTTAGCTTGGACAACTGGATAGGTTTTGAGATTATTGATCTGAATCAGAACGTTTTCCGCTACTAAGATTTCTAGTAACTCTTCACCCTGATAATTGGCATAGTTTTCTTTTACCAGACGACGGGTAGACTCTGCGTGTTTTAACCAGTCGTAAACTAAAGGCATATCTGCCTGTAGTTCATTGAGTTTCAGCAAACCTTTCATCGCACCACAGTGAGAATGTCCACATACTACCACTTGTTCAATTCCAAGCGCATGGATAGCATACTCAATCGTACCCCCTTCACCTCCATTAGCTGCACCATAGGGAGGAATTATATTACCTGCATTTCTGATCACAAATAATTCCCCTACATCGGTTTGAGTAATGAGGTTTGGATCTATTCGAGAATCGGAACAAGTAATAAAAAGGACTCTAGGTTTTTGACCATGAGAAAGTTGTGCTAAAAGTTGTTGGTGGGTAGGTACATAAGTATGACGAAACTTATTAAGACCGCTAATTAACTTTTTCACTGTGGTTTATTGTCCTTGAGAGCGAGGAGTGCAGAGTCATGTTTTCTATTATCCTGTAAAGGTGTCTTAAATAGCTAGTAGCGTTTTGTAGCAATCGAAAGTTTTTTGTTATCAGGGTTGTAAGCTGTATTTATGAATGTTTTATTGATGTCTTGATTAATTTAGTTTGGATGGTTTAGCATACTTTCATCCTAAAATTACTAGGGGCAGCAATAGTTAATCCTCGTCGCACTGGTTTAAGAGTTTGATTATTAGTTAATGCTAGTTGCCAATCAGATAAGATAGTTGCAATGACTAGCTTCATTTCCATTTGTGCCAAAGCTGAACCTAAACAACGACGATTCCCACCACCAAAAGGCAAGTATTCATAAGGCGAATACTGTCTTTCTAAAAAACGTTCTGGTCGAAATAGTTCGGGTTGAGGATAAAGATCTTCTCGCCAATGAGTTAAATAAATAGAAATACCAAAAGCAGTTCCTGCTGGAAACTGATAATCTAAAATTTGTAAAGGTGCTTTCAATCTACGAGTAAATGTACCAGTCGTAATTGGATAAATTCTTAAAGTTTCGGCAATTGTAGCGTTGAGATAAGGTAATTGAACAATTTGATGCCAAGTTCTTTCCTCACCCAATTCATTTAATTCATGAAGTATTTTTTCTTTCACTTGAGGAAGATAATGAACCCAATATAATGCCCAAACTAACGCAGAAGCAGTAGTTTCATGACCTGCCATCAACATGGTGATTAACTCGTCATGAATTTCTTCATCAGTCATGGGTTTGTCAGATTCATCGGTTGTAGATAAAAGTAAGCTTAAAATATCTTTGCCGATTAGTTGCGTTTGTTCTCGACGCGCTTTAATTTCTTCGTACAGTAATTCTTTGATTTGTTTTCTTAAACGAACAAAACGTCCCCAAGGACTCCACGCACCCCAATCTTGGCGGAGAAATTCAAAGAAAATTAAACTAGAACTCAAGGGAGAACTGATAATCTCTAACCAAGCACAAAGAAGTTGTCGTAGTTGTTCGTAACGTGATTGTTCAGAGTTGAGTCCAAAAACAATTTGTAAAATCACTCGTAGAGTAATTTCTTGCATATAGGTGCGGACTCGAATTAATTCTCCTGTTTGCCATTGATTAGTTACCTGTTTGGTAATTTCAATAATTTGTTCGCCATAACTTTGCAAACATTCCCCATGAAAAACAGGCATTAACAACTTTCGTTGACGTTGATGAAATTCTCCATCTTGAATAATCAGAGAGTTTTTCCCAACTAAAAATTCCAAACCAGCATTGCTTTTACCAATCTCAAACTTTTCTGATGGAGTAGTAAAAACTTCTTTAATCGCTTGGGGATTACTGAGAACCACGAAAGGAGAAGAGGTGTGTCTGCCAAGTTGGTAAATATCGCCATAACGCTCGTAGTTGTCGTTAAAGTATTCTAAAGGCTGAAAAATAAACTTAAACAGACGTAACGTTCTCAACCAGCGAGAATTTGGAGGACCAGGTGGTTGTCTCATAGTAGTCAGTTTGAGCGAACAATTTTTTCAATTTTTTTATTGTGACAAATATTCTTAATGATTGCGCTCGTTAATTGTTAGTGTTGATTCACTATTACTACTTTTCAAAATGTAGTGAAGAAAGCTTAACGAACATAATCAACTGTAATTGAAGTAAATTAATTAAAAATGAATATTCGCTACAATTACTGACATTAAAACAGGAAAGTTGTTTGGTTAAATCTTCTTAAAGCATAATTAACGGCAAATTAGCCATTGATATAGCAATTTTCATACTGGTGAGGTACAAAGTTTTTAGCTTTAATACAGAGGGCAGGAGGCAGGTGTTAGGCTTACCTCATAAATCCGCGAAACGCTATAGGAGCTCTTCTTATATACAGTAAACTGTAATATCTTCACCACATTGGTCGGCAAGAAAACAAAGGGCGCGAAATCTCAAAGTCATTAATTGTTCGTAAAGAGGATTGAGTTTACACAGTGGCGGAATACGAAACATAACTCTACCAAACAAACGAACTTCGCGGGCGAAAGGACATTGAGCCGGAATTAACCTGACAATTTGACGTGCTACGTGTTCTGACTCAATTTCTACCTTATCAAGCTGTTTTTGAATTAATTGGATTGGATTTGGGAATTGATAGTTGTTTTTCTCGGTTAAAGTTGTCATATCGATGTTTAGTTATTGAACTCTTATCTAGTTGAACTATATTCAGTCTAGACATAAGTTTAAAAGATAACAAGTCAAAATTAATATAAGTTTCTTTTATTAATAATTGGTTAAATTTATCAAAAGATTCTTAAAGCAATCTGTTTCGTACCTCATCAAAGCTTGAGATTGTGCTTTTGACCAAATTATAAGCAAGCTAATTATACAATGTATAATTTAGATAATGATTTGAGTTTTAATTGATCAAAAATGAAAATTCAAGTAAAGCTTAAAAAATGGGGTAATAGCTTAGGTTTAAGGATTCCTTACCAAATCGCTGAATATTTAAAAATTACTGAAAATAGTAAGGTCAGTTTGGTTGTTGAAGGAGATTGTTTGATTGTTAAGAAGGAAAATCCTATGCCTAA
The DNA here is from genome assembly GCA_964562685.1 of uncultured bacterium. Classification (GTDB taxonomy): domain Bacteria; phylum Cyanobacteriota; class Cyanobacteriia; order Cyanobacteriales; family Xenococcaceae; genus Stanieria. The sequence goes on from CAZLUP010000026.1 coordinate 33,404, forward strand.
TCTTGATGAAATTTTAGATAGTATTCCCGATAACTTTGAGTATCCAGAAGATATTGCTGGTTTTGTTAATAGCGAACCAGTTGGTAACGAATTGATATGAATATTCAACGAGGCGAAATTATTCGGGTTAATCTAAATCCAACCGAGGGAAGGGAACAACAGGGAGATGCCCGTCCTTGCTTGGTACTGAGTAACACTCAATTTAACTATCGTCGTGGAGGGATTGTCATTGTCTCACCAATAACAAATACAATTAAGCCACAAATCAAGACTTTGATTCAGCTACCCGATGGGCTACAAATTACGGGTTCTGTCGTAGCAGAACAAGTGCGAACTTTAGATTTACAAAAGCGATGGTGGAAAACAACCTCGATAATTCTTGAGGCAGATTTTGTTAATTCGGTAACATATATTGTTAACCAAATTATTTCTTAACTACCTATAGCTTTTTTCAAATAAGCGAGATATACCTATCATCAGTTACCAGTTACCAGTTACCAGTTACCAAAGATTAAGTAAAAAGTAGCAATTAACAATCAGCTATCAACAATCAATTATCAACTATTAACAAAGATCGAGGTTTTGACTGTATCTCCTTAACCTGAGAACCGCTATATTACAGCAATACATTCAATTTCTACTAGTACATCTTTGGGTAAACGGGATACTTCAACACAAGCACGGGCAGGAGCGGTTGCTTCATCAAAATATTGGGCATAAACTTGATTTACAGTGCCAAAATTACCCAGATCGGTTAAAAAAACTGAAGTTTTAACTACATTTTCCCAGTTAGCACCAGCTTCTTTTAAAATTGCTTCGATGTTACTCATGACTTGCTGAGTTTGTTTGGCAACATCTCCACTGCCGACAATTTCCCCTGTGTGCGGATCGAGGGCAATTTGTCCAGCTACAAAAATCATTTGCCCAGAAGTTGCGATCGCTTGATTATAAGGGCCTACGGGTGCAGGTGCGTTTTGGGTGCGGATAATTTTTTTGTTACTCATATTTCAATTTTAATAGTGGGGACGAATGCCATAATGACAATAACGCCAATAGTCTTCTATGATGCGATCGTGATCGAAACAGAGAGAAGTGGGAATTTCCCAGGAGTGAAAGATACCGATGTTTTTGGCATCATCGGCTGCTTGCGGTGTACCAGTTGCCTTAGCAATAAAGACAATGGCAAGGGTATGTTGACGAGGATCGCGGTCTGGTTCAGAGTAGACTTGAAACTGTTCGACTAATTCTACATCTAAACTGACTTCTTCTTTCGCTTCTCTAATAGCTGCGGTTTCGGCTGACTCGCCATAATCGATAAAACCTCCTGGAATTGCCCAACCAAAAGGAGTATTTTTTCGTTCGATCAGAATAATTGGTCGTTCCGTGCGGTCAGCTTCGCTGGCGCATTCGCGGTCGCTTAATTCAATGATGATATCTACTGTAGGTGCAGGATTACGATGAGTCACATTTACTGAAGTAGTTTGTTTATCTCGGCTTTAAATCATATCACTAATTACCAATCAAAAATTAGTTTTGAAGAAACTTTTGAGTGATGTGATCGGTCGTAAGATGTGATGTCTAAAAGTTTTTAGGGAAGATAAGTAAATTATCTTTATTTAGTTAGGTTAACTTGTTATTTTTTATTGAAGAATGAATAAAAGTTTATTGAAAATAAATCGATTATTTTTAACTATTTTGTTAGGTTCGATATTAACTATTACTACAAGTAAACAATTAGCTCTATTGTCTAGTTTCTTTTCAGCAAGAGCAGACAATTTTCAGATTGAAACTCCAAATTTTGATCGAGTAAATTTAATTAAATTAGCAACACCACCTTTTCGACAAGACGCACCTAAAAACAACCCCAATCGATCTAGTTCCATCGAACTGGAATTAATTTCTACTACACCAAATCAAATTACTGATACTGAAGCTTGGTTTGAACGTAATAATTTATCTTTACCAACTTATCAAGTAACCAATTCTAATCTTAATCAATTAGGCGATCTTCCTGATTATCTTCCTATATCTTTTGGAGATAATATTTTAGTTAAAGCGATTCATTACTCTAACCGCGATTTTTTAATTTATGGGAATGATTATGGTGATGCTCGCTATTTATTTAGTTACGATTCAAATTCCCATCAATTTACTGCTGGTTATGATTTTAGTAATTATTCATTGTCACCAGATTATATAGAAAGTGACCTAGATTTTGTCAATCAAAGTTTAACTTGGGTCGAACAAGAAGCCAATATTTTATATGTATCTCATAGCCATAATACTTATGCTCAATCTTCCCTGGGCATGAATGGTTATCTCACGGCAATTAATACAGATAACAATCAAATTATTTGGCGTAGTCAACCATTAGTTTGTAATGCAGGTAATTTTGAAATTATTAAGGAAGTAATTATCTGTGGTTATGGTTTTACTGCTGAACCAGATTTTCTTTATTTGATTGATAAAAATAACGGTCAAGTTTTGCAGCAAATTAATTTAAAAACTGCTCCAGATTATATTATTCGTAAAGGCGATAAACTTTATGTTCGTACTTATGATACTGACTATGTATTTAGAATTAAATTTATGAATCTCTAATAATTATTTATTTTCGCTACTGCAACTATTTTTGACAAAAACAGAAATATCCCACGCCATATTCAGTACCATGTAACAATTTTTCAGTTTTTATTGTCACTATTTATAATTATTTAATATACCTGTACAATTAAACAGACAAATTTAAACGATGAAAATAATAACCTTTACTGAAGCAAGAAATAAACTAAAAAGCGTTTTGGATCGGGTAATTGATGACGCTGACTATACCATAATTACCAGACGAGATGCTGATGATGCAGTGGTGATGTCTCTGGAGTATTTTAATAGTTTGCTAGAAACAGTTCATTTGCTTAAATCTCCTGCCAATGCTGCTCATTTAGAGCGTTCAATTGCTCAATACAGACAGGGACAGGTGACCGAAAAAGATTTATTGGATGAATAGTCGCATATTAGCTTGGACTGATGAAGCTTGGGATAGTTATGTGTATTGGCAAACTCAAGATAAGAAAACGCTTAAAAGAATTAATAAGTTGATTCAAGCTACTAAAAAAAATCCCTTTGAAGGAATTGGTAAACCCGAACCTTTGAGAGAGAATTTATCAGGTTTTTGGTCACGTCGTATTGATGATACTAATCGCCTTGTTTATGCTGTGGATGATAAATATTTAACAATTATTTCTTGTCGTTTTCATTACTGATGCAGAATAATACAAATTTAAAGTATTATTTAAAGCGATCGCACTAAAATCTTCCAACTCAATTGAGGCATAATTTAGCTTTTATGGGCAAATAAATTGTCTATCAATTATTTTTATGTCTTCAATTTGCCCCCTATACTTGCTAACTTGCTTTGGAATTAAATTTACCACGATTATGAGGCGCATCAAAATCAATAATTGGACCTAAAGGAACAATACCACTAGGATTAATGTGAGGATGACTTTGATAATAATGACGCTTGATATGATCTAATTTACAAGTTTCTTTAATTCCAGAATGTTGATAAATCTCTTTTAGATAATTCCATAAATTTTCGTAATCCCAAAGATGGCGAAGATTACATTTAAAGTGAACGTAATAAACTAAATCAAAGCGTAATAATGTAGTAAACATACAAACATCTGCTGCGGTAAAACTATTACCACACAAGAATCTTTGTTCGCCTAAAACACTATTCCAGTGATCTAAATTTTCAAACAATTCGATGACAGCTTCGTTATAAGCTTCTTGAGAAGTAGCAAATCCTGCACGGTATACTCCATTATTAATGGGATTATAAATAGCATCAATTGTTTGATTGATTTGATCTTTTAATTGTTCTGGATATAAACTGATTTTTTTTGTAGCTAAAGCAGTAAATTCTCGATCAAACATCTCGATAATTTCACGAGATTCGTTATTAACAATTGTGTTAGTTTGCTTGTCCCATAGTATTGGTACAGTAACCCTTCCTGTATAATTTGAATCGGCATGAGCATAAACTTCCCGCAAATATTTAGCATGATTAATTGAGTCGGGAATAGTACTCGCAAAATCAGCAAAAGTCCAACCTTCATCGCCCATAAAAGGATGAACTACGGAAAGAGAAATAACATCTTCTAACCCTTTTAATTTACGAACAATTAAAGTGCGGTGCGCCCAAGGACAAGCATAGGAAACATATAGATGATAACGATTTGCTTCGGCTTTAAAACCACTCGAACCATCAGCAGTTACGCGATCGCGAAAAGTAGTTGGATTGCGTTGAAAATTGCCACTGCGATCGCTTTGATAGCTTTGTTTTTGCCATTTGCCATCAATCATCATTCCTGTTGCCATTTTGATTATCCTCTGCTAAATATTTAAATAGTAATTTTAAAAATTATTTGATAATTACAAAAGAATTGATCATCTTATTGACTATTGGGCTAAATTTTTGATATTTTTTCTCTTCAGCCGTATAAGTAATAATATAAACTCGGTTATTTCTAATTGTCCAAATTTGCATTCTTTGAAGTTTATTTCCACCCTCTTCTCCATGATAGACTACTTTTCTAGCTTCTCCATTGGCTAAAGTCGCTACACTTGCAGAGGTTAAATTAGGGTCGGATAATTTTTTAATTTCTTGAATTGATTGATTAGTATATTCGCTGAGAGATAAAGGAGTAGATAACTCTTCGATCATAACGCTGATATTTTCCTGAAAATTGCCTTGCGTTTCTTGCTCGGGTGCAGTAAAAATTATTCCTGTAGTGAAAAAATCATTTCTTGGTTCAGTAGACCAATCTTTGGGGTAATTAATTTTAATTCCGTATTCTGGATCGCTATAGGTTACAAAAGCTGTTTGTTCTGGGGTTAATAACTTCCAAAAACCAACGCTCACAATAACTATAATTGTCCCTAATATACTAATTAAACGAAGAGAAATTTTCTGAGGAAGCCCTGTTATTTTTAGTTGAGTTTCTTGAGGAGATAATATAGTAAAATTTGGTTGAGCTTGGTTCTTTTCCAGTTGAGCTAAATCTTCTAAGACTGCTATAGCTGATTGATAACGTTCTTGAGGAAGATAACGCACCATTCGCTCAATAATATTTAAGAGATTTGGTGAATAATTATATTCAGAACGGATGCGATCGCGCCAAATAATTTCTCCTTCTTCATCAAAGGATAATTGCTTGGGAAATAATCCAGTAATTGCCTGAATAGCGATGATACCAACACTATAAATATCACTACTAAAACTAGGAAAACCATTCATTTGTTCCGACGCGGTATAACCTTGACTTTGAATTACTACTGTAGGGGTAACAGGAGTAAATTGTCCCTGGGTGTTAGCGACGTGAGTACTAATACGTTTAACTGCGCCAAAATCAATCACAATAATTTTGCCGTCTGATTTTCTTCTCATTAAATTAGAAGGCTTCAGATCTCGATGAATGACACCATGTTGTTGAATAAAAACTAAGACACTACAAATATCTTTTAATAGTTCAATAACCTGAGTTTCGCTTAAAGAATGTTCAGGAATAATTTCTTCACTAAGATCGTATCCATCGATAAATTCTTGAACTAAAAAAAATTCTTCGTTTTCTTCAAAATATGCCAGAAGTCGAGGAATTTGATCGTGACTTCCTAACTCAACTAAAGTGCTAGCTTCTTCAGCAAATAAACGTCTCGAAATTGTTAAAGTATTGCGATCGCTTCTTTGGGGTTTGAGTTGTTTGACAACACAGAGACTATTAAAACATTGTCGATCTTCTGCTAAGAAAGTAATGCCAATCCCCCCTCGCCCCAATTGTTTGATCACATAGTATCTTCCCCGTAGGGTTGTACCAATTAGATTGACATTCATCAGAATTAACTAGTCTTAAATTTAAAGGATTAAAAAACTCAGCAGGATTCCATTTATTTAGGCTTCTGTCTGTTTTTTTATGCAATTAAAATTCTGAATGAATTAATTCTACTATCGATCTGACTTTCTCTTCTGGGATACTACAAAATTTAATGCTTTGATCGCGTAAAAATGAGCTTTAACATCAGGCAATTTATTCCTTAATTAAGAAGAAGTAGAAGTTGCCAAACGACGTTTTTTCAATTTAACAATAGTGTACTGATGAACTCTACTATTAATCGGATAAAAATAAGTCAAGATCAAACTAATTATCAATGCCGTTGTTGGTAAAATCACAATTGCCTGACGAATTGCCACTAAAGCAGAATGAGGTTGTATCAATTTAATCGGTCCAGGAATTGCAGCTTGAAAACCTGACCAATCTAACCATTGTCCTACTAAAAATAATCCTACCGCAAAAGTAATTTGGTAGATAAACATCAAGATACTGTAAAATAATCCTTCTCTTCTTTGCCCTGTGGTTAATTCATCCCAATCAATTACTTCTGGTAACATCGAAGCAGGAATAAAGTAAGTAGTAGACATTCCCACTCCTGCTACCATTGCTAAAGAATACATTGTAAAATATTCTCCTGGTTGGAGGTAAAACAAACCAATTTCCGCCACAATCCAAATAATGCTTCCTAAAGCAAAAACTTTCTTTTTGCCCAGTTGTTTACTAAGCGGTTCCCAAATAAATAAAGATACTAATGCGGTGGTTTGCATTAATAACACTACTTGGGTGACTACAGCAGAATTGAGATTTAGACAGTTAATCACAAAATAGGGCAAAATGGCTGGAGTAATTTGTACTGCTAACCAAGATAAAGCGTATATTCCTACCAACATTAATAAAGGTTGATTGCACAAAATTGTCTTAATTCCCTGCCAGTTATAGCGAGAAGTAGATTTTGGCGTGTGGGGATGTTCGTTGATCTTCCAACAACTAGAAACAATTGATACCACTGTAAAGGCAGCACAAATCAATCCCAACTCAAATAACTGCTGTCGCGGATTGTAAATCCAATGAGCAATTAATTGAGACAATAAAAGTGAACCAATACAACCAGCTAGGGAAAAACCAAAACGCATACTATTGAGACGCAGATGATCGTTATGATCGTCACTTAAATCTGTGATCAATGCCCCATAAGGTACTACAAAAGCACTAGCAGCAGTCTGAAACAGAAGAGCGATCGCAAGATAATAACCAAACTTCAGCCAGTCTTGGTTAGGAGGAATCCACCACAGTAAGAAGAAACTAAATCCTAAGATCGGCGCACTAGCAAGCATCCAGATTCTTCTTCTTCCCCAAGCACAAGTAGTGCGATCGCTTAAAACTCCTACTAATAAAGTGCTAATCGCACTCCAACAGTTACTCAGCAACAAAATGATTCCTGCTAGATTGGCAGGTAATCCTGCTACAGTAGTCAAAAAGAAGAAAAAAAAGACAACTAAAATATTTCCAGCCATCGAAGGACCGAAATCAGCGATACCATAGGCTAATTGCGTGGAGAAACTCAGTTTTTCTCCTTGAGAAGGATGTTCTCTCATTTAAACTAAATTTTTTAAAGTCAGTTTTACTATCGTCAAAATTGGCTCGGTCTAAAATAAAATAGACTTATTCCAACTAAAAAGTATTAAAAGTTATCAAAATTAATTAAGCTTCAGCAAAATCAATTTGCTAAATGAAGGTAAATATATCAAGAAAATGAAATATTTGTAAACTAAATTTTAGATGAATCTCAGATTTTATTGAGTAAGCCAAAAAAATTGGGATCGACATAAAATATCTACAATACCAAAACTCGCTAATTTTGTTGACTTCAATCAACACTAATTTTGATTTTTTGATCAAGTAATTTTAAAATTAAAACTATAGATATTTTTAGCTAAAAATGGATTTATCAAATTTAGATTCTCAAACTATTGACCGTATTATTGAAATGGCATGGGAAGATCGCACCCCTTTTGCAGCTATTGAGTTTCAATTTGGTTTACTAGAAAAAGAAGTAATTGCTTTAATGCGACAAGAAATGAAATCCTCTAGTTTCAAGATGTGGCGCAAACGAGTTACGGGACGTAAAACTAAACATTTACAAAAAAGAGATTTTTTTGTCGGTAGATTTAAATCTGCTCGTCAAAAAACGTAGAGCTAATTAATTAAAATTAAACGATAAAATTCATGATTAAAAAGCTGTTTCAATCATCCCTAGAAGTGATATACTAATTTTTCAAGCATTTACACCTTTAATAATTACTATTTTAACTGGAAATCACTCAGAGCCAATTTCGAGAATTTGTTGATTTAAACTGGCTACTGTTTATACTAGGTTGCATTCAGCAATATTATAAAATTCTTGTGCCAAGACGGTTAGAAATGACCTCAAATCAGATTAAACTATTGATCGTTGATGACGATCCGATCTTTCGCCTTGGTTTTTGTACTGCCTTAGCATCTGTCCCTGGTTTTCGAGTTATTGCTCAAGCAGATAGTATCCCTAATACATTACAACAATTGACCCAAGGATTTGTTCCTGATATTTTGATTTTGGAATTAGCTGTAGGACGTTTTGGTGGGAAAATATATTCTTTAGAACTTTGCCAACAACTAGTACAAAAGTATTCTAATGTGGCTATATTTATTCTCACTTCTGTAACCGAACCTGAACCATTAGTTACCGCTAAGACATTAGGAGTTAAAGGTTACTGTCCAAAAGGAACTAATTTAGAGACAATTGTATTTGCTTTACGTCGTCTTGCTAGTGGAGGAAGTTATTGGCCAGAAGAAAGTTTTCCTACGCCTAATTTATGGCAAAACTTTTTAGCACGGTTGGGTAATTCAGGCAAACAACAAATTCAAGATAATATTAATCAAATTAATAGCCAGTTAAGAGCTAATCATTTATCTACTTTAGACCAATTATTTTGGTCTGGTCGTAAGCGAGAATTATTAGTAGCTCGTTGGTTAGTTAATCGTCTTACTTCAAATAAGTATAATTATAGTTCTGAATCGGTTTATCTCCCGAAAGCTTTGCCAGAAAGTCAAGATAATCTAGTTTTACCACCACCAAAATTAACTTTAGCTAAAATTAATCGCGATTCTGTCGCTGCACAAATTTTAAGAAATATCTATTCTCAAATTCAGCTAGGAACAGTTAATGCTACAGGAATTATTTTAGAAATTGATATTTTAAGAACTGCGAAAAAACAAGAGCTTTTATACATTGTTCTTAATCAAATTATTAAATATTTGGAAGAGTTGTCAACCAAGGAAATTTTATTTGAAGAACTCGAACCAACTTTATGGTTAATTTGGCAAGAAACTACAATTGATTTTTGGAAAAAAAATATTGATGATTCTCTTTTAATTACTGAGCGAGAATTGAGTGAAATTTTGACTCAAGAATTTGCGCTTATTCAAAAAAGTATTTTTCAAGATAATCCTTTTATTTTAGAACTATTTGAATACTTGTTATGGGAAAAACCCTTGATAATTGATAATATTTCTTATCGCCCTGAAGCTCCTGAAGCGATGATCAGAGCAGAATATTTATTAGAAAATTTATTGATTCAAATGGCTAATAGCGTAATGCAGTTTATTTTAAATAACTTTTATGATTTAGAAATATTTAAATATAATCTTTATCATCGTAATTATCGCAGTTCTAGAGAAATTGCTCGTTTTCGTAATGAATTATCTTGGCGATACCGTCTCGAAAAATACTGGAACAATCCTCAAAATATTTTTGAAAGTCGCTATCTTTTGTTAACTTTACAACAGCATACTATTCAAACTCGATTTATTTATGCACCAAGGATAACTGAACTGGAACGTTTAGAAGGATTTCCCTGGTTAACTACAATTATCTTAGAAACTAGAGATGCGATCGCTCCTAGAGTACGTTCAATTATCGCTGCTGTTGGTAGCGGTTTAGTCTATATTTTGACTCAAGTAATTGGCAAGGGAATTGGTTTGATTGGTAAAGGAATACTTCAGGGAATCGGTAGTACCGTTCAACCACCTAACTACAATAAAAAAGATGATTTCAATCCCTTCGGTCGCGATCTCGGCAAAACCGAGGCGCGTAACGATCGCAATAAGTAATCAAAAAATTATAAGCACCCAATATTTATAGAGTAAGTTGGGTGCGTTTTACTATTTACCAGCAATTTTATACTTTTGACGCTGGCGTTATTTAAAGTTTGATTTTATTTACTTATCTATACATATAGAATAAATTATCTACCCAACGTCAGGAGTTTTTCTTAATTATTTCTTTATACCGTTACAAAAATAATTGTTGAGACGAAGTTAGCTCAACTACCTTGTAAAAGATTGGCATACAAAAATGTAAAAAAAGTGTTGAATTCAATAAATTAATTAACTTTTTCTTTACAAAATACGCTTAAATTGAAAGTATCGTAAGTGAGACTGTTGATGATACTGATGCAGGAAACCTCAAAAACAAATAAGAGGTTACATACTTTTAGCCCCCGCGAACTTATGCCCTTGCAACCAGAGCATTTTTGGCTACTCAAACAAGGGGTAGTCAAAACTTGCACTTGGAACGAAGAAGGGACAGCCATAACTCTAGGCTACTGGGGTTCAGGAGATATTGTCGGTCATTCCCTATCTCTGGTCAATCCCTATCAAATTGAATGTTTAACTACTGTGGAGGCGATTTGCGTTCCTCTGCGTCAGTGTGACTGGTTATCCGATTCAATTTGTCGCCATATTCAACAAACCGAAGAACTTTTGTATATAGTTCGCTCGGAACGAATGTATCACCGTTTGTTAAAAATTTTAGTTTGGCTGGCTCGTAAATTTGGTCGAGAAGTAGAACGAGGAAAGTTGATTGATTTGCCTTTAACTCATCAGGAGTTAGCCGAAATTATCGGTACTACTAGAGTAACTGTAACTAAATTGATTAATCAATTAGAACAAGAAGGCGTGATTGCTCGTCCTCGTCGTAATTTAATCATTTTGCAAAGCGATCGCTCTTAAATTTCTAGTTGAACGCTTTTTTGTTAAGAATCGTTAAGATGAATACAGGTTAACAATAGAGTCAATGATCTTTTCATTGGCTTTATTATTGCTAGAATCCTAAGTTTGCTAAAGAATCTGTGAAAGTTTTTATCGATCTCGAACCAACCAAACGGCGTAATTTACTAACCTTATTTACTACTGGTTTACTATTTTGGTTTAGTATCACCTCTTTATTACCAGTATTGCCTCTTTATATCAAAGATATAGGAGGAACAAAGCAGCAAATTGGGTTAGTGATGGGCTGTTTTGCCATTGGTTTGCTTCTATCTCGTACCTGGTTAGGACAATTAGCTGATTCTCAAGGACGAAAAATTTCGATTTTAATTGGTACTGCGGTAGTGGGTATTGCGCCTTTGGGATATCTGGTTGCCAACTCAGTTTCCTTATTAATGATTTTGAGGGCGTTTCACGGCATTAGTATTTCTGGTTTTACCACTGGTTATAGTGCTTTAGTGGTCGATATTTCTCCACCCAAGCAACGAGGAGAATTAATCGGTTATATGAGTTTGGCAATTCCCATTGGTATGGCATTAGGGCCGGCTTTAGGAGGATATCTTCAAGTTACATGGGGCTATACACCATTATTTTTAGTATCTGCGATCGCAGGATTGATTGCTTTAGTCTGTGCCAGTCAAGTTAAAGAAGAATTGAATTTAAAAACTCAAGATAGTAATCAACAGCTTGAATTAGAACTCAGTCGCAGTTTTGGGGAATTAATCAAAAATTCCTCTTTTGTCGTTCCAGGAATAATTATGTTGCTAATTGGCTTAGTTTTCGGTACTCTAGCAACTTTTTTACCTCTATACATTCAAGAAACAAAGTTAGATTTTAATGCAGGCTTGTTTTATGCGGTAGCTGCGATCGCATCTTTTATTGCTCGTGTGGTGGTAGGAAAGGCTTCCGATACTTGGGGAAGGGGATTATTTATTACTTTTAGCTTGATTTGTTATACAATTTCCATGCTTTTACTAGCAGATGCTACTCTTCCCTCAGCTTTTGTTTTTGCTGCCATTGTGGAAGGGACAGGTGCAGGAATCTTAATCCCCATGTTAATTGCTTTGATGAGTGATCGCTCTTATATCACTGAAAGAGGAAAAGTCTACGCCATTTGTATTGGTGGCTTTGATTTAGGGGTTGCGATCGCAGGTCCAGTTCTTGGTTCTCTAGCCTTGGTCGTTAGCTATTCTACAATGTTTTATTTGTCAGGCGGAATAGCTGCGAGCGCTTTATTGGTATTTCTGACTAAATCTAGTAAAAACTTGGGTCATTCTTTGCGATTTGCTTTGGGTAAAGAAGGCGATGTTTACGCTATTGAATAGTTATGGCAGTTTTCTATCTAATAAGGTAAAATCTAGCATTCTAATTTTTTGTTAATTATTAATAGTTAATAGTTAATAGTTATATCAAGTTCTGATAATCACTTAAAATAAATTCTCTCCGCGTCTCTGTATCCCCTTATCCCCGTGTCCCCGTATCAATCATCACATTTAACTGTTTAAGCGAACCTGATATTAATTGTTGATTACTACTTTTTACTTCCTGATAACTGGTAACTGTCAAACTGAATTCCTATGAATGCCCAAAAATTCTGTTCCCTGTTTTGTTTATCTGTTTTATCTACGTTGTTGCTCAATGCTTGTAACAATCCTCAAGCCAATAACAGTCAAAGAGAAGATAGTAGCACACTAAAATTATTATATTGGCAAGCACCAACTATTCTGAATCCTCATCTTTCCACAGGATTTAAAGATGCTGAAGCTAGTCGCATTACTCTAGAACCTTTAGCTAGTTTTAATAACAATAATGAATTAGTTCCAATTCTCGCGGAGGTAATTCCTTCAGGAACAAATGGTGGTTTAGCTGCTGATGGCAAATCAGTTACTTGGAAACTGAAACAGGGAATTAAATGGTGTGATGGAACTCCGTTTACTGCTGCTGATGTAGTCTTTACTTATCAGTTTATAACTAATCCTCAAGTTGGTTCGGTTTCGGCGGGAACCTACGAAGTAATTAAAAGTGTCGAAGCGATCGACGAGCATACAGTTAAAATTAATTTTAAAGAAGTTAATCCTGCTTGGGCTTTAGTTTTTGTCGGTACACAGGGAATGATTCTCCCTAAACATATCTACGAAGCTTACAACGGTGCCAATGCCAGAGAAGCACCAGCCAATCTTAAACCTGTAGGAACGGGAGCTTATCGAGTAGTAGAATTTAGACCAGGTGATACGGTAATTTATGAACCTAACCCCGAATTCCGTCAAGCAGAAACATTAGGCTTTCAAAGAGTTGAACTCAAAGGCGGTGGCGATGCTACATCTGCTGCGAGGGCAGTGCTACAAACAGGCGATGCTGATTATGCTTATAATGTACAAGTCGAAGCTCCTATTTTAAAAGAATTAGAAGCTGCTGGTAGAGGCAAGGTAGTAGCCAATTACGGTGCTTTAATGGAAAGGATCATTATTAATCACAGCGATCCTAATCAGGCTACAGCAGAAGGAGAACGTTCTAGTGTCAAAATGCCCCATCCCTTCTTTAGCGATCGCAATGTCCGCCAGGCTCTTAATTTAGCAATTGACCGTGATACTATTACTCAACAATTATACGGCGTGACAGGAAAAGCTACTGCTAATTTTTTGGTTGCACCAGAACAATATGTTTCTCCTAATACTAATTATGAATTTAATCTCGAACAAGCAAATAAATTATTAGATCAAGCAGGATGGCGAGATACTAACGGCAATGGTATTAGAGATAAAAATGGGATGGAGATGCAAATCGTCTTTCAAACCTCAGTCAACCCTCTACGTCAAAAAACTCAAGCCATTGTTAAACAAAATCTGCAATCTTTAGGGATAGGAGTGGAATTAAAAAGCATCGATCCTGGTGTTTATTTTTCGAGTGATCCTGCTAATAACGACACAGTAGAACATTTTTATGCTGATCTACAAATGTACACTTCGGGTAATACTAATCCCGATCCTGGTGCTTATATGCAGTTTATGACTTGCGCTCAAATTCCTCAACAAGCTAATAACTGGACGGGGAATAATAATGCTCGCTATTGTAATCCCAAATATGATGCTTTGTGGCAACAATCTACTAAAGAATTAGATCAAGAAAAAAGAAGGCAACTATTTATTCAAATGAATGATTTATTAATTGATGAAGTTGCCATTATTCCTTTAGTTCATCGTGCTGATGTAGTGGCTTTTAGTAATGATTTGATTGGGTATGAGGTTACTCCTTGGGATTTGCGTACCTGGGATATTATGAACTGGAAACGCCAGCAAGAGTAAAATAGTTTTAATTTATCAAAAATATTTTTGAAAGAGCAAAATGGTTTCTTTAGCTAAATGGTCGATTACAGATTATCACAAAATGATCGAAGCGGGGATTTTACAGAACCGCTCTATTCAATTAATTGATGGAGAATTAATCGAAATGAGTCCAGAAGGCGTAATTCATGCAGCCTATGGCGGTACTATAGCTGATTATTTACGTCAAATTTTAACAGGAAAAGCTTGGATTCGTGAAGCACACCCAATTACTCTAACTAATTCTGAACCAGAACCAGATCTTGCTATAGTTAAATTACCTAAAAACAAATATTTTCAACATCACCCAACCTTTCAAGATATTTATTGGTTAATCGAAATTTCTGATACAACTTTAGCCTACGATTTAAGTAAAAAGAAAGAAATTTATGCAGCAGAAAATATTCAAGAATATTGGGTTTTAGATTTAAAAAATAAACAATTAATTGTATTTACTACACCACAAAATAATAATTATCTTGCTCAATTAATACTAAATAAGGGAGTAGTTAAACCTATTGCTTTTCCTCATCTTTCAATCTCAGTAGAAAAATTGTTTGAGCAATAAACTGAAATAAAACAATTAATCTAGTCTACCTAATTGGGCATGAAGTATGTCGAATCTAATATGTCTTGGCACTAACCATGCTGTTGAAAGCTGCCGTAAATTATAATGACTAAATACCTTAGAAGATATTGAGAATAATGGTAGCTGATCGATCTAATCTACTCACTTCAATTATTCCACCTTTAGAAAACGGCGATCGCTTGACTCGCGATGAATTTGAACGACGCTACGCTGCCATGCTTCATCTAAAAAAAGCCGAATTAATTGAAGGAGTTGTCTACGTGCCAGCAGCATTAAGATTTAGAAGTCATGGTCAACCTCATGCTAATATTATCGGTTGGCTATGGTTTTATAAAATTGCGACTCCTGGTGTGGAATTAGGAGATAATGCTACTGTTCGTTTAGATTTAGATAACGAACCTCAACCAGATGCGGTATTACTCATTAATGGCGGACAAGCGAGAATATCCGAAGATGACTACATTGAAGGCACACCAGAATTAATAGCAGAGGTAGCTGCGAGTAGTGCTACTTACGACTTATATGATAAAAAACGAGCCTATAGACGCAATGGAGTACAAGAATATCTTGTCTGGCGAGTATATGATCAGGAATTAGATTGGTTTAGTTTAAAAGCAGGAGAATATCTCAAATTAAAACCAGATGACGAAGGTATTATTCGTTCTCAAATCTTTCCTGGTTTGTGGTTAGCAACGCCTCAATTATTATCTGGGAAAATGAATCAAGTATTGGCAGTATTGCAGCAAGGATTGAATTCACCAGAACATCAAGAGTTTAGTCAACGTCTTTCTAGTTAAATAAATTGTCTCAACCTAAACCAATATCTTGATTTACTTGAAAAGCTTACCACTACCATCAATAAATATGGTATAAAAATAGAAATGGTAATGGAGCTTGCCGGAACCGCCCTTTGTTATTGAGTTTTTCATAATCTTTAAGAGGCTAATAGCTCCTACTCTTCCGACTTGTAGCGGAAAGGTAGGTTGATGGATGCCCTTAATTAAACTTTCTGTTGCAAGTCACGTTATTCAATCGATTCATCTTTAACGTGGCGTGATGTTAGCAAGCATTATTTTAATTTTACTAATCGGTTTTTTTGTCGGGCAAATTGCTCGACGACTCAAAGTGCCTGCCTTAGTGGGTATGGTACTAGTTGGAATTTTGTTAGGTTCTCAGGTAGGGAATGTTCTTAGTTCAGATGTTCTAGATGCTGCCGATTCTTTCCGCACCATTGCCGTGATGGTAATTTTGATGAAGGCAGGGTTAGGAATTGATCGCGAAAAATTGGCTCAACAGGGAACTGTAACGTTGCGCTTGGGTTTTTTGCCTGCTGCTTGTGAAGCGATTGCTATTGCTATTGCTGCTACCTGGTTATTTCAGTTTGATTTTTGGACTGGATTGCTGTTAGGGTGCATTATTGGCGCAGAATCTCCTGCGGTAATTGTACCAGGAATGTTGCGTTTAAAAAGCTTGGGTTGGGGAGTTGAAAAAGGAATTCCTGATGCGATTTTAACAGGAAGCGCACTTTCTAACGTGTTGCTGTTGTTGGTGTTTAGTTTATTGCTGGCGTTTTTATCCCAGGGCGCAACGACAGGTATTACTGTATTGGGAATAATTACCCTAAGTCCTTTGCAGTTATTGCCATTTCAAGTCATCATTCAAATTGTCTTGGGGGTACTCTTGGGATGGGTAACCGCTCAAATACTAGTATTACTGCTAGCCAAACAAAATTGGACTCAAACCACCGTTCAGGATTCTTTAGTGGCTGCTAGCTTTGCTTTATTGTTAGTAGTAATAGCGGAAAATGTTCCTGTTTTTTCTGGCTATTTAGCTGTTATGGCAACAGGATTTTTCTTGATTGAGTTAGACGCACCTTTAGCAAGACGTTTACGAAATGGCTTTGACAGTTTGTGGACAATTGCTGAAATTATTTTGTTTGTGCTGTTGGGAGCAAGTATTCAACTCAATGTTTTAGGCGATACTTTATTAATTGGTTTGCTGGTTTTGATAATCGGCACACTAATTGGTAGATCTTTAGGCTGGTATCTTTCCACCCTTGGTAGTAACTGGACTTGGAAAGAACGTTTGTTTTTACTACCAGGAAATTCAGCTAAGGCAACCGTACAAGCAGCCATTGGGGCGATTCCTTTGGCTCAAGGGATCTCAGGAGGAGAAACAATTTTAGCGATCGCAGCCCTGTCAATTTTGCTCACAGCACCTTTAGGAGCTTGGGCAATTCCAACTTTTGCTCCCAAATTGCTTGAAAAAGGTGAGGTCGATCCGACTAAAGTTGCGATCGCGCGTCGTATTATTTTGTTAGCTGCGGTGGACACTTCTTCCTTATCAACTCAAGTTTTGAGCAAAGCAGCCGAATTAGCACGTCGTAGTGAGGGCGAAGTATTAGTACTGCACGTAATTCGAGTCAATGATCCTCAAGGAGTTAAACGTTTGCAGGAGCAAACCAAACGAATTTTAGCCGACATTAGCCATCAATTTATGACAAGCTTCGGATCAGTGCCAGAAGAAATTGTTCTTACCGCACAAAAGTATGAAGTTACTGAAATTGTCATCGGTAAACGTGGACATCGCCCGTTTGATGAGGTTTTAGTGGGTTCAGTTTCTCAATCAGTGTTGGAGATGAGTCAGTTACCCGTTTTAGTGGTTGAGGATGAGCAAATTACTTTGAATGTCGACTAAGTTGACTTGTAGAGGAAGTCTTCTCGCCAGCAAAGATAAAATAATCTAGGTAAAACATATTAGAGGCGATATGGTAACGAGACGAATTGTAGAGTTGTTAAAAAACGGTCAACCAGATGAATCTGTAACTATTCAAGGTTGGGTGCGGACTAAACGCGAACTTAAAGACTTTTCCTTTATGGAAGTTAATGATGGTTCGTCTTTAGCAAATCTGCAAGTAGTTCTTGATGCCAGCCTACCAGACTACGAACATCTGCTCAAAAAAATTAATACAGGTGCTTCTGTAGAAGTTTCAGGAACATTAGTCGCGTCCGTGGGAAAAGGACAAAGAATTGAACTGAAAGCTGATTCGGCACAAGTATATGGAGAAGCAGATCCTGAAACCTATCCCCTACAAAAGAAACGTCACTCGTTTGAATTTTTACGTAATATCAGTCATTTGCGATCGCGTACTAATACTTTAGGTGCAGTTTTTCGGGTACGCAATGCTTGTGCTGCTGCCATTCATCAGTTTTTTCAAGACAGAGGTTTTTTATGGATCCACAGTCCCATTATTACCGCTAGTGATTGTGAGGGCGCAGGAGAATTATTTACCGTTACTAGTTTAGATTTAAATCAAATTCCGAAAACGCCTCAAGGAGAAGTTGATTATAGTCAAGATTTTTTTGGCAAACCAGCTTATTTAACTGTCAGTGGACAATTACAAGCTGAAGTTATGGCAATGGCGTTTCAAAATGTTTATACTTTTGGACCTACTTTCCGTGCAGAAAATTCTAATACTTCTAGACATTTAGCAGAGTTTTGGATGGTAGAACCAGAAATGGCTTTTTGCGATCTTGAAGGCGATCAAAATTTGGCAGAAGAGTTCCTAAAATATATGTTTCAATATGTCCTGGATCATTGTCCAGAAGACATAGAATTTTTTAATAAATGGGTCGATCAAACTGTTTTAGCGACAGCCGATAATATTATCAATAATGAATTTGAACGGATTACTTATACTGAAGCGATTAATTTACTAGAAAAAGCTAAGAAAAAATTTGAGTTTCCTGTGCAATGGGGGATTGATTTACAATCGGAACACGAACGGTATTTAGCCGAAGAATTATTTAAAAAACCTCTAATTGTTACCAATTATCCTAAAGAAATTAAAGCTTTTTATATGCGACTCAATGATGATAGTAAAACCGTAGCAGCTATGGATGTTTTAGCTCCAAAAATAGGTGAAATTATTGGCGGTTCACAACGGGAAGAAAGATTAGCAGTTTTAGAAGAACGCATTCAAGCTTTAGACATGGAAACTGATAGTTTGTGGTGGTATTTGGATTTACGTCGTTACGGAACTGTTCCCCATGCTGGTTTTGGTTTGGGATTTGAAAGAATTGTTCAGTTTATGACAGGAATGGGAAATATTAGAGATGTAATTCCTTTCCCCAGAACTCCTTTAAGTGCTGATTTTTAAAATAGTATTGGTAGGCATTTTTGACTAGGAAAAATTAATTAAAATAAATATCAAAAAAAGTGCTTACCAGTTCTAAATATATATAGCAGCCGAATTATAGGTTAGAACAAAGTATTTAACGTAGGGGCGAACCGCTGTTCGTCCTTACAAATTTCATACGTTCTGATCTTTCCTTCGACGGCTATAGTAGTTAAATTAGGACTTTTAAGTTGAATTTTGGTTGTAATTTATAACCATTCAATCTTTCTAGCTGCTTCTGGTAATTTACTTTCTTGTTGTCCTTGGGTTCGTGCTTGAAAACCAATCAAATCTATCGGAGTTTTGATCAGATCGATCCAAGGGGTTTTTCCTGCAATTGCTTTTAAACTATCTGTAGGCAGTTCTTTAAGTAACCATCGACTCAGACGATAAAAGATTTCTTGAAGAGTTAATTTTCTCATTAAATCAACACCATGAAGTTCATGTAAATAGCGATTAGAACTTCCATAACGCCGAAATTGACTACGAAAATTTTTTAAAGTAGAACGATGACGATGTTCAATAATTGCAGTTGGTGCAGAAGCTAATTGCCAAGAGGTTTCTTTTTGAATACGCCAACAAATATCTGCATCACCACCAGTAGTTAAATAAGGACGAAATAATCCTACTTTTACAAAAGCTTCTTTTCTAATGGCAATGTTAGCAGTTTGTCCGTAGGGATAAAAAGGGTGTTCAAGCAAAAATTTTTGAGACATAATCTGATTGCGGTCGGCATATTTTTCTAGTAAACTTTTTCCGAATAAAGCAACTACTTCACCGACTACAATCCCAATTTGAGAGTTACGAAAAGGTTGAACAATTTGTTCTAACCAATCTGGTTGGGGACGACAATCAGCATCAGTAAAAACTAAAATCTCTCCTTGAGCGTGACGAATTCCTAGATTACGAGCAGCATAAGAACTTTGAATTTCTTTTTCGGTAAGATGTCTTAGGTTAATTCCTATTTCAGAAGCTGTTTGTTGTGCTTCTCTTAAAATAATTGCCGTGCGATCGCTACTATTATTATCTACTAATAAATATTCACTTAATTGTTTTGAATAAGATTGTTTTAATATACATTCAATTAATTTAGGTAAATCGGTTTCGCCATTATAAATGGGAATGATTACTGATATTAAAGGAAAATATTTTTGGTCATTATTCATAATTTTTAACCGCTTTATTTTCTTCTAAGCTGCTAACCAAATCGATAAATCTCGTTGCAATAATTCTTGTAATTTAAATATATCTTCTTGATAAATTTTGATTAATTGCTCGCGGTATTCTGCTGATAAAGGAGCTTGTTTTTTGTCAACAGAATTAAGGCTGACCAAACTATCTCGAAGTTTTTGTCTAGTTTCTAAAGGAACAATAGTTTTAAGAGTATTAGCAACCATAGTTCTTAAAGGATTTTGGCGTTGAAGTAAATTATTAATAGTTTGATTTTTAGGAACTTTGGCAACTTGAGCTTTCTTACTAACATCAGGAGAAAAAGTATCATCTACACCTAAATAACAATACATTTCTTGCATAATTGCTTGAGGTTGCTTACAGAAATCTTCGTAGAGAAAAACTTTAATTTGCTCTGGAGAAAATTGTTCGTAGTAAAATTTTAATGGCTCGTAATAAAAACCTTTACGAATAATAAAAGATTTGTGCGCGCTATGTTTAATTTGTTCTGAAAGAGGACGATAACCGATCGCATCTCTGATATGCATCAAATAATCAGAATAGGCTCGTTCTACAGGATTTCTTAAAATAGCAATCAATTTGGCATCAGGAAGATATTGTTTGATTTTGGGTGCGGAAGATTGGTAATGAAATAAATAATTAGGAGAAGCTTCGCCAATGGCAATTTCATCTTGAACATCAGTAAATAATTGGCAATAATCATCAAAGGTAATAATACCTTTTTTATTTCGCTCTTCTATAGGAAGACTTTCCCAATCTTTTTCAAAAAAATTAGTTTCCTTAACTGGACTCATATAGATTTGAGGATGTTCTTGAAGATAGTTATAAATTGACGTTGTGCCAGCTTTTTGAATGCCAATGATTAAGAAGTTGGGTAATTTCATAGTTTATTTTGACTCAATTATTGACGCTAAATTATTGAAAATATCAAGTAAAATTTTTTCGAGCTTAATCAAGCTTGCTTTAGAAGTAATTAAAATATTTCTGCTTTTTACTACTGTGACTTTCTAATTATTTAAGTATAGTTAGCTCAGGATTAATTTATTAACCCATGACAACCTTAATGTCAATAGTTTTGATTTGTTTTCCAAGTATTAGTTATTTTTTAGATACATTTAATATATTAAAGTGGTTTGATTAAGACTTGATAAAAATACCGAATCTTTGTGTAAAAATTAGATGAAATACTTATTCCAAATCAGTCTAATTGGTAGTTTTACGATCTATTTGAATTTACTGAAGTAGAAGGCGATGCTGCTGTAGCTTTGTTTAGTCGCGCTCCGCTCTCTATGTATTTATGAAAGTATTCTGAAGCGATAACAAAAGTGATTCAGAAATTTCTGATTACTTAATCAAAACCCCACACTAAATCTACATCATAAAGACGAAACTGTTCATCAGCACTCATCAGATGAAAATTTTCTGCGATTGCACTAGCAATCAAAATGCGATCAAAAGGATCGCGGTGATGCAGAGGAAGTTGATAAACTATGAAAGTATGATAGTGTTTGATATCCAGAGGTACAACTTTAAGACTTGCCATTCTGCTGGAGATGTACTTATCAGGCGGTTCGGGTAAAGGTAGTTTGCCTAAACCTGCTTTAATCGCAATTTCCCAAGAACTAGCAGCAGAAAGATAAAGTTGATTTTTCTTGCTTTTTAATAAAGATTTAGCTTTTTCTCCTAAACGTTTCGGTTCTGCTAATGCCCAAAGAAAAATTTGTGTATCGAGTAAAATATTCAATCTGTATGACCCTCAAAAGCTGACAAAATATCCTCTGGTAAAGGATTGTTAAAATCTTCAGGGACGGTAAACAGTCCTTCATCTTGCCCCAAAATACGGTCATGAGGTGGTTCTTCGACGGGAACAAGACGTACTATCGGCTTACCAGCTTTGGCAATAACAATATCTTCTCCTAAAACAGCGCGGGAAAGCAGTTGAGATAAATTGGTTTTAGCTTCGTGAATGTTAACTTGTGCCATGTTCCAAAAAATAAACTTAGCTATTAGCTAAGTCTATTTTAGCTCGATTAAATTAAGAACTGATTATCATCAAGAAATTGTTTACCTTTTTTATTTACTTGATTTAAAGATAAATTTTCTTGAACATCAGCAATAGCATTGGCATCCTTGGCAAATATATTTATAGCAGTCAGGAATCAAATGTGAGAAAGTGAGAAAAGAGTTACCGAAGAAGGAAAATGAAAGAATTAAATGCTCTGATTGAGTCTAATCCTGACCCAAGAGAACTAAAAAGAGCAATAGCAGTCAGAATGAACCTCAGAGGCTATAAACATCGAGAAATCATCAAGATTTTGCAGGTGAGTTCGGGATTCATCAGTAAATTGAGTACTTGAGAACTCAAAATAGGTCAGCCAAGCTAGTAATAATCTGGGATGGAGCGACTTATCATTACAGTCAAGAATTCAGAGAATACCTCAAAAGAGTAAATCAAGGAAAAACCGAACAAGAGTGGATAATTAAATGTATTAAATTAGCCCCTAATGCCCCCGAACAGAATCCCATCGAAGATGTGTGGTTACAAGGAAAAGAGATGTTGAGAAAATACTGGAATTCCAGCAGTACCGCTAATTAAATCAATAGCACCATTATTAGCAGTTAGTTGACCAACAGTAAGCTGATTGAGAGAAATGATATTGATATCGCCATCAGTAGTAGCAAGATATTCCGCAGTAAAGCTGCCATTGTTGAGAACTTCTAAGCTTAAAGCATCAATATTTCCTGTAGTAACGTTGCCTGTAGAAGCGAAAGTCTTAAGTAGCTCCACCTAAAAAAACGTAAAATAAAAACGGAAGAAATCTAGCTTGA
>CAZLUP010000027.1:0-54952 GCA_964562685.1 uncultured bacterium
AAAGATTATGAAAAATTACCTGAAATGAGTGAAACTGCTATTTATGCAGTTATGACACGCATCATGTTACGTCGTTTGACTGCTTAAGTTTTACTTTATAAATAGTCTCTTAGATTAATTTTTTTAAATCCAATCTTCTTCGTTATCATCAAATTGTTCTTTGGCTTGATTTGATTGTGTAGGAGGAGGTGTAATTAGAGGAGAATAATCTCTTTCTTCCTCATCAAATTCATCATTAAATTCTTGATTCAATTCTTCAACTAATGATGTATTAGCTACTTCTGGTAATAGTTCTGATGGTTTTTTTCCTTCAATTTCTGTGACAACGATTTCGTCAATCTGACTCAAAAAAATATTACCTCTGGCATCACACAAAGTTACCATTAAAGGGTTTTCTGGTTCTTCTTTAGTAAAAAGATCATTGAGAAAACGGGAAGGTAGAGATGCTTTGCTTCCTCCCCCATTGATTCCTAAAAGAAGGTATTGATTGCCTGTTCTTTTATGTCTGACAATGATTGTCATAAAAAATTTCCTTGTTTAGTAAGATAGATTGCACTTGGTTGATTGTTGATTGTTAATGGTTGATTGTTAGTCCACAGCCTTTACACTGATAAAACTTTTTACTTTTGATCCTTCGTTTCACTCAGGACGCTTCGCGCTTTTTACTTACTGATAACTATCATTGAACTTGTGCAGAATGACTGCGAGGATCGTCTTTGCTATTTTTTGCTGCTGAGATAGAACGATCTACTTGAGAAACTTGACCAGTAGAATTAGCGTAGGGAAGAGGATTTTGAGCAACTAAAGCGTCTAAATTGGCTTCTAAAATCGGACGTGGTTGTTCGCCAATGGCTTCAGCTATCGCTTCTCCTGTTTGATTCATAAAAACGAAATGAGGAATGCCATCAACTCGATAACGGAGAATTTCAGGTAACCATTTGGTGTTGTCAACATTGAGCATGACAAAATTGACGCTATTTTGATATTTTTGTTTAATTGCTGCTAAATCTTCAGCCATTGCCTGACAAGTAGTACACCAATCAGCATAAAATTCAGTTAGGGTTGGTTTACCATTACTTAGAGCTACTTCTAAAGCAGTTGATTGTTGTGCTTGAGTTTCTAAGGAATTTGCACTAGTTTGTGTTTGTGAGCTAAAAAAGAGACTAATACTTAAAGCGATCGCCGTTAGGGCAAGTAAAATATTTCTAAGACGACTATTATTATTTGTAGGAGATTCGGAAGGATTAGAATTCATTAGTTAATTATTTAAATAAGTAACAAATCTAATTGTAACGATCTTGGTAATCTACTTCGGAGCAATTACTCTTGAACGAGAAAGCTCATAGTTTTCTATCATAAAAAAAATACCAATCCCACGCAGAACATTGAAAAAGCGAATCACCTTAACTTTCTTGAGAAATACAGTTCATATGCCAGTCACCTACAGACTAGCAAAAGACTTTAATGTAGCTGCTAATATTATTCGCGCTCAAGTAGCACCAAACCAAATCGGTACACTGGTAGTAGAACTTTTAGGCGATATTGATGAAGTAGAAGCAGCAGTAGAATGGATGCGATCACAGGGAATTGAAGTTTCTTCTGCCAGTGGCGAAATTGTGATTGACTTTGATAGTTGCGTTCACTGTGGTTTATGTACTGGTGTTTGTCCGACTCAAGCTTTAACCCTTGAACCCGAAACTTTTAAGCTCAAATTCTGGCGATCGCGTTGTGTCGTTTGCGAACAGTGCATTCCTACTTGTCCTGTTGCTGCTATCTCTACTAATTTGTAAGTAATTTACTGTACAGCACCATTGATATCAGTCTTATTAAGAAACAGAATATTTGACAACTCCAAATTGATCGCTGATAACAGTGGAAAGAAATTTTCTAACTGAGTGGCAATGAAAATCGGAGTGGCTGTCTTAGGAGTAGGACGTTGGGGTGTGCATTTTGTGCGGAATATGTCTCAACATTCTCAAGTAGAATTAGTTGCGATCGCAGATCCTCATCCTAGTCAATTAAATTATTGTGTCGAACAGTTTGCTATTGATCCAGCCAAAGTTACTTTAGCCACTGAATGGGAAGCCATCCGAGAGTTAGAAAACCTTCATGCCATAGTGGTAGCTACTCCTGCTTCTACTCATTACGACCTGATTTATGATGCTCTCTCAAGAGGTTATCATGTCCTGGCTGAAAAACCGCTTACCCTTAATCCCGATCAATGTCTGGAACTAACCAAATTAGCTACAGCCAAACAGTTACGACTATTAGTCGATCATACTTATTTATTTAATTCAGTCGTTCAAAAAGGTCAACAAGTAATTCAGGCAGGTAAATTGGGTCAATTACGCTACGGCTATGCCACTCGTACTCATTTGGGACCTGTCCGCCAAGATGTTGATGCCCTTTGGGATTTAGCGATTCATGACATTGCGATTTTTAATCATTGGTTAGGACAAACTCCAATCAAAGTTCAAGCTAGAGGCAAAGTTTGGTTGCAACCAGAACATCAAATGATCAATTCTACTCAAGTGGGGTTAGCTGATTTAGTTTGGTTGACTCTGTTTTATCCCGATGGTTTTGAGGCGACTATTCATCTGTGTTGGCTAAATCCTGATAAACAAAGAAGACTCTGTGTAGTTGGTAATGAAGGTACGCTAATTTTTGATGAGATGTCCCAAGAAACACCTTTAACGATCCAACAGGGTTATTTTGCCCAAGAAAGCGGTAAATTCATTCCTCAAGAACAAAATTGCCAAATTATTGCCACTGAACCCGCCGAACCTCTCTCTCAAGTATGCGATCGCTTTATTACGGATATTCTGACGAGTACTAGTTCAACTCTTTCCTCTGGTTGGGTAGGAACGGAATTAGTGCAAATTTTAACTAGTTTGACTCGTTCTTTGGAACAAAATGGGGAAATTATTACTCTGTCTACGGTTAATTCCTAAAATCACTAAAAATCTAAATTAAAGTAAATCGTAGTCTTCGGTAGAGTGGGTAAAAAGCAAAGACAGATAAAAATATTCCCTATTTCCTATTTCCTATTCCCTAAATTCAACCGAGTTTAATTAGACTTATGCAAGAGGTCTATTATTTAGCTTTACCTCAAAATGCTTAACTCGAACTCAGATTAATTCACCAATTCAGAATTAAATTCATTGAAAGAACGACGTTTTAATTCAACAGATTCTGAACGAGGTAATAAATCAAATATCTCACGAAAAACATCATCTACTTCTTCAAATTTTACTTGTCCTTTGCCATTAAAAACTACTTTGCCATCACCATCAAGCAAAACAGTTTGAGGAACTACTCCTTCATAATAATAAGCAGGCTCTTTGGGAGTAGAACGAGATTCTATCGGCAGAGAATCAACGCTAATCGGAATAAAACTAGCTGCACGTCCATAAAAATCGTGTAAACGAGTTACAACGATTGAAAATTCCTTACAATCACGACTGTCATCGAGATAATAAACTAATAAGGCTGGCTTTTTTCTTTGCAAAGATTCTGCTAAATCGAAGCGAGGAGGAACTATAGAACCATTACCAGCAAATAAAATAAAAATATTTCCCTCGTATTTATCATCATTAATACTTGCGATCGCTGGAGATATGCAGCCGATTAGATTACCTGTAATCAGCAACAAACAAATCAAGCTAGAGAGACATAGTTGTTTCCAGTTGATCTTAAATAAAGTTTTTAAGTGGTTTAATCGAACAAAAATCATGCTCAAGTTAGCTAAAGATAATTATTTTAGTCATCAAATGTTTATTATCCCCTGTAAGTTAGTTGATCTGACCATCAAAATTAGCTAACTATTAATACAATAAACCAATTACTTTTGTATGGCTTAGAAACAGGGTGAGACAAGATAGTAAAACTAGCCAAACCAAAACTCAATCTATTCCCTTAAAATCCAAGCTAGCTAACACTTACTATAGTCTTTTGGATTTGCATCCTTCAGCTTCAATGCTGGAAATTAGACGAAGTTACCGCAAATTAAGTAAAACCTATCATCCAGACACAACTATTCTTCCTCCAGAATTAGCCAAAGCCAAATTTCAGCAACTCAATGAAGCTTATGCAACACTGAGTAGTCCTGAAAAGCGATCGCTTTATGATTTAAAAATTGGTTATTCTCGACTCAATGTCATTCAAGCACCACAAGATTGGGAACAATCCCCTCAAACCAAATGGTCACAAACCGCCTATTTAGATCCTACAGATCGTCCCCTATCTTCAGGAGAGATTTTTGTATTATTTATTCTCGGTTTGACTTTTATTGGTTGTTTGATCTTAGTAGTTGCGATCGCCTATCTCCGAGGTGAATCATTCTAGTTTATATTGATGTTTAGAAAATAATAGATATTACCATTAATGGAACTTCCTCAATCTGATACCCCTTTATACAATCATCCTTTACCAAAAATAGAACAATGGCTCACTAATCTTGGTTGCCAACAAGACGATGTTAATCTCCATTGTTGGTATGTAGAGCGGGCAACTTGGACAGCAGAGATTTGTTTAGAAATAGAAGAATTAACAGTACGTTATTTAGATAAAGGAGAAAGAGGCAAAGATTTGATTCGCTCTTTCAAATATTCTCTCTCTCGCGAAGATATAGAATCAGCAGTCTTTTCTGGACCTTAATTTTCCAATCAAACAATTATTCTAATTTATTTTTGTCTTGAGAAGTTGATGAAGAAAAACGAAACAAACGTTTTAATAAAATTCGCCCTTGAAAACCTAGTTTGCGACTCAAACGAACAGCATCTCGTTCTACCGTAGGAGAAAATTTTGCCTGTAATAGTTCTTTTAATTTATTACTCGTCAGGGGTCGATTGAGAACTCCCTTTTCTGCCAGGGAAATTGAACCAGTTTCTTCAGAAACTACCACACAAATACAGTTTTCCGACCTCTCTGTCATTCCCATCGCTGCCCGATGACGAGTACCCAATTGCCTCGAAGCAGTTCTTTCTGACAAAGGTAAAATTACGGCAGCAGCAATGATCCGAGAACCACGAATCAAAACCGCCCCATCGTGTAACAAAGTTGTAGTTTGAAAAATAGTTTGCAGCAATTCTTTAGAAACCTCTGCATTCAAATTTACCCCTGGAGAAACAAAATCTTCATTCTCCAATGAACCACTTGTTTCGATCAAAATTAAAGCACCAGTTCGATTTTGAGATAAATCTTTAACTGCATCGACAATTCGATCAATCACACTATCTGGTTGAGGAATTGGTCTTACCGAAGTTTTAAACAGTTCCAAAAATTCCCCTCGTCCGATTTGTTCGAGGAAACGGCGGAATTGAGATTGGAAAATGACTGCCATAGCTACTGCTGCTCCTAGAACTAATTTTTCTAGAAGAAAACCCAGCAAACTTAACCCTAGTTTCTTGCTGATTACTGTAGCTAGCATTAGCACAATAAATCCTCTGACCATCCAGAGACTACGACGCTCTCCCTCGCCAATGACTAAAAGAAGGGCATAACTTAGAGCGAGAACTAGGGCAATGTCTATACTGTTGGGTAACCAAGAAGGTATCCAATTAAAGTCAGGAAAAAAACCCGACGACTGCATTATTTTTATTTACTTAGCTACGAAAGGTGGGCGGAAAAGAAGGTTAATTAATTAAGAGGCAACAATGATAACACTTCTCTGTTCACTTCAAGCGGAGATAGCCTAGTTGACTACTAATCTTAATCTCTGTCGGAATCGCTCAGTCTCGCTGGCAAACAATCTTGCGCAATTAAATTCTGATAAGATTCCCGTTGAATAATTAGATTAGCTTCTCTTTGATGAACTAAAATTGCTGCTGGTCTACCAATACGATTGTAATTGGAAGCCATGCTGTAATTGTATGCCCCTGTACTGGTTACTACCAAAATATCTCCTGATTCTGTTTTTGGCAGTAAAGCATTTTTAATTACTATGTCTCCAGATTCGCAATGTTTTCCTGCTACTGTGACTGTTTCTGTTAAACTAGCAGACATTCGATTAGCAATTACGGCTCGATAAACAGATTGATAAGTGATGGGACGAGGATTATCAGACATTCCACCATCAACGGCAATATAGGTGCGAATTTCTGGAATTTCTTTGCGACTGCCAACGGTGTAAGCAGTAACACAAGCAGAACCAATTAGCGACCGCCCTGGTTCAGCAATTAATTTTGGCAACGGTAATTGACGATTTTGACAAGCTGATTCTATGGCAGTGGCTACGGCTTGAACCCATTCTTCAATAGTTGGTGGATCATCAGTTTCGGTATAACAAATACCTAAACCACCACCGACATTTAATTCTTGAATTGGTAAACCATATTCCTGTGCCTTTTGCAGCCATTCTACTAAAACTTCTGCCAAATCTTGATGGGGTTGACGCTCAAAAATTTGGGAGCCGATATGAGCGTGCAAACCAATACAGTTTAAAGACGGTTGTTGACTTACATAGCTCAAGACTTCAGGAATTTGATTGGGGTCAAAACCAAATTTACTATCCAAATGACCAGTACGAATATATTCGTGAGTATGACATTCAATCCCTGGGGTCAAACGGAGCATAACTCGGACAGGTTTTTGACTATTTTGAGCAGATATTTCCGCCAAAGTAGTTAATTCTAGCCAATTATCAATAATAATTGTGCAATCACTTTCAATCGCAAATTTTAATTCTTCAATCGATTTATTATTACCATGAAAGTAAATTTTATTTCCTGTTACCCCAGCTTTTAAAGTAGTGTATAGCTCACCACCAGACACAACATCAAAACCTAGTCCTTCGCTGTCAATAATTCGGCAAAGAGCCAAGCAACTCCAGGCTTTAGAAGCATAGATAACTTGGGATTCTCCAGAATAATAATTGATAAAACTATCACGATACTGACGACAAGCTGTTCTAAGCGTAAATTCGTCGACAATGTAAAGTGGAGAACCATATTGTTTGACTAATTCAGTTAGATCACAACCACCGATTTCTAGACAGTCATTGCTATTAACTTTTGCAGTTAGAGGTAATAATTGTTGATTAGGAGAAGGTGGATGATTAAAGTCTGTAAGGTTTGGTAAGTATTTGTGTCCAGAATTTTGTAAGCTGTAATCGGTTGATAGCATAATCTAATTTGTTTTTAGTCGACTGATTTAATTTATTTAAGGACAATAGTTTAGACACAAAAAGTCTGTCTTTACTTAGTTTACAATCAGATATTGTGAAATTTTTGATAATTCATTCAGCAAAAGAGCAACAATTAACAGAAATTATTAAAATTGACCAATTGTGCTTTGGGGGTTTGTGGAGTAGAGACGGTTATCAAAGAGAAATAGATAGCCCTAATAGCAGTTTATTAACTCTTTCGGTCAAAGAAATTGAAGCTTCTAATGACAATTCAACTCAGAAGAACTCACCAAGAAATGATCAATCTGAGCAAGAATCGAACCAAAAACATCAACTCATCGGCATTGGTTGTTTTTGGGCAATTTTAGAAGAAGCTCATATTACTCTGCTTGGTATTAATCCAAATTATCAAAGGCAAGGATTAGGACAATTACTACTTTATGCTTTGCTTCAGGAGGCAGTTGAGCGTAAACTAGAGAGAGCAACTCTAGAAGTTAGAGCTAGTAATCAAGCTGCTATTAACTTATACGAAAAGTTTGGCTTCCGCCTGGCTGGTAGACGCAAAAAATATTATCCAAAAACTGGAGAAGACGCTCTAATTTTTTGGCGCGGAGGACTTGTTGAACAACAATTTAAACTTGATTTAGCCAACTGGAAAACAGAAATATCTAATCGTTTAGCTGGTGAATATGTCTTAGTTGAGCCAAAAAATTAAAGTAAAGTTAAGAAAACAAACTATAAATTTTTTCCTAATGCTGTCTTAGATAAAACAGCCATACCTTTCTGCTGTGTTAAAATCAGCATACACGGGCAAGCAGCAGGTGATGGATATAGG
The DNA here is from genome assembly GCA_964562685.1 of uncultured bacterium. Taxonomy (GTDB): domain Bacteria; phylum Cyanobacteriota; class Cyanobacteriia; order Cyanobacteriales; family Xenococcaceae; genus Stanieria. The sequence continues at coordinate 7,959 of CAZLUP010000027.1, forward strand.
TCATGTTTGAACGCTTCACAGAAAAAGCTATTAAGGTAATTATGTTAGCCCAGGAGGAAGCACGCCGACTGGGGCATAATTTCGTAGGCACAGAACAGATTCTTCTCGGTTTAATCGGTGAAGGAACTGGAGTCGCTGCCAAAGTTCTTAAATCTATGGGCGTTAACCTGAAAGACGCTCGGATTGAAGTAGAAAAAATAATTGGTCGCGGTTCGGGTTTTGTGGCAGTGGAAATTCCTTTCACTCCTAGAGCCAAGAGAGTTCTTGAACTTTCCCTAGAAGAAGCTCGTCAATTAGGACACAATTACATCGGTACAGAACACCTTCTACTCGGTTTGATTCGGGAAGGAGAAGGGGTAGCTGCTAGGGTATTGGAAAATCTGGGTGTGGATTTATCAAAAGTTCGTACTCAGGTGATTAGAATGCTGGGTGAAACCGCCGAAGTAGCAGCAGGTTCTGGTACTCAGGGTAGAAATAAGACTCCTACCCTAGATGAATTTGGTTCTAATCTGACTCAAATGGCATCGGAAGGTAAGCTCGATCCAGTAGTTGGTAGACAAAAGGAAATCGAGCGAGTCATCCAGATTTTGGGTCGTCGTACCAAAAATAATCCTGTTTTAATCGGTGAACCTGGAGTAGGTAAAACTGCGATCGCAGAAGGTTTGGCCCAACGCATCGCTAACAAAGATGTTCCAGATATTCTCGAAGACAAACGTGTGGTTACTCTCGATATTGGTTTGTTGGTAGCAGGGACTAAGTATCGAGGGGAGTTTGAGGAACGACTCAAGAAAATTATGGATGAAATTCGTCAGGCTGGAAACGTGATTCTGGTGATTGACGAGGTTCATACTTTAATTGGTGCTGGGGCAGCCGAAGGAGCAATCGACGCAGCTAATATCTTAAAACCAGCTTTGGCTAGAGGGGAATTGCAGTGTATTGGCGCAACCACCCTCGATGAGTACCGTAAGCACATCGAACGAGATGCAGCCCTAGAACGTCGTTTTCAACCTGTGATGGTGGGTGAACCGAGTGTAGAAGAAACAATTGAAATTCTGTACGGTTTGCGCGAACGTTATGAACAACACCATAAATTGAAAATTTTAGATGAGGCTTTAGAAGCAGCAGCTAAACTATCTGACCGTTACATCAGCGATCGCTATTTACCCGATAAGGCGATTGATTTGATTGATGAGGCTGGTTCTCGTGTACGTTTGATTAATTCTCAACTTCCCCCGGCTGCTAAGGAACTGGATAAGGAATTGCGCGAAGTTCTCAAACAAAAAGACGATGCAGTCAGAGCGCAAGATTTTGACCGTGCAGGGGAATTACGCGACCGCGAAATGGAAATCAAAGAAGAAATTCGTGCGATCGCATCGAATAAGAAAACCGAAGAAGATGGTGGAGATGAGCCTGTAGTTGATGCGGAAGAAATTGCCCACATTGTGGCTTCTTGGACTGGTGTACCGGTGAATAAGATTACCGAATCGGAATCTGAAAAGCTGTTGCACATGGAAGATACTTTGCATCAGCGTATCATTGGTCAAGAAGATGCAGTCAAAGCTATTTCTCGTGCCATTCGTCGTGCCAGAGTCGGTCTGAAAAATCCTAACCGTCCGATTGCTAGCTTTATCTTCTCTGGTCCTACTGGAGTTGGTAAAACTGAGTTAACTAAAGCTTTGGCTACCTATTTCTTTGGTTCGGAAGAAGCGATGATCCGACTGGATATGTCGGAATATATGGAACGTCATACCGTTTCCAAACTGATTGGTTCTCCTCCTGGATATGTGGGTTATAACGAAGGCGGTCAGTTAACTGAAGCTGTGCGTCGTCGTCCTTATACGGTGGTGCTATTTGATGAGATTGAGAAGGCACACCCAGACATCTTCAATATGCTGTTACAAATCTTAGAAGATGGTCGCCTGACTGATGCTAAGGGAAGAACGGTAGACTTCAAAAATACGCTGATTATTCTGACTTCCAACATCGGTTCTAAGGTAATTGAAAAAGGAGGCGGTGGTTTGGGATTTGAGTTTGCCGACGACCAAGCGGAATCTCAATACAATCGTATTCGTTCTTTGGTTAATGAAGAGTTGAAAAACTACTTCCGTCCAGAATTTCTCAACCGTTTGGATGAGATCATTGTCTTCCGTCAGTTGAACAAAAACGAAGTCAAAGAAATTTCCGATATTTTACTGAAGGAAGTATTTACTCGTCTGACAGAACAAGACATTACCTTGGAAGTGACGGAGAAATTCAAGGAGCGTTTAGTAGAAGAAGGATACAATCCTGCCTATGGTGCGCGTCCTCTTCGTCGGGCAATTATGCGCCTGTTGGAAGATGTACTTGCGGAAGAAATTCTGTCTGGTCGTTTAGGAGAAGGTGATACGGCACAAGTAGATATTGACTCGGAAGGCAAGGTTAAAATTATTCCTCAAGCAAAAGAACAGGAATTGTTGCCTTCTTCTTAAGTAAGAAAACTGCACTTGTCAATTAGCCAAAATAGGTTAAAAATTTGATGGTAGAGAAGCTCACATTCTCTACCTTTTTTTATTTCCTATTCAATCAATACAGTAAACATTAATAATTAGTTATTTATTGTTGTTTATTGGCTAATTGTTATTTTTGAATCAATCATAAAATTTGTTTAATGACACTCAATCAACCTTTAAAAATATTAATTAGTAATGATGATGGGATTTTTGCCCTTGGGGTTCGTACTCTTGCCAATACTTTAGCAGCAGCAGGTCATAAAATTACTGTAGTTTGTCCGGACAGAGAACGTTCGGCGACGGGACATGGACTTACTTTGCATCAACCAATTCGCGCCGAACCAGTTAACTCAATCTTTCATGAAGATGTAGTTGCTTGGTCGTGTTCGGGAACTCCTGCTGATTGTGTCAAGTTTGCTCTTAGTGCTGTATTGGATACTCGTCCCGATTTTGTTCTTTCTGGAATTAATCACGGTCCCAACTTGGGTACTGATGTATTATATTCGGGAACTGTTTCGGCAGCGATGGAAGGAACGTTAGAAGGTATTCCTAGTCTTGCTTTGAGTTTAGTTAGTTTTACTAGTCATGAGTTTCAAACCGCAGCAAATTTTGCCTTAAAGTTGGTTCAACAGCTAGCAATAGATCGATTACCTCAAGCTACTTTACTTAGTATTAATATTCCTGCTGTGGCAGAAGATGAACTGGTAGGAGTGATGGTGACTCGTCAAGGTTTGCGTCGTTATATTGAGAAATTTGAAAAAAGACTCGATCCTCGGGGCAAGAATTATTATTGGTTAATAGGAGAAATTATTGAAGATATTGAACAGCCAGAAGATAGTAGTTTACCTCCTCATATTATGACTGATGTTCAAGCAATTCGCGATCGCTATATTACCATTACTCCTCTGCGATATAATCTCACCGATAGTATGATTGTGCAACATCTTTACAATCTTAATTGGTTTTCTGAACCAGAAAGCGATCGCTCTTGACAAAGCAGTCTGCTTCGACTTCATGAAGCCGTAAAATGATATTCTGTTGTTTACAGTCATCGGTACATTACCCTGGAAAAGAAGTGCCTGGGATGATCACTTTCTGTGGTAAAAATATTTAGACTCTTATTGAAGAGTTGTTAGTTTAACCAATCTCGATTAGAACCTATTAAATCTTTAAATCATGTCTTCGTCTAAATTTGAAAAAGAACACGAGCAGTATGAAGAAGAATTAGTCACTCTGATTGATTCAGACGGTCGTACTTTGCTTTGTTATATCGAACAATATCTTGAATACGAGGGCATGACTTATTTACTTTTAATGCCCGTAGATATTCCGATTGTCATGATGAGTTGGGATGAGGAAGAGGAAGAAGAAGATTTAGTTGAAGCAATTATGATAGAAGATGGAGACGAAATTGAAACCATTTTTGCTGATGCTAAAGCAGTATTAGCTGAACAAAACCTGACTCTTAAACATACAGCTTATACTCTTACTGCTACAGGAGAGTTACCACCCATTGATGAAGATCAAGTTTTAACTTTGAATCTTGAAGAAGAAGATAGTCAGCTAGAACCAGAGGAGTTACAATTTTTAGCTAGTTTTTATCACGCTGAGCAAAAATATTCTATTTACACTCCCTTAACACCGTTATTGTTTTTTGCGAGATACAATCTGGACAATGAATTAGAATTAGTTTCTCCAGATGCCGAAGAGTTTCAACCAATTCTGGAAGAATTATTAGCAGACGAACCAGAGTAAATGATGAAATATCTTAAAAAAAAACTAAAATTCCTCAAATCCTTGGGTTATTAATCCTAACAACTGGCATTGGAATTGGACTAGGATGGTTGTGGTGGCGATCGCAGATTGCTCCGATGGCAACTCAACAACAAAATAATTCTTCTCTGCAACCAGTTCAATTTACTGTTTCTCCAGGTACGGCTGGACAACAAATCGGTCAACAGTTATTACAAGCTGGTTTGATTAAATCGTCAGAAGCTTGGAAAATGTGGGTGTGGTGGCAACAAAAACAAGATCCTACTGGGGGTTTTAAAGCAGGTACTTATTTACTTTCTCCTCAAGATGATTTACCTGCGATCGCAGAAAAGATCTGGCGTGGCGAATTGATGCAAACTAAGTTTACCATTCCTGAAGGTTGGTCAATTCAACAAATGGCTGAATATTTTGAATCGGTTGGTTATTTTAGTGTTGAAGATTTTGTCGCTGCTGCCAGTCACATTCCGTACGATCAATATTCTTGGTTACCTCCAAATTTACCGCATTTAGAAGGCTTTTTGTATCCCGATACTTATAAAATTAGTAGCGACCGCATTAGTAATCCTCAAGATATTATTAAAGTTATGTTGGATCAGTTCCAACAAATTGCCCTGCCTGTGTATCAGCAAAATAAAGAACAAACCAATCTTAGTTTATTAGAGTGGGTCACTCTTGCCAGTATTGTTGAAAAAGAAGCAGTAGTTAAAGATGAACGAGGTTTAATTGCTGGTGTATTTACCCAAAGGCTGAAACGGGGCATGACATTGGGTTCGGATCCAACGGTTGAATATGGTTTAGGAATCAAACAAACTGCGGATCGTCCTCTTACTTTTGCAGAAGTAGGAACTCCTTCTCCTTATAATACTTATATTAATGCTGGTTTACCTCCTACCCCGATCGCTAGTCCAGGAATTGCTAGTCTGGAAGCTACTCTGAAGCCTGAAAGTACTCAGTATTTATATTTTGTAGCTCGTTATGATGGTACTCATGTTTTTAGCAAAACTTTAGCCGAACATGAGGCTGCTACTAAAGAAATTCGGAAACAAAGACAAAATCAACTTTAAGATTAGTTAAACTTTTCGCTCATAAGGCGATCGCTCAATTTCGCCCTCACTATAACCTAGATCGTACATACTGGCAGCTTGCGGATCATGTTCGGGGGGTTGTTTTGGTTTTTTCGCCCAGGCATCTGCTTTACCTTGGTTAAACCATTCTTCATCAGTCGAACAAGAAGTAGAAGAGTTATTCATCGACTTATACATAAGAATAAATTGCTTTTGATTTGTAAATTTCGACCAAAAAAAATATTTTTGATTAGCAATCTTTTGGCTAGAAAATTTTTGATAAAAAATAGAAATTAACCAGCTTATAAATTAAAGATAAAAAAATCTTCAAAATAATGCACTACCCTTTTAGATAATTTAATATTTTTTTTGAAAGTTTTTCTTGAGAAAAATCTCTGAAATTTTTTTGATTAATAATTAAGTTATTTTGGTGAATTTAGTCTAGTTATTATTAAAAGCTAAAATATATCGAGTCTTGAGAAAGTTAAGTATATACTCACAGTTGAGCCAGTAAATTACAACAACTACCAAATATAAAATTTTGCCATTGTTTTAATCTGGTGGAATTTCCCAATTATTAGATTAATAAATTTTTATTGCTGCATCATCAATTAAAGTGTTATTAAACTATGATTTCTCTCAATCATCGTACTAAAATTGTTGCGACCATTGGGCCAGCTAGTAACTCTCCAGAAATAATCAAACCAATGATTGAAGCCGGGATGAGTGTAGCAAGATTAAACTTTTCCCACGGTACTTATGAAGATCATGCTAAAACAGTTCATTTATTACGTTCGGTAGCAGAAGATTTAGATACGCCAATTACTTTATTACAAGATTTACAAGGACCAAAAATTCGGGTTGGTTATTTACCTAATGGCGCGATCGCTTTAGAAAAAGGAGCTATTCTAAATTTAGTACCTCTTTTGGCATTTGATTCTCAACCTAACACTATCCCGATAGATTATCCTTATTTAGCAGAAGAAGCAGAAATAGACGCAAAAATTTTGCTCGATGACGGTTTATTAGAATTAACTGTCGTATCTATTGAAGGAAATAAAGTTAAATGTCAGGTAGTAGAAGGAGGTAAACTTAAAAGCCGTAAAGGCGTAAATCTGCCTAATCTTACCCTTCAGTTACCATCTTTGACCGAAAAAGACAAACAAGATTTAGAATTTGGGATTTCTCAAGGAATAGATATTGTTGCTTTAAGTTTTGTGCGTCGGGCGGAAGATATAAAAACTCTCAAACAGTTATTAGTAGAAAAAGGTTCAGATCTTCCAGTCATTGCCAAAATAGAAAAACCTCAAGCCATTGCCAACTTAGAAGAGATTCTCGATCAATGCGATGGTTTAATGGTAGCGCGAGGTGACTTAGGCGTAGAAATGCGTCCTGAAAAAGTACCGATGCTGCAAAAAGAAATTATTCGTCAATGTAATTTAAGAAATATTCCTGTTATTACTGCTACTCAAATGCTGGAAAGCATGATTAACAATCCCTATCCTACTCGTGCTGAAGCTAGTGATGTCGCCAATGCGATTATTGATGGTACAGACGCAGTCATGTTGTCTGGAGAGTCGGCAGTAGGCAATTATCCTATTAAAGCAGTACAAATGTTAGCGCGGATTGCAACGGATGTTGAGCCAGAAATTAAATTTGTTAACAATCCTCCTGCTGCCAATGACGAAACTCATGCGTTGAGTGAAGCATTAAACGCGATCGATTCTATTTTAGATTTACGTTGTATCGTTACTTTTACTAGCAGTGGTTATACAGCTTTACTTGCTTCTGGAGAACGTCCTCAAGCACCAGTAGTTGCTTTTACTCCTAATATTGAGGTGTATCATCGTCTCAATTTATTTTGGGGAGTGAAACCAATTTTATTAGATCGGGAGATGATTACGTTTGAAGAATTGGTTATCCAAGCTGAAACTCTACTTTTGCAAAGGAATTTAGTAAAATCTGGCGATCGCATTTTAATTATGGGTGGGATTCCAACACAGATTGCGGGAGGAACTAATTTTCTTAAGATTCATACGATTAGGTAATTACTAATTACTAATCCCGCTTCTGTCATTCTCCGAGATTTCCTATTAATAAAAGATTTTGAAACGTAGATTCATGATACCCTAGCTCCTAAAATTAGTAAATTAGTTGATTGATTGGATTTGTAATTTACAAAGCGATCGGGAAAAAGTAGGGATGATCTAAAATTCCTAATTATAAATTTTGCCTTTTAACTGGTTAACAATTAGAAAACACTAGTAACATAAACGATCTAGACCTTTGCCGCTGTTTGTCATGACTGCCAATACTGACTTTTTTAGCCATCTCAATCCTTCTCAACGTCGCGCTGTCGAACATTTTTGTGGCCCTATGTTAGTGGTTGCTGGGGCTGGATCTGGTAAAACTAGGGCATTAACCTATCGAATTGCTAACCTGATTCGCAACCATAAAGTTGAACCAGAACATATTTTGGCAGTGACTTTTACTAATAAAGCTGCGCGAGAAATGAAGGAAAGAATTGAATATCTTTTTGTGCAGGAATTGGCACAGGATAAATATGGACAAAGGTTAGAGTTTTTAAATGAATACGACCAAAAAAAACTAAAGTCGCAAGTTTATAAAAAGATTACTAAACCTCTGTGGATTGGAACTTTTCATAGTTTATTTGCTCGGTTACTTCGTTTCGATATTAATAAATATCAGGATGAAAGAGGTCGTACTTGGAAGCGAAATTTTTCTATTTTTGATGAGTCAGATGTTCAAAGTTTAATTAAAAATATTGTTACTAAACAATTAAATTTAGATGATAAAAAGTTTAATCATCGCACAGTCAGATATGCGATTAGTAATGCTAAAAACCAAGGGTTAACTCCTGAAGCCTATGCTAGGGAAAATGGGGGTTATAAAGGAAGAGTAATTGCTGAAGTTTATAACGAATATCAGGCACAACTAGCAGCTAATAATGCGTTAGATTTTGATGATTTAATTTTAGTTCCAGTTAGATTGTTTCAACAAAATGAATCAATTTTGGGTTATTGGCACACTCAGTTTCTTCATATTTTAGTAGATGAATATCAGGATACTAACCGCACGCAATACGATCTAATTCGTTTACTTGCTACTAATGGCGAAACGAAAAAACATGAATGGGATTGGCGTGGTAGATCGTTATTTGTGGTAGGAGATGCGGATCAATCAATATATTCTTTTCGGTTAGCAGACTTTACGATCTTGCTCGATTTTCAACAAGATTTTGGCGATGGTTTACCCGATGATGATACAAGGACGATGATTAAATTGGAAGAAAATTATCGTTCGCGAGAAAATATTTTACAAGCAGCTAATGCTTTAATTGAAAATAATAGCCAACGGATTGATAAAGTTTTAAGAGCAACTAGAGAAATTGGTGAACAAATTTATATTTATAAAGCTGATGATGAACAACACGAAGCTAAATTTGTGATCAATCAACTCAAAAAAATGGTAACAGAAAACCCTGAATTAACTTGGGGTAGTTTTTCAATTTTATACCGAACCAATGCTCAGTCTCGTCCCTTTGAAGATTTATTATTACAAAATAATATTCCTTATAATATTGTTGGTGGTTTAAAGTTTTATGACCGCAAGGAAGTTAAAGATGCGATCGCGTATCTTCGGGTAATTGTTAATCCTAATGATACGGTTAGTTTACTGAGAATTATTAATACTCCCAGAAGAGGAATTGGTAAAACTAGCATTGAATCTCTTAATAATGCAGCACAACAATTAGGCGTTCCACTTTGGGAAATTCTTAGTGATGAAACTTCGGTTAATACAATGGCAGGAAGATCGGCAAAATCAGTTAATAAATTTACCCAAATGATTTTACATCTGCAACAACAACAAGAAAACTTAACTGCTGCTGAAACTTTAAACTATGTTATGGAAGCATCTGGTTATGTTGATGATTTGAAAAAACAAGGTACAGATGAAGCAGATAATCGCATAGAAAATGTTGTTGAATTGTATAATGCGATCATTCAATTTCAAGAAGATAATGAAGAAAATAAACTCCAAGATTTCCTTGCTAATGCTTCCCTTGCTTCCGATCTAGATAATCTTGAAGAAGGTCAAGAAAAAGTCTCATTAATGACACTTCATTCTGCCAAAGGTTTAGAATTTCCTGTCGTTTTTCTAGTCGGAATGGAACAAGGTTTATTTCCTCATAATCGCACTTTAAACGATCCTTTAGAATTAGAAGAAGAACGTCGTCTTTGTTATGTTGGTATCACTCGCGCCCAAGAACAATTATTTTTAACTCATGCTAGAGAACGTCGTCTTTGGGGTGAAAGAGAACTCGCTGTTGCCTCACAATTTTTAAAAGAACTTCCTCAAGATTTAGTTAGTAGTAATATTAAATCTAATTATCGTGCTAAAACTGCAAATACTACAATTCAAACTAATAATTATACTTGGAAAATAGGCGATCGCATTTTTCATCGAGAGTTTGGTGAAGGAGAAATTACTCACATTTTAGGTTCGGGGAAAAAAGCAACTTTAGCCATTAAATTTCCTAGTTTAGGTACAACAAAAATTATTCCCCAACTAACTCCAATGGAAAAAATAAATTAGTTGATGGTTAATAATAATCAACGATTAGATATAATTTTTAAAAATGAGATAAGTCTTCAAAAGAAAACGTGCCATCTTTAAATTCAAACGATTCGATATTAGCTAGAGTCATATCGTTGTTGTTGTAAGTTAATACGATAGTGTTATCTGAGTTATCTGAAATACCAAGTTCTATATCTCCTAAATTAAAATCAAATTTAGCCCTGTCAAAGCCAGATCCACCATCCACGGTTTGACTTCCAAAACCACTAATCAGGTCATCATTATCACCTAAATTAATCGAACCAGCCCCTTTAAAGCCAGTAAATGGATCAGAGCTAGTAGTGGATTGAGTAGTAATTACTTCATCTTTACCAGAACCTGTATTAATCGTCCCACTATTTTCAATTCCCGTTAAACCTCCCTTGCCAGCGATTAAATCATCACCTGAACCTGTATTAATCGAGTTTGAATTGAAAATTCCAACTCCTCCTCCATTACCAGTAATCGAATCATTGTCTGAACCTGTATTAATTGAGTTGGTGTTGAAAATGCCAACTCCCGATCCGTTACCAGTAATCGAATCATTGCCGTAGCCCATGTCGATTGTTTTACTATTTCTAATCCCGGCTCCCCTTCCCGATCCTAAAAGCTCGTCATTACCGAGACTCATAGCAATTGTGCCATTATTTAGAAGTCCGTCTAAACCTCCTTCTGCACTAATTGAATCGTTCCCTGCATCTGTATTAATGGTTCCGTTATTTTCAATTCCGTTGCCACTTGTTGCAACATCTTGACCCGCTGCTCCTTGTCCACTAATGGAGTCATTGCCAAAATCGGTCTTAATTGTGCCATTATTGAGGATTCCGCTATTTATTCCTAATCCGACAAGTTCGTCATTACCGAAACCCATAGCAATCGTTTTCTGATTGAGAATTCCACCTATAAGCCTTCCTTTTCCACGAATGAAATCATCACCAATGCCTGCCTGAATGATATTTCTATATATGTTATATTTCTAAGATTTTGTCACCCTAACTTTCTCATTTCTTTAAGTGCTGCCAAAGCGATCGCTTTTGGCAAAATCTCGTGTTCTTGGACTTGGACTCTGGCGTGTAATGTTTCTGGTGTATCATCAGGTAAGATGGGGACTGCTGCTTGCATTAAAATCAGACCACTATCAACTTCCAAACTAACTAAATGTACGGTACAACCCGTAATTTTCACCTTAGCAGCTAACGCCTGTTCGATTGCCCGAATACCTTTAAAACTAGGTAACAGACTGGGATGAATATTAATTAACCTGTTAGGAAAAGCATCGATCAAAACTTGGGTAACGATTCGCATCCAACCAGCCATAATTACCCATTTCACTCCATATTCTTGTAAAGTTTGGGCAATTACTCGGTCTAACTCTTCCCGATTCTTATATTCTCGATGATTAATTAAAACTGTTGGCACATTATATTTTTCCGCACGCGATCGCACTTTAGCATCAGGATTATTGTAAATTACAATTTTAATCTCTGCATTTAATTGTCCTTTTGCGATCGCTCGAACAATAGCTTCAAAATTTGTGCCACTACCAGAAGCCATAATACCCAATGATAATGGTTGATCTAACTTTAGTTGAGAGAATGATAAGTTAGGAGAAATTAATACGCGATCGGAAATAGCCTGGATGATCATTGCTTAGTGTTTGAAGCTTAAATGCAATTAATGAATTTATTATTATCTAATAAAACAACCCAAAAACGATTATTTAGTTAAAACAAAGATTTAAGATGATATCTCTTGCCAATTAAAGTAGTTTAGTTCGGGAAGGACAAAGATGAGCTAATTTACAAACTTGACATTGAGGATTGCGAGCTTTACAAACTGCTCTACCATGATAAATAATTCTGATCGAAAAATTTTCCCAGTCTGCTTGAGGTAAAAGCTTCATCAAATCTTGTTCAATTTTAATAGGGTCTTGGTTTTTAGTTAATCCGAGACGATTACTCAGACGTTTAACGTGAGTATCTACAGTTACTCCTTGATTAATTCCAAAACCATGAGCTAAAACCACATTAGCAGTTTTACGAGCTACACCCGGAAGTGTTAAAAGTTGTTCCATTTGTTGAGGAACTTGTCCATTAAATTCCTCGACAATTTTTTGACAAGCACCCTGAATATTTTTGGCTTTGTTGCGATAAAAACCCGTAGAACGAATTAGAGTTTCTAATTCTTCTCGGTTAGCAGCAGCTAAAGCAGGAGCATCAGGAAATTTAGCAAATAAAGCAGGGGTAACTTGATTAACTCGTTCATCAGTGCATTGAGCAGAAAGAATGGTAGCCACTAATAGCTGTACCGTAGTTTGATAGTTAAGACTACAAGTGGCATCAGGATAAAGACGTTTTAACAACAGTAAAATTTCTTGACTGCGTTGTTTTTTACTAGGCAATTTACGAGTGAAGCTTGTCATCGGAATTGCTTACTGAAAAAGCTGCTGAAATACAGTTAAATTGACTGTATCGCGCACGATTAGAAAAACACCCAAACCTAGTAGTAAAACTAAACCAGTTTGCATAATGCCATCTTGAATTTTACCAGGAACAGGTTTTCCTCTAACTCCTTCAATTGCCAAAAAGGTTAATTGACCACCGTCTAAAGCAGGAAGAGGCAAAATGTTAATAATCGCTAAGTTAATACTAATTAAAGCTCCAAATTGAAATAAATTACTTAAATCGTTGCGAGCAAGTTCTGCTCCTACTGCTACAATTGCTACTGGTCCAGCTACTTGGTCGGCAGTTTCCCCAAAATTGCTAATCAACTTCCAAAAACCTTGAGCAGTCAATTGAGCAATTCTTTGATACTCATTAGCAGCCTCACTAAAGGTAGTTAAGATATTATCGGCGCGACGACGAACTACTTCACCATTAGGTGCAAGCATTACACCAATTTTTCCTTTGCCATCTTGGTCTAATTCTGGTGTAACAGTTAAAAGAATGGTTTGATTATTTCTTTGAACTGTTAATTTTAAAGACTGATTAGGAGAATCTTGAATAGTTTTTCTTACTATTGTTAAAGCTTCTGCAGAAGCTCCCAAGGTTTGACCATCTACCGCTACGATTATATCCCCTGCTTTAATTCCTGCTCTTTTAGCTGCGGAATCGCTTTCTGCAACTACTTGAGGAACTAATATTCCTGATTGATAATGAATTTCTTGAAAGCCAATTGTTAGTCCTTGTCCGACTAAGAGAAAATACGCAAAAATTAAATTAGCGATCACTCCAGCACTGATCACGATCGCTCTATCTAAAACTGGACGATTACGTAGTAAATTAGGATCATCAGCAGGTATAGAGCTATCAGGATCATCATCGGGAAAACCCACATATCCTCCTAAAGGAAAGGCTCTAATAGCGTATTCTGTTTCCGAACCCTGGTATTTTAATAATGAGGGACCAAAACCAATCGAAAAACGATTTACATGAATTCCTTGGAAACGTGCTGCTGCAAAGTGTCCCAATTCATGAACTACGATTAATAACGCCAAAACTGCGATCGCTGCCAAAACAGACATAATTTGTATTTAAATGTAATTTTTTTGTGTTTTTGTACGATTTACTATTTTAAAACATTCCTCAAATTCTCTTCGCTCATCATGACTAATACTACAATCTGGCAACAAAATAGTAGCGATCCTCACAATGCAGATAATTTAGCTGCGATCGCTCAATGGTGGCATAATTTACAAGGTAAAGAAATTATTTGGCAACAAAGATTAATTCCTGAATCTAATCAACTTTCTAAAATTAATTGGGAGACACAAAGATTTGACGAAAATTTTGTGATTACTAATGCACAATTGAAGGGTATTACAGTTTATTGGCAGAAAAATCCTTCAGCAGAAGTTAGAAATATTACCGCTCAAAAATTGGAGTTAGATAATTTTAATCAAAAACTATATATCTATCCTCAAACTCAATCCCAAGTTGTTATTTGTGTAACTTCACCTCAGATAATTTATCGCACAATTGAATTAGCTCATCCTGAAATAGCGGGTAAGGTCAAAGGTGAAGATTATTTATTGTTGTTACGGGATGGAGAGAAAAAATTGGAAGTAAAAGTAACTTTAAATAAACAACAATTAAAACAAATTTTAGAAAAAATTTAAGTTATTACCTGTAAAATGTTAACTTTAACTAAAACATTATTAAAAACAATAAATAAAAAATTTTGCTCGTATCAAAAGATTATTTGGAGGCGCAAAAAGTGAGTAATAATCAATTTGATTTAACCGATGATTCATCGTGGACAGCAGAAGCCAAAGCTAAACTAAAACAAATTCCTTTTTTCGTTCGTTCTCAAGCTCGTCAACGGATTGAGGAATTAGCTCGTGCTGCTGAAGTTGAAGAAGTTACAGCCGAAATTGTCGAACAAGCTAGAGCGGAATTTGGACAATAAGACCCAATATATTTATATTGCGTCTGTACTGTGATCAAACTGAATAATAATTTAGTAATCCTAATGTTTGAGAAAAATGAATTAATTGACTATCAGGAATAAAAATAGTTTTCCCAAAAGCGATCTCTAAAAATCTTAAGACTTGGTAAAATAGCTTGATTTATAATGCTATTCTGGGGAATAGAAGTAAATTCCAATTTGTTTTCAAGAGTTAATAATAGTGTCAGCTAGACTTAATCCTAAGCTGGGACGCGGGTTGTGTTAAATGGGCGATACTGGATTTGAACCAGTGGCATCCTGCTTGTAAGGCAGGCGCTCTACCGCTGAGCTAATCGCCCATGCTTAAAGATAATAACACAATCAAAACAAAAAAAGAAGAATTTAAAAAAATCTCTTCAAAAATATTGGTAAAATTTTGGCTCGAACCACACTGGGCTAAATTTTTTAGCTAAGATTGCTTAGTCGGAGGCTATTTTAATTTCTAGCTTAACTAAATATAATGTACTATTCAGCCATAATATTTTGGCTAATCTCGATCGCAAAGGAAGGGAACTATCGTGTCGTCTAAAGCTCTTGGACAAAAACCAAAATTTCCAAAAGACTCTACTATTTCTTCCTTCCTGGTTGGCATGATCAAAGCAGCAGGAGGAACTATTCTCGGAACTGCGATGATTACTAGTGCCATTGCTGCTGGGGGATTAGTCGGATTAGCAATTAGTTTTCGGAATCTTCCTGATGTTAGAGTATTACGTAACTATCAACCTTCAGAAACTAGTTATATTTATGACATCAAAGGTAGACTTCTAACCAGTCTCCACGGTGAAGCTAATCGAGAAGTGGTTTCCTTAGAGCAAATCTCTCCTGAATTAAAACGAGCAGTTATTGCGATCGAAGATAGTCATTTTTATCAACATCAGGGTATCAATCCTTATAGTATCGGTCGTGCTGTTTGGGTTAACTGGCAAAGAGGAGGTGTTGCAGAAGGTGCTTCTACGTTAACAATGCAGCTAATTAAAAATTTGTTTTTGACTAGAGAACGTACTTTTACCCGTAAACTAGCAGAAGCGATTCTTGCCATTCGAGTCGAGCAAGTTTTTAGTAAGGATGAAATTTTAAATATGTATCTCAATAATATTTATTGGGGTCATAATAATTATGGAGTCCAAACCGCAGCAGAAACTTATTTTAATAAAAATGCTTCTGAGTTAAACTTAGCTGAAGCTGCCATGATGGCTGGTTTAATTCAAGCTCCCGAACAGTATAGTCCTTATATTAATTACAACGAAACCAAACAACGACAAGCTCTTGTTCTCAGGCGAATGCGAGAATTAGGGTGGATCAGTCCCGAACAAGAAAAACAAGCTCGTCAAGAACCTTTACTGGTAGCTAAACCAACTGCCTGGCGGACTAGTAAATTACCTTTTATTACTGAAGCCGTTATAACGGAATTAAAAGAAAGATTTGGTCAAGATGCAGTGATGCAAGGTGGTATGCGTGTTCAAACTACCATTGACTACAATTTCCAAAAAATGGCAGAGGAAACCGTTACTCAAGGACATCAAAATTTGAGAAGATGGGGAGTTCGTGCCGACCAAGTTGCTTTGGTAGCAGTGGATCCGCGCACTCATTTTGTTAAAGCTTTAGTTGGTGGGGTTGGTTACGATAAAAGTCAATTCAATCGTGCCATTCAATCTCGTCGTCAACCAGGTTCTTCCTTTAAACCGTTTGTTTACTATACAGCTTTTGCTAGTGGAAAATACACACCATATTCCACTATTGATGATTCTCCGATTACCTATCGTGTACCTTCGGGTTACTATACTCCTAAAAATTATGGTGGTTCTTTTTCAGGTTTAATGTCGTTGAGAACAGCTTTAATTCAGTCTGCTAATATACCAGCAGTTAAACTAGGTAAAGCGGTTGGCTTAGATAAAGTAATTGAAATTTGTCGCTCTCTGGGAATTAAAAGTCCACTAGAACCAGTTATATCTTTGCCTTTAGGTTCAATTGGTGTAACACCGTTAGAAATGGCAGGAGCTTATGCAACTTTTGCTAGTAACGGTTGGCATAGTGACCCAACTATTATTGTTCAAGTAGCAGATAGCAAGGGTAATTTATTATTAGATAATCGACCTAAACCCAAGTTAATATTAAACCCTTGGGCAACTGCTAGTCTTTCTAGTGTATTAACAGGAGTTATTGCTGAGGGAACTGGTAAAAGTGCTAGTATTGGTCGACCAGCAGCAGGTAAAACAGGAACAACTTCTTCTGAGAGGGATGTTTGGTTCGTGGGTTATGTGCCTCAATTAGCTACGGCTGTTTGGATAGGTAATGATAATTATCAAAGCTTAGGCAGAGGAGTTACAGGTGGAAGTTATGCTGCACCTATTTGGCGGTCATTTATGCTCAAAGCTCTCGCTCAAGAGCCTGTGAAGTATTTTCCTTCAACTTCTAAATTTCTCCGTCCCTAAATTAGATAAATTATCGTTCAATTTCAGATTTCATTCTTTCTAAGGTCATATTCATCTGTTCAAACATTTGCTGGGGGGTCATGCCGAATTGACCAAGTTGTGTTTTCAATTGTTGAATGGTCATTTGTGCCATAAAATCTTCAGAAAGTTCAAAACGTTTCATAAAGATGCGATATCGTTCCATTAGGTCTTCCATCTGTTGGATGAAGATTTTTTTGCCTTCGCGGTCGAATTTACCGTACTCGCTTCCTAACTGAATTAAAGACTGATAGTCTTCAAATAATTTTTTGGCTTCTTGTTGTACTACTTCAGAATCAAAAAATCCCATATAATTAATTTTACTCTCTATATATATTTTTCTTTTGTTTATAGATTTTTTTAGCTTATTTCTATTTTAAGTCAGGAGTAAAGTCCCAGTAAAATACGGTTTTCCGAAACTTGAGTCAAAAGTACTCTGCCTTTGCCAAAATGTTGATGAAATATTAGCATTTAAATTTATGGTGAGAATCCGTTGGCGATCGCTGAATTTGGCAATTTTGTTAATTTTAGGGATACTAAGTTTTATTTTATTGTTTAATTTTACGATTAAATTATCTCGCAATGCTATTATGCCAGTCGATGGGTTTTTAGTATTAGGAGGGAGTATTAATCGTGAGATTTATGCAGCTAAACTTGCTAAACAATACCCCAAGGTACCTATTTTAATTTCTCAAGGTTCTGACGATCCCTGTATTCTCAAAATTTTTCAAAAAGAACAAGTTAGTTTGGAACAAGTCATTCTAGAAAAATGTGCCGAATCTACGTTTGGAAATTTTTTCTTTAGTTTGCCAATTTTAATTAATTGGAAAATACATAAAGTCAAATTAATTACTTCTCAAACTCATTTACCTAGAGCAAAATGGTTAGCAAATATTATGTTAGGTTCTCATGGGATTTGGGTAGAATTAGACATTGCTCCAGAAAAAGGGATTCCTGGAAATCAGGAATCTAATATTAAAACGATATTGGATTTAACTCGTAGTGTAGGTTGGTCTTATTTAAGTCAATTATTTAAACCTACTTGTCACCAAGTTTACCGACTAAGTGAAGTAGATTTATCTTTTTGGCAAAAGAAAGGTTTTGCTTGTGAAAGACAGGCAAAATTAACTTACTAATCAATGACAATATTTTTTACCATTGAGGAAAGCCAACAATGAATTTTTCGGCTTCTTCTGTAGTTAAAGGGTGAGAAAAAAAATAACCTTGTCCATATTCACAGTTTAATTCTTTTAGTCTTTCTAATTGAAAACTATTTTCTATTCCTTCAGCAATTACATCCAGATTCAAAACATGAGCTAAAGTAATGATCGATTTAACAATCGCAGAATTATCTCGATTAAATTGCATTTGATGGACGAAAGAACGATCTATTTTTAGAGTGTCCACAGGAAAACGATGCAAGTAACTTAATGATGAATAACCAGTTCCAAAATCATCTAAACTTAACTGAATTTTTCTTTGTTTAAGTGCTAAAAGAATATTAGTGGAAATTTCTATATTTTCCATCAGAATACTTTCAGTAATTTCTAGTTTAAGGTAATTTCCAGACAGTTCTGTTGTTGCCAAAATTGTATCTATTTCTTCAATGAGCCGAATTTCTTTTAATTGTTTGCCTGAGAGATTAACACTAATTTTTAAACAAGAATGTTGAGGATATTTAATTTGCCAATCTCGTAATTGTTGACAAGCTTGGTTTAACAGCCAATATCCCAAAGAAACTATTAATCCAGTCTCTTCAGCGACAGGAATAAATTCTAAAGGTGAAATTAATCCGCGAGTAGGATGTTGCCAGCGTGCTAAAGCTTCAAAACCTGATAAATTACCTGTACTTAAAGAAATAATTGGTTGATAATATAATAGTAATTCTTGGCGTTCTATTCCTCGACGGAGATCGGTTTCTAATTCGAGACGTTTGAGAGCGCGATCACGCATGGATTGATTAAATACTTCATATCTAGCTTTGCCTTGTTCTTTGGCACTGTACATAGTTAAGTCTGCATCTCGCAGCAAATCTTCTGGTTTGTGATAACCATTACAAGAAAGAGCGATGCCAATACTAGCGGTAGTAAAAATTTCGTAGCCATCTAAATTAAAAGGTATAGTTAAAGCTTGAGAAATTCTTTCTGCAACTGAAGTTGCTTCTTCAATATTTTCAATATTTTCTAACAAAATTGTGAACTCATCTCCACCAAGACGAGCTACAGTATCAGTAGGACGCACACATTGTTCTAATCGACGAGCGATTTTGATCAGCAATTGATCGCCAATTAAATGTCCAACACTATCATTAACGACTTTAAAGCGGTCAAGATCGAGAAATAAAACAGCAAATAAATAATTATCATTATTTTTAGTTCTTTTTAGCTCTTGTTCTAGACGATTCATGAACAAAGCTCGATTAGGTAATTTGGTTAAAGAATCATGTAAAGCGTCGTGGAGTAATTGTTGCTCCATTTGCTTTCTCTCAGTAATATCAACAATTTGGTTATTAAAATGTAGCGGTTTGCCGTTGCTATCATAAACGATGGCTACTTTTAATAAGCTATCTACTATATGAGAATCTTTGGCAATGTGGCGTTTCTCAATTTGAAAATCAAACTCTTTCCCTTCAATTAATTTTTTTGACCAACTTGAGTGAAGTTCTAAATCTTCAGGATGAGTAATATCAGCAAAAGAAAGCTGTAGCATTTCTGCACTAGTGTAACCAAGGGCATCACAAAGAGCTTGATTGACTCGTTTAAACTTACCATCAAGACTAGAAATTGCCATGCCAATCGGAGCCATTTCAAAAGTCAGGCGAAATTGTTCCTCACTTTTTTTCATAGCTTCTTCTGCTTCTTTGCGCTCAGTAATATCCTCAGCAATACCTACAAAACGGTTAACTTTACCATTTTGATCTCGAATCGGAAAAGCCCGAACCCAAACCCAACGAATTGAACTATCTGGTCTAATAATGCGATATTCTTCCTCAAATTCATCTCCTGTTCTAAATTGAGTTTCTATGGTTGCCCAGGCTTTGATAGAATCTTCTGGATGAATAGCTGATAACCAGGATTGAGGATTTTCATATAAACTTTGACAACTACGTCCCCAAACTTTTTCGTAAGTAGGGCTGATATAAAGTATTTCATCAGTTTGAGCCGAAATAACAAAAAACACTTCCCTCACATTTTCTGCTATTTGACGGAAGCGTTCTTCTTTTTCTTTGATTTGGGTAAGTTCTTGTTTAAGTTGGAGATTTTCTTGCAGCAAAGCTTGTACCGCATCTAGCTGAACCTTCTTTGAAAGAAAAATTTCTTCTAGTTCCTGATTAGACATTCAGTTGAGCGACTTTTTACAGGCATTACTTTAATATCATTCCCAAACCGAGATTGAAACTAACATTGATTGAATAATCTTGTATTTTAAAATCAAAAAAAGCTCAGAATCTTAGATAATACATCAATTGAGAAGTTACCTGACTATTAAGCTGGAGTCGCCGTTGAAAATCAGCTAAGTTGCGGTATTTACCATTTATCTGGCGATTTTCAGCAATTTTTCGCGCTAAATCTTGATTTAAAATTGGGATTTGATTTATTTCTTCTACGGAAGCTTCATTAGGATTGACTCGTTGAGGATTGAGGGGACTAATAGGATCGTAATATCCAAAATGCAAAATTGGTTCTAAGGGTAGCAATCTATGTACGGGGAGACTAATCGCTGCTGCTACATCTTCTAGACAAAATAATTGAACTCCCATTCCTACCAATTCTACAAGCGATCGCGCTTGGGTAATCGAAATACCTGGTAATCTTAACCAATCATCAATTCCTGCTTGATTAACATCAATTTTTATGCCTAATTCGGCAGCAATTTGAACTTCTTGAAGGGATTGAAAACGATAGTAAGGATCGTTTAAAAGACGATTTTTGAGCGTTAGTTTTTGAAGATTAAACATACAATCAATGATAAAGTTTAGAGTTCATAGTTCGTAGTTCAAAATCGATTTTCAATTAACTATTAATTATTAACAACAGAACAGAACATTGGCTACTTTTTATTCATTATCAAGATTGTTTTGATTTTAGCTAAAACAATAAGCGAGCAAGATCAATAAAGTATTAATCAAATAAAATGCGCCTACAACTTGTGTTTCTGTCCAACCGCTAAGTTCAAAATGATGATGAATTGGAGCCATTTTAAACAAACGCTTACCTTTTCCATCTTTTCCTTTAGTCGCTTTGTAATAACTAACTTGAGCAATTACCGAAAGAGATTCAACAAAGAAAAGACCACTAACAACAAATAAACCCCAAAGATTATTACTTAAAATTCCGACACCAGCAAGTGCGCCTCCTAACGCCAACGAACCAGTATCACCCATAAAAACAATAGCAGGGTTATGATTATAAACGACAAAACCCAAACAACTACCAGCTAAACAAGCACAGAAGATCATTAAATCGGGATGTTCGGCAGCAATTAAAATACCCAATCCCAAAGATGCAATCGCACCTGTTCCTGCTGCTAAACCATCGACACCATCAGTTAAATTAGTCGCATTACTTTCTGCTGCTAGGACAAATCCAGCTAAAGGCAAGAAAATCAACCCTAAAGAGAGATTAATACCACCAGGTAAAGTTACTGTGGTAATACTAGCTGGTTCATACCAAATTAGCCAAAGACAAAACAATACTGCTACGGCAATTTGTAAAGTTAATTTCATGCGTGGAGAAATTCCTTTATTAGATTGCTGTAGTAAGACTTGCCAGTCATCAAACCAACCGATTGCACCGTAAGCCAAAGTTAATAAAGCAACCGCAATGACTTCAGGGGTAAAATTTGCCCAAATTAAGGATACTCCCACTGCCACAGGTATAAAAAAAATACCCCCCATTGTCGGAGTACCAGCTTTGTTGAGATGGGTTTGAGGACCATCTTCTTGAATAATTTGCCCTGTTTTTAACCTGCGTAAAAGTGGTACTGTGAAATAGCCTAAAATACTTGTAATCAATGCACAAGTAAGCAGAGGTAGACTAAGTTGATTGGTTAATAAAGTAAATCTATTAGTAGTCCAATCAAAAGCGATTGCCAAAATGCTTAAGACCGAAGTAAGTAATAAAAGTAGACTAATCCCAGAAGGATTTTTGAAATTTTTTAGAGAGAATAGTTTGGCATTCACAATTTGCTTATACCGGTAAATGCCTGACTATTCTAATCTGCTCTCAAACAGATTGCAACTCGATTTAGTCTTCTAAATCATCAAAATCATCATCTTCATCAAAATCCTCTTCTCCACCCATAAGTTCATCGATTTCAGGGTCATCGCCAGTGTAGTTATCTTTGTCTACAGCTTCGCGAGCAATTAATCGATTATTTGCCTTTAACCAATCGATTAAAGATGCTTCTTGTTTGAGTGGAATAACAATAGCTGGCTCGTAACGAGGTTCTTGATTTAATGCTGGATTTTTCATTATGAGTAATCTATGAAGATTTTACTACTACTATCTATTGTAAATTTTCAGTCAGGTTCTAGGAAAATTCCCTGGTCAACTCTATAGAATAACATTCCCGTTGCAATCGACAAGATTTTCTTTAAAGCGGTCGCTTTTTGATGAGACGTATCCGTTGTCTTGAATTACTTTGAGTTAGTTGTTTCAGATAGCTAAGAGAAAAACTACATTAGACCTCTTGCATAAGTCTAATTAAACTCGGTTGAATTTAGGGATTAGGGATTAGGGATTAGGGATTAGTAGTTATTTTTTATTTCTGATTTATTTTTGCAGGAGGTCTATTATGTCGGTTCAAAAAATTATCCAAATTTTCATCTAAGTTTCATTGATTCTTGATGTAAACGTCGTGTTCATAAGGCAAATTAGTATTAATGTAAGTAAAATTTTGCAGGTAGAAGTTCTCAATATATAACTAATAATTTAATTTTATCAAACAATAGATACCGATGATTTTTAGCGTAAAACAATTAAATATAAGTATTTTGTTGTCAATAAAACATTTTGAGTAAATTATAAAAAATATATATTTTAAATTAATTGATATATTAGTGATGATTAGGATCTTAATTGTAGATGATCAAAAATTCGTACGTGCTAGACTTGAATGTTTAGTTAATTCAATTTCAGACTTTAAATTAATTGGTCTTGCTGACAATGGCTTAGATGCGATCGCTTTTGCTAAAGAGCTACATCCTGATATCGTTTTACTCGATATGGAAATGCCACAACTAAATGGCTTGGTAACTACAAAACTGATTACCGAAGAGTGTCCTCGAACGAAAATTTTAGTACTTAGTAGTCATGATGAAGATAAATATGTGACAGAATCGATGTCTGCTGGCGCAACAGGATATTTACTCAAGGGATCGTCTGACGAAGAGATAGAACAAGCGATTAGATTTGTTAACAAAGGTTTTACCCACATGGGGGCTGGATTATTTGAAAAGTTACTTCCTGTGGTTAAAAAATCAACTGTTGACTCTCTTGAGCAAAAACAAAACAACTTAAATAGTCATTCTCAAGTACTTCTTCTTGAAAAAGCCGAACCTATTTCTACTTCCTTAACCAAAGAAGAAATTGTACCTACCTCTCCTAATCCTATAGCGATTGAGTCTCAACCTTGGACAACACAAAATAGTCTGAAGCAAACCTTAGCTTGGTTGATAGTTGCTTTGAGTCTCACTACTGGTATATATGCTATACGTCAGTGGCTCAGAAAACCTTTACCCGTACTTACTTATGCAGAGCAATCTGCAACCATTGCCCAGACTCAGTTTACAGGTAAGATAAAACCCGCTAAAACTTTTAAAATAGCAGCAATTAATCCTGGTGTGGTAGATCAGATTTCCGTACAGGTTGGAGATCAGGTAGAAGTCGGACAACCTCTGCTCATTATCAAAAATTTAGCAGCAGAAAATGAGCAAAAACAAATTATTCAAGAACAGCAATCAACCAAACAACAACAGCAAGAAGTACTTCAGCAACAACAAACTGCTCAACAGCAAATTCTCGATTTTGAACAAAAAATTAATCGTTTTAAGTATGATTTAGCCCCCTTACGAGCCAAGATTGCTGAGGCAAATTTACAGGTGTCTTTAGCTCAAAGTCAGGCAGAAAAACTTCCTCTGCGTCAGCGACAAGATTCAGTGCCTCGAACTAAAGCCGTGTATGAACGAGCCAAAGCACGTTTTAATCGTTTGGATCTTCTTAACAAACAGGGAGCAATTTCTCAAGAACAATTAGAACAAGCGCAGGTAGAATTAGAAATAGCTAAAGCGGATTATGATACAGCGATCGCAGCAGCTAATGCCAATACCAAATTAGAACAAAGCCAAAAAGAACTATCTCAACTACAAGAAAAATTAGCCATTCAAGAACAACAAGATGCGATCGCGCAATTAGAAAAACAGAAGCAAAAGGCTCAACTTGAATATCAACAGGCAACGGAAAAACTAAAACTTCTACAACAGCAAGCTGCCCAACTTAATCAATATCAAGTTCCCCAAGTCAATCAAGTTATTACCGCAACTGAAGCAGGAGTCGTAACAGAAATACCAGTTACGGTTGGCGATCAAATCTATGGTGGCAATGCTGTGATTGGGTTAGCTCGATTAGAACAACTCAAAATTGAAGTAGCAGTCAACTCTCGTTTAATTAATGTCTTGAGTCCAAATCAACCAGCAGTAATTCAAATTGGTTCGGGAGTGACAGCCCAAAAATTTGAGGGTAAGATTGCGACTGTGAATCCTTTACCTACCGAAAAATTGGACTATTTAGTTGAAATAGAATTTGCTAACCCGACTAACTCTTTAATTATTAGTCAATTAGCGCAGGTACAATTTTTACCGCAGACAAGTGTTGGAGGTAAATAAAGTTGACTAGACCTTGTGTACTGCTGACGACAGAAGGAACTTATCCTTTTGCTAAAGGTGGTGTCAGTACCTGGTGTCATGTGTTAACTCAACAGTTACCAGAAATAGATTTTAAACTTTTAGCTATTGTGGCTAATCCTTACCAAAAAATAAATTATGAATTATCACCCAACGTTTTAGAAGTTCTCAAAATCCCTTTGTGGGGAACAGATGATCCAGTGGAATGGAGTTGGCGAGTGCCTTTTTCTGTAGCTCTTAAAAGCAAAAAAGAAGTAACCACTAGTTTAATTAAAACTAAATTTGTTCCCCTGTTTGAATCCTTTTTGCGGATGGTATTACTGAGCGAAGTCGAAGCAGAATCACTGGGTAAACTGCTGTTGGCACTTCATGAATATTTTCTGCGTTACGACTATCACAAAACCATGAATTCGCCTTGGGTATGGTCAACTTTTAAGCATTTAGTTTGGGATTATTGTCAGCAAGAAGATTTTCTTGCCGAAGTTACTTTGGCGGAATTAACTGAAGCAATGCGCTTGCTTTATCGATTTTTAATTGCCATTCACGTACCTGTACCAGAAACAGATATTACTCATTCTTCAGCAGCAGCTTTTTGTGGTTTACCTTGTGTAATTGCTAAATTACAGCGCGGAACGCCCTATTTACTAACCGAACACGGGATTAATATTCGAGAGCAATATTTAAATCTCAATCAAAGTATTCCTTCTTTATTTGTCCGCAAGTTTTTGTATCGCTTAATGGGGGCAGTAGTTAAAGTTAACTTTCATTTTGCTGATTTAATTGCACCAGTTTGTGAATATAATGCCCGTTGGGAACGTTGGTGGGGAGTACCACCAGAAAAAATCAAGGTAATTTATAACGGGGCAGATCCAGAAAAATTTCATCCTACTCCTCCTGTAGAGAAAGAACGTCCTCAAGTAATGAACATGGGTTTGATCTTTCCCCTTAAAGGTCAATTAGATTTAATTAAAGCTGCGGTAATTGTCAGAGATAAAATTCCCGATGTTGAATTTCGTTTTTACGGAAAAGCCTCCGACGAAAACTATTTCGCCCAATGTCAAGCAGTGGTAGATAAGCATAATTTAGAAAAAACGATTAATTTTGCTGGGTTTACCAGCGAACCTTGGCGCGCATATAGTGAAGCCGATGTCGTAGCCATGTCGAGTATTTCCGAAGGCTTTCCCTTTGCCATCATTGAAGCAATGCTTTCTGGCGCAACAATTGTAGCTACCGATGTGGGAGGTGTGCGAGAAGCGATCGCAGATACAGGATTAATGGTACGTGCAGGAGAACCCGAACCAATGGCTAAAGCCATACTTAAACTGTTGTTACTTCCCCCTGAAGAGCGGACGCAATATGGAAAAAGAGCTTTAGAGCGTTCTTTAAAATTATTTACGCAAAAAACCTTTTTATCAGAACATTTAGATACCTATTACAAGTTATTGAAACGCTGAACAAGAAATAATGAGATATCCTTCTATCTTTAAATTTTTTGTAATATAGAAATGCTCTTGAGATGTGAGACATCGTATGACTACTCGACTAGAAGTTGAATCAGCTATCAAGCAATTACCAGAGAGTGAGGTTCGCCATCTGGCAAAATGGCTTCAAGACTATCTTGATGAGATGTGGGATCGACAAATTGAAACAGATTTGGCATCAGGAAAATTAGATCACCTCATTGCTCGGGCAGAAAAAGATATTGCAGCACACAACGTGAGGGATCTGGATGAAATCCTTTGCGACGGCTGATTTTTGGAAAGCATATGCTGAATTGTCACCTGAAATGCAGGAGCAAGCGAAGAAAGCTTATCAGCTTTGGCAGGAAAACTCACTTCATCCATCGTTGCATTTTAGAAAAGTCGGTAAAAACCTTTGGTCTGCCCGTATCAGTGGTGGATATCGAGCGTTGGCGTTGAAAAAGGGCGACGATTATTATTGGATTTGGATCGGCGATCACGATAAATATGAGAGTTTTTTGAATTAGCTCGTTGTTACAAACCAGCTAACAATACCGTGGAGGGACGGTAGAGAGTCTTCGCGCTTCGTTCTAGTTCACTCTCCGCCACTCACTTTAGCCGTTAAGAAAATGTATCCATGTCAAGCAATTTGTCTTGCTAGAAAGCGATCACCTGAAATTTGTCAAGCAGTTCAAAGGGCGATCGCTAAAGTTAGAATAATCAAATTATGAACTTTGGAAAGAAGATTTTATTCAAATGTCTAACGAACAAAAACTATCAAAACTAATTGCTCAAGTAGAACAAGTCAGTCCCAGGCTAATAGATCGTTGGCAAACAATGGCGATTATTGAATCTTTAGGCTATAGCGATCGCATTATTCAAGAAGAGTTTGGTTTTGCTGATGTGTTAGAAATTGGGCAATATATTTATCAACAAAATAATCCTCCACCACCAATACCAAAAACTCCACTTCCCTTGAATTGGAAACAAAATATCTACGCTGAAATATCTGCTTTTGTCGAACAATTTTCCCGTAGTTTTGTTTATGCGATTCCTTTAATATCCCTTTTAATTTTAAGTAATTTAGAACCGAGTGATAGTTGGAAATTGATCCCACCTCAACTAGCTGCTTTATTTACCTTAGCAACTTTAGCTAGTTTAATTACCAGTGGAGGATTTGTTCAAGCGATCGCTCGTAGAGGAGAATTTTATTTCGGGTTGGGTTTTCCGCAACAAGCAAGAAAAGCCTGTGTTTCTTTGTTGAGTTTGGGAATGTTGACTAGCTTTATCTTAGCTGTAATTAGTTTGTGGTTTGGTTTTTATCGCAGTTTATTTCCCGATCAATATTTGGTTTTAGGGGCTGGTTATTACCTCGTTCTTAGCTTACTTTGGATGTTGTTATCAATCCTATCTCTGCTATCAATTTGGGGAACACCTTTAACTTTGATCGGTTTAACCGTATTGTTTTGGGTAGTTAGGTTCAAAGCAAACCTAGGTGCATTAGAAGCCCAAATAATAGCCATCTTGATTACTTTAATTTTAACCGCGATCGCCATATTATTATTATTCAGAAAACAACAATTAACTCATCCTGCTAACGGTAAAGTCGAATTACCCAACCTCAGTGCTACTGTCTATCTACTCGCTCCTTTTTTTGGCTATGGAATTACTTATTTTGGCTTTATTTTTGCAGATCGTTTGGTAGCTGGTTGGGCGGTAGATGCTGCCTCTGGATTGATTTTTGCGATTGATTCTGCCTATCAACGAGCAATGGATTTAGCTTTACTTAATTTCTTATTAGCTGTGCCTTTGAGTGAATATTTAGCCTATCGATTAATTCGTTATTGGTACGAACAGGCAAAGATGACAAAATTTGAAAACATGAATGCCCTATCTAAGAAGTTAAATTTCCGCTATTTGCTCTTAATGGGCATTATTTTAGGTTTTTTTTGCGTTTTAGTAGCTGTTACCGTCGGCATACCAACTCCAAAACCTTGGGCAACAATCAATCTTTCTTTAACTTTAATAGGTTGTTTGGGCTATTTATTATTGGTTCTAGGTTTACTAAATGTAGTAGTCTTATTTAGTCTCAACCTTGCCTCTGCTGCTGTTGCGTCACTTTTTCCCAGTCTATTAGTTAATCTTGTTGTGGGGTACATTGCAGCTAATGCGATCGCTCCTGAATGGGCTGTACTTGGTCTAGTTTTAGGCTCTATGGTATTTATGTTGCTTTCTCGACGCAAAGTTTTACAAGCGATCAACAACCCTGATTATGCCTACTATCTGGGAGGGTATTAGCAGTGATCAGTTATCAGGAAGTAATTAGTAACAAGGTTTATCTGTATTTATCTGTGGACGAACAATTTAACGCTCAACTATGAAGATACTAAATCTGAGCCGATTTTTAATAGCAACTTTGGTTGTTTGTCTAATGTTATCTTGTCAATCACAAACAGTGATGGGAAATTCGCTTACAATTCTGCTTCCTCTTTATATTTATCCTAATTGGTACGAACCAGAAAGTTATGTTTGGTCGGATGTAGCATTAGCAGCACAGCGAGTGCCTATTGTAGCAATTATTAATCCTAACAATGGCCCTAATGGTAAACCATCTAACCAAGACTATCAAAGAGGTTTAAAAGATTTAAGACAATCAGATCTTACTATTTTGGGCTATGTCTATACCCAGTACGGCGATCGCCTGATTGAAGAAGTTAAACAAGATATCGATCTTTATGACAAATATTATGATGTCGATGGAATTTTTCTGGATGAAAGTGCGAGTAATATCAAGAACATTAATTACTATCAAGAGCTTTATAACTACACAAAAACTAAAACTAAATTAAACCAAGTAATAATTAACCCTGGTACTTATACTGATGAAAGTTATCTAAATCGTCCCGCAGCAGATACATCAGTAATTTTTGAAGATTATTCTCAAACTTGGGAAAGATACGAACCTCAATCTTATGTAAAGCGATATCAAAGTAGTCATTTTGCTAGTTTAATTCATTCCGTTCCCGACGCTGCTACGATGAAAAGTCATATTGACCGCGCTGTAGCTCATAATATCGGTTATATCTACGTTACTGATGATAGTCCAACCAGTGATGACGGCGATCCTTGGAACAGCTTACCTTCCTATTGGCAAGAAGAAGTTAATTATATTGAGTCTTTGAATAAGTAACAAAAGCTAAAACACAGAAACAGGAAACAAACAAATTGCTGTCTCCTGTCTTTTGCCCTGAGCCAATTTTTAAATACTGTAAACTCAGTAGACTTGAATATGATATTTCAAATAGCTTATGTTTGAGTTTTTATATGCAACATATCGTATCTAGACAAAAAATTTCTTATGTAAAGGAAAAATCAGAGCTACTAAGCTTACCAATATTTAAATCTTCAAACAGAATTTGTCCACCAGAATTAGAAGTAAGCAAAGTACCATCGACCGTATTAGTAATTAACCCTTGAGAAAGCATACTACTAAACCAAGAAGAAGCATTAACACTACCCCAACCTTGGAACTGAATCTTATCCTTACCTACCTCAAAGTCTTTAATAATATCTAGTTCGCCAGGTAATAAACTATTATTTTTCACAAAGACAAAGTTATCATTACCTCGACCACCAATCAGAGTATCACTGCCACGACCACCAATTAAAGTATCATTACCACCTAGAGTTGGGTCTTCTTGATAAGCAAATAATTTAATATCATCCAAGTGACCGCCACGACCATAAAAAACAGGAGTACCAGTGGAGAGAAATTCTAGACGTTTGGTACTACCATCTCCCATAAAGTTGACAGTATAGGTTTTCCAAACTAGATTGGAATTTTTAGAACCATCTTCTGCTATATTGAGTAAAGTACTGCCACCCAGTTTAACAGCGATCGCATTAACTGCTGCATTAAATCCGTTACGGGGTGCGTATTGGAAAGTTAGTTCATAAAACTTCCCTGCTTCTGTTGTAAGATCTCGATAAATCTGTCGTGCATCGGGATAAAAATTAAGTGGATCTTCGTTGAGTTCAATATGGTTAACACCTTCAGCAGAATTAGTAGACCAATATTCAATCCTGCCATCAGTAGAGTTCCAACCATCTAAAGGTGCGTTGACAAAACCACTAGAAGTATTGGGAGCTTCTTCAAAATCAGTGACAAATACAGTTGTGGATGGGTTTTTGTGATCTCCATAGAGAATATCGTTACCAGCACCGCCGTCAAGGAGATCATTGCCAAGACCACCAATGAGAGTGTCATTGCCACCAAGATGAGGATTTTCATTGTAGGCAAATAATTTAATATCATCCAAGTGACCGCCACGACCATAAAAAACAGGAGTACCAGTGGAGAGAAATTCTAGACGTTTGGTACTACCATCTCCCATAAAGTTGACAGTATAGGTTTTCCAAACTAGATTGGAATTTTTAGAACCATCTTCTGCTATATTGAGTAAAGTACTGCCACCCAGTTTAACAGCGATCGCATTAACTGCTGCATTAAATCCGTTACGGGGTGCGTATTGGAAAGTTAGTTCATAAAACTTCCCTGCTTCTGTTGTAAGATCTCGATAAATCTGTCGTGCATCGGGATAAAAATTAAGTGGATCTTCGTTGAGTTCAATATGGTTAACACCTTCAGCAGAATTAGTAGACCAATATTCAATCCTGCCATCAGTAGAGTTCCAACCATCTAAAGGTGCGTTGACAAAACCACTAGAAGTATTGGGAGCTTCTTCAAAATCGGTAATAAATATGGTTGTAGGTTGGCTGATTGTTTTCTCCCCATAAAGAATGTCGTTTCCTTGACTACCTACTAAAAGATCTTGTTTAACAGAACCCTCAATCACATCGTCACCAATCGTAGCAGCTAAAATACGGGCTTGATGTTGATTAATAGTTGCAAACACCATTTGAACCATACTGCCAGTGAGACTGAGGCTATCTGCACCAATGATACTGACTAGATTCGGATTAGCTACTTCTAAAACTACTTTACCTTCACCAAAAAAGTTATATTCCAGGTTTGTACCATTACCACTGAGAGAGAGTAATTTAGCACGCATGGGCAATTCAGTGATTCGGGTAACATTGTCCTGAGCAGTTCCTAAATTGATGGTAAATTTGCCCCCGTTGACAGGTAAAAAGACAGTATTCTCATTGTAGGCATACCAATTGTCTACACTCTTAATTAGGCGAGTAGAGCCCTGATTATTAATATCTAAACCAAAATTACCAACATTAGAAGCGATTACTTCCGCTGTAATAGTATCGCCTGAACTTTCAACAAATAGTTTGGATTGTTCAAATGCTTTAATTCTCTGACTCGCATCAGCCAAGGTCACAAATTCAGCACCGCTATTGTAAGCCTCTCGGATCAGAGCCGTGAACATTTCTTGGTTATAGCCGTTATTTTCCCAATTAGTAGGTCCATAATCATGCCAGGGCATCAGTACAATTGGCTTATTAGCATGAGCAATTACTTCTTGGTATTGTCTAAGCCATTCAGTCTGTGCTTGTTCTGCTGTAAGAGGTTGAGGAATAAAACCTCCATTCCCATCTGGAACAGGAATACCAAAGCCGATTAAGGTAAAGTCAAACCAAAGATTGGGAGCAAAATAAATCGACTCTTGACCTGGTTTTAAGAAACCAAATGCACTAGGAAATCCTGCGCCGACACTGGAATAACCACCAGAAATGTAATCAAAATATTGAGTGATTTCCAAAGCGGTAGGCAATAGTTCTGGTGCGCCAGGTAAAGCTGCCCCAGTAACTTTAATACCTAATTGCTGTTCAATTATTTGCTTAGATTGATTAAATTCAAATTCTAGCTGGGCAGGAGTAGCAAAATTAGTATTATTAGGTGGATTGTAGCCAGCATATTCTTCAAAATGGGTGTAGGAGTGGGTGCCAATCTCATTACCTGCTGCTAACAATGCTTGGTAATAAGGTCGAGAAATAGCCCAATCGGTATACTGAAGAGTTTCGGGACTATTGCCAATATTGATATAGTAAGAGCCAACAAAATTAAAGTCCGTTTTCCATTGACTCAGAATAGGTAATAATTTGTCATAAATTCCAGGAGAACCATCTTGAGGATTAACATTGTCAGCTTCTTGGGATTGATCCATGTCGTTGCGAGACAAAAACAAGGATTTATTACGAGTTAAGCTGAGACTGACACTAGGTTGGTTATTAAAAGTAGACCAGCGTAGTCCTTGCCAGGCTAAATTATTGTCTCCTAAATAACTGGTAGTGGCAAAATGTATATTCCGACCACCAGTTTCGGTAGCAACCACGGCGTTGTAGGTTTGACCGTTGACAGTTTGATTGACTAAAACTTGAGCGGGATAATTAGGATCGAAGCTTTCATAAGCAGCAAAACCAATGGGATTTTGGTATTGGCGGATCGTTTCCCCAGAATTGTAACCCTGCATCACAGGATGGGTGGTATTTTGAGCAGTTAAGGAAACACTACCAGCCCCAAAAGCAGTAGGCTGCAACCCCAATATAGTTTTCATCCGATAATAGGGGTTACCTGCGTGGACTGCACCTGTTTCATCGTTAGTCATGAAATCGCCAGCAGCGATAATCCCAATCTTATATTTATAAACAGCATCCGTCAGGGTGTCTTGAATTGCTTGTAAGTCAGCTTGTTTGACATTCCGAATACTGGGAAAGATTAGGGTGTCATAATTAGCAAGTTTGTTAATGTCTTTCAAGTCTTCTTCTGTGAGAAGATCAAAAGGGATTCCCGCCATCATCACTTCTTCTTGAACCGACATAAATAACTGGGAATATGCCGTGCGATTAACTTCTAGATCTGGTAAGCCAAAAAATTGATCGGCAGTAGTTTGTGAAAAGACAATTCCAACCTTTTTACTTAAATCAGTTCTGGGCGGTAAAGCATCACCAACTTCAATAGTATATTTTTGGCTAGAGTAATTACCTGGTAAAAATATTTGATTATTGATATCAATTACGAGATCAATACCTGGAGTTGTGTCATTGATTAATGACAGAGGAACTGCAAATTCTATGATTTGTTTAGTACTGTCGAAAGCATAGTTTAACTCTCCAGTAACAAAATTTTCTCCTGCTGCGCCAGTATAAAGATAAGGTAGATTATCGGTGAAAAAGTTGATGTTATATTCTGCACCACCAGCAAAACCAAAAATCTGATAACCAGTATTACTATTTTGGTCAGTATTAAGCCAAATTGTAGTACCAGCAGCGATCGCATTATCATCGGATTTAATCGCAAATACATAAGTATCCCCTACCAATTTGCCATAAACTTCATATCCTGGTTGGCTACTGCCTGGCAGGAAATTTAATCGCTCACTACTTGTCCAATCAGCTAAATTACCATCAAGAGTGATATTGCCGTAAGTTGCATTTAGTTCTACTTCTAAAGAATTTTCTAGAGAAGAATCAATAGAATTTAAAGTATTAAAATTAGACATCTTATTTGATTGTTTTAATAAAAATATATTTGGCTTGTCGGTTCTGAATTAGAACCAAAAAATTAAAAATAAATCAATTTATAGTAATTAACTGTTTCTTTTTTTCCCAAGCTAGGGTAGTACTTAAAATAATTTCTAAATCGTTGTATCGAGGCTGCCAACCCAAAACTTGACGAATGCGATCGCTATAAGCAATCACACAAGCTGGATCGCCTTTTCTTCTCGGAAATTCAATTACAGGAAAATCTACTCCAGAAATTTCTTTTAACTTGTCTAAAACTTGTCTGACGCTATAACCTTGACCATAGCCACAATTAAGAATTTCGCTTTCACCACCAGCTTCTAAATAACGCAACGCATCTAGATGTGCTGCTGCTAAATCTTCCACATGGATATAATCGCGAATTCCCGTACCATCTGGAGTATCAAAGTCTGTCCCAAAAATACCAACAGCAGGACGATTACCTAATGCTGCATCACAAGCCATTTTCATTAAATGACTAGCTTTTTGAGAAGATTGACCAATTCTTCCTTGAATGTCTGCACCAGCTACATTAAAGTAGCGTAAGATCACGTATTTAAAATTGGAACTAATAGCATAGTCGCGAATCATACGTTCGCTCATTAACTTTGAGTAACCATAGGGATTAATTGGGTTAGTAGCACAAGACTCACTGACGGGATTTTCTTCTGGTTCTCCATAGACAGCAGCAGTACTAGAAAAAACAAATTTATTAACTCTAAATCTTTGACAGCAAAGGAGTAAATTTAAGGTATTACGAGTATTGTTAGCGTAATATTCTAAAGGATTAGCAATAGATTCAGGGACAGAAATACTAGCAGCAAAATGTAAAACTGCATCAAAATTATGCTGAATAAATACTTGTTCTAAAGTATATTCATCTGCTAGATCGCCTACAAATAAATTACCGTTGAGTAAGGCTTTAGCTGAACCAGTAAAAAGATTATCATAGACGATTACTTCGTAATTGGCTTCTCCTAACTGGCGTACTGTGTGAGAACCAATATATCCTGCTCCACCAGTAACTAAAATTTTCTTGCTCATGAAATTTTCTTAAGAGTTTTTACTTATATCTCCCAAATTATCTCTTCTGAAAATAGTAAATAGGTAAAGAACAAATGAAGTTTATATAAAAAAAATACAAAGTTTTTAGATTTTGATTTTAATGAAAACTTTATTTAAAATAGCTTTTTGCTAACACAAACATAATCAAATTTTCATATATTTAAAAAAAACTTTCAAAATTTTTGTAGAGTAATTCTTTTTATGCCATTAGTCAAGCAAACTATAATTATTGATTTGATAATTACTTTTTGGATAGTGACTATTTTTATCACTTTATTTTTATGGCTACCGATAAAAAGTTCATCTTTACATTCAAAACATAGTGGAAAAAGTTCGATAGTTGGCTTTTTTTTACGTACTTTGTTCGTGACAATTACAGCTATTTTGTGCTTGAGCTATTTACATTTATTGAATTGGTTAACTTTGGCTTTAGTATATAATAGTTATCTAATTTTTAATTACTTAGAAAGCTATAATTGGCGAGTTAAATATTGTCAGCAAATTATTCAAAGTAAAATATTTCATTTGATAGATGTTTTAGATCTAGGATTATCATTTCAAGATTTAATTACAAGTATTGGAAATAATTTTCAAAACATAAAACAACAATTTATTGACTATTTAGAAAACTTGGTAATTCGCCAGGGAATGTTTTTTGTTTTGATACTGACAATAGTTTTAGGTTTTGGCTTACTACTAAGATGGGAATATCCCTTACTAGAACTACGCTTTAGTCATAGTGATCGCTATGAAGTTTTGCTGATAACTAGACAAATTTTGGCAGGAAATTATCCAGAAACACATAATTTACCTGTATTTCCTGCTTTTGCAACAGTTGTATCTTTGCTTGGTTCAATTGATGCCATGCAAGCCATTCGTTTCCTTAGCCCTATTGTCGGAATGATGATGGTTTTAAGCGTTGGTTATCTGGTACGTGTCTTAACAAAAAATGCTTTTTCGGCTTTAGTTGCAATGTTGTGTTTGGGAGTGTATCTATTCACTTGGAAACCAATTATTACTTCCGAATTACCAGCATGGTTGACAACAGTTATTAATAATTTGAATAATTCTTTAATTCGACAATGGACAGGAAATGAAATAGAACTTGGTACAATTTTTGTCTTACTTGGTTTGGGATATTATTTCGATACGGATCGTCAACAACAAAAAACTATTTCTTTCAAAATCAATATTATTTGTACCATTATCTTAATAGCAATATCTGCATCACCATTATTGATTTTAATTCTTAGTGCAGCTATCGGCTCGATTGATGGCAAAAGATTGGTGTTAACTTCACTGACTTTAACTTGGATTATTTTAGCTGGATTTGCTGCTACGACTGAGATCGAGCTTTTATGGACTCACAGTTTTCTGTTAACCTTGCCCGTAGCTCTGAGTTTATTAGCAGGACTTTTATTTACTATTGTCGCCAACATCTTAAAAAGACTATCACAAAGATGGGCTGAAACTTTTTGTCTGACAATAATTCTGTCTCTGTCAATTAACTTTTTACTGCCTCTTCCCCCAAACCTCACTTACGTCGAATACGATATGGCAACACGCAAAAGTTTAGAGATCACAACCCTATTTCCTTCTCAAACCTGGACTTTAGTAGCTCCAGTCGAACAATTAGCTGAGATCTATGGTTATGGTTGGTATCAAGACTTAGCTTTATTTGTTGAACAATATGCTTCTCAAGCCAGCAACCCAAAATTTCACTTTCCCGTTTCAGGAAAAGATCTATTTATATATGTAGAAAAAATTCCCTTTGTTACCTTTGCTAATGAACCCTCTGTTGTTCCTGATTCTATTTTACGCGAGAGGTTCGCTCACTTAGTTCGCGATCTCAGCTTTGCTGAGGCACTTCGTGATCACACTTACCGTTATTATCGTTCCTCCGCAGGAAGAGCGAGTTTAGAATATGAAGCTTGGCAAATGTGTGAAGCTTACCGTCGTAATCATTCCGATAGCAAGATTTACTATGAGGACCGAGAATTGAAAATATATTGGTTCAAGGTTTAGATTCTAGTGTTATTTTAGGTAAAAAAATGCAACCGATGTTTTGTAGGGGCGAACTGCGGTTCGCCCTGACAGAGTTTCATTCCTAACTAAAGAAATTTTATAATGGAAGACTGTATTTAAATATCTCCCAACACCTAAAGCTATGACAAGTATTACTGTCAACTTACCTGAAACTGCCTACGAAATTGTAATCTCTCCTGGTTGTCTCTCGGAATTAGGTAGCCAGATGAAACAATTAAATGTAGGAAAGAAGGTTTTAGTTGTTTCCAATCCAGAAATTTTTACTTTTTATGGTGATACCTGTCTGCAATCTTTAGAATCTGCTGGCTTTGAAGTTTATCATCACTTAATTCCTGCGGGAGAAACTTACAAAACTCTTCAATCTATCGAACAAGTTTATGATACTGCCTTAAAACATCATCTCGAACGTTCCTCAAC
Organism: uncultured bacterium; assembly: GCA_964562685.1. Classification (GTDB taxonomy): domain Bacteria; phylum Cyanobacteriota; class Cyanobacteriia; order Cyanobacteriales; family Xenococcaceae; genus Stanieria. Next base: position 45,204 of record CAZLUP010000027.1, read on the forward strand.
TTTAGTCGCTTTAGGTGGTGGAGTAATTGGCGATATGACTGGTTTTGCTGCTGCTACCTGGTTGCGTGGAGTTAACTTTGTCCAAGTACCGACAACATTACTGGCAATGGTAGATGCTTCTGTAGGCGGAAAAACAGGAGTCAACCATCCCCAAGGGAAAAATCTAATTGGTGCTTTTTATCAGCCAAAATTAGTTTTAATCGATCCTAATGTCTTAAAAACTTTGCCAGAAAGAGAATTTCGGGCAGGAATGGCGGAAGTAATTAAATATGGCATTATTTGGGATGAAGATTTGTTTAGTAAATTAGAACAAGCTGAACAGATTGATAGTTTTGCTGGTATTTCTCCAGAATTATTAGAAACAATTTTAGTCCGTTCAACTCAAGCAAAAGCTGATGTGGTTAGTCAAGACGAAAAAGAAGCAGGACTAAGAGCAATTTTAAACTATGGTCATACTATTGGTCATGCTGTTGAAAGTTTAACTAATTACGAACAATTTGTTCATGGAGAAGCAGTAGCAATTGGTATGGTGGCAGCAGGAAGAATTGCCACGCAAATGGGATTATGGACAGAAGAGGAAGCGACTCGTCAGGATCGATTAATTAAAAAAACAGGATTACCAACTATTATTCCTGCTGAATTAGATTTAGATGATATTTTAGAAACTCTTAAAAGCGATAAAAAAGTAAAATCTGGCAAAGTAAGATTTATACTTCCTACTAAAATAGGTAGGGTAGAAATTACTGATCAAGTGACTGCTGAAATTATTAATCAAGCAATTTTAGCTATTAGGTAAAAAACTCTGAATAGTAATCAATTATTGTTTTTTACAAGAAATTGTTCTGTAACTAGCAAATAACTATCAGATTGATTAATATAGTGATTAGCTTGAGGAACTAAGTTACCAAGATTTTTAACTAATTTTTCTCGTTGTTCTAAAGATAATTGGCGATCGCTTTGAGATTGTTTCAGATTATCTAAATAGCTACCTAGATAATTATCTAAACTTGTGAAAAATTGCTCGACTTGCTGTTGTAATTCATCTTCTAAATAAATAATAATTTTTTGTTTGGTATTATCAAGATATTTTTTAATTAAATCATTAATTTGTTCGACTAATTCATGAAGTGAGACAGTATAATAATTTTCTTTTTTATAAGGTTTTTGATAGGTTTCTTGTCGGTAGAATGGCACTAAGCCAAACCAATAGTACCAAGCTCTAGCCTTAATTATTCTTTCTTCTAAACCTTGCTCAACTAAACGAGTTTTAGTTTTGACTAATTTTTCTCCTATCTGTAGTTCTGCTTCTGGTTGGATTCCTGGAGTAGGTAGGACTAAATCAATCTCAAAGTTTTCTTGTAAACGAATTTTAGCTCTTTCAATAATTGGTTGAGTTTCCTTAACTAAAAAGTTAGAAATTTCTTGACGAGAAAGTTCGATTTTGTTTTCGGTATTTTCCCGAACTTTTAATAATAAGCTATCTAGTCTTTGTTTTGCCCAACTAATAGCTTTCTGAGCAAATTGGTCTGCTTCTACTTCAGTTCTAAAGGCAGCTATACCTGCGGTTTTATACTCTAAATTAGATTTGAGATTTTCAGAAACCCATTTAGGAAATAATTCAAAATTACCAATATTAGTTAATAAAATTTCTCTGGTTTTAATATCAGCTTTCTTAAAAAGATCTCCGCGGTCATAATCTGTTTCGACAAAATAATCTTCAATTTTTACAACCGCTTCATCTTTGAGTTGAGTTAAAATCGTTTCCAGATTTTCCTGAAGTCCAATTTTAACGCGATCAATTTGAGTTAAACGAGTACGACAAGATTCTAAATGATTTAGATCTTCTTCTAAAGCTTTGATTTCTGATTGAAGTTTGGCTGCGTCTTGAGAAATAGCTTTACTGCGAATGTTTAAGTCATCTTTCAACTCTAATAAACGATGACGACTTAAATTTAATGCTGAATTTAAACAGCGAGGTGCAGCAGTAATCATTAAAGCTTGAATTGCTTGGTCTAAAAAGGGCGCAAAACCTGATTTTTTCCAGAGTGTTCCTGCTTTTTTCGCCAAAACTTCGACATTAGTAGTTTCTAATTCTTCTTCCCAATCAATCCCAAAGACTTCTTGTGCTAATGCTTCTGCTGTAGCCATTTCTTCTGGTTTACTTTCAGGATTTTGTTGTAATTCTAAAAGAAACTTGGTGGCAGTAAAAGCTCTGATTGCTGCTACTTCAAATACTCGATTATTTTCTTCTAATTGAGTTAATTCTAGATCGGCAAGGACAAATTTTTTCACTTGTTCGGGAGTCAGATCTCCTTGACGACGTTGATCGATTTTATTAACTAAAACATAAAGATTATCTTGACCAATTAATTCAATAACTGGTTTAACTTGTTTTTTAATCGCCTCGGCTGCTTCATTATTGAGTTGAGTAAAATCCAGTACAATCAAAACAATTGAACTACGGCGTAACTGTTGTTCGACTACAGCGGTTAATTTAAGATGTTCTCCTGCTTCGTTAGGCCCTGGAGTATCGATAATGACTAAATTACCAAAACTTTTACCTGGTTCTTGTTTTACTAAGCTTAAACAAGGTGTTTCGATATAAGGAATATCTCGTAATTGATTTAAAGGTTCTCGTAGAGGTTCCAAAATGCTACAGAGACGAATTAAATGATTAAGACTAGTTAAAGCTTGATTAATCGCTTCTCTTCCTTTAATTTCTTGAACAAAAGGAAAATAATTAGTCTGGTGAATTTCTGAGAGTAATTCCATCAGATGAGGATAACGGGCGATTTTCTGTTGACTTAATTCAATTCCTAATTGTTGAATTTGGTTTTGGATACCTTGGTAAACATCTCGAAAAATAGCCAAAGTATCTTGACTTAAAGTAAGAATTGGTTCGGTGATTGCTTGATTAAAAACAATTTCAGTCGGAATAGTTGTCATCGCAGCAGCGCAACTAGGCAAAATTTCCTGTCCGATAATTGCATTGATAATAGTTGATTTACCTGCTTTCATCGGGGCTATAATTCCCATACGTAGTTGTAAATCTGCTACATTATGGCTAGCTTCGGTAATTTGTTGGTGAAATTGTTGATATTTTTCTCCAGAATTATCTATACTCAAATTTTCTTTAGTATCGTTCATTAGAGTACAAACATCTTCCAACAGTTGCAGAACTTCCTGTTGAAATTCTTTTAATTCTGGCTTTTGATTGTAATGATAAGGCTCTCTAGCTTGTTCTACCATGTAGCAGATTCTGACCAACTCTTTCATTGAGTCTGGCATAGGTTCAAAGCAGGCTACCTCAGTAAAAACTCATATTATGCTGTTTTTCAGTACCTTTAACCAATAGCAATTGACTTTAAACAGATAATGCGCTCGCTATTTCAACTTTTGTAGAAAAAAGTATGAGAGATAATTAATTACTAATGACCAATAACCAATAACTAATGACTAAACATCCTTTTCTTCGTTTGCTGAGATATGGACGTAAATATCAGGTTTCAATTTGGCAAGCAACTATCTGTTCGATTCTTAACAAACTTTTTGATCTCGCACCTCCAGCGTTAATTGGTGCAGCAGTAGATGTAGTAGTAAAACCACAAAATTCAATTATTGCTCGTTTCGGAGTGACTGATGTTTTTCAACAGTTATTGATTATTTGTGCTTTATCTGCCATTATTTGGGGTTTAGAATCGATTTTTGAATATGCTTATGAACGGTTATGGCGTAATCTGGCACAAAATATTCAACACGATCTACGTTTAGATGCTTACAGTCATATTCAAGATTTGGAATTAGCTTATTTTGAAGAACGTAGTACAGGGACACTACTATCAATTCTCAATGATGATATTAATCAACTAGAAAGATTTTTAGATATTGGTGCGAATGAAATTCTTCAGGTAATTACCACGGTAATTATTATCGGTGGAGCATTTTTAGTTTTAATTCCGAATGTTGCCTGGATGTCTATTCTACCAATTCCAATTATTCTTTGGGGTTCAATTGCTTTTCAAAAACGACTCGCACCTCGTTATGCTGCGGTGAGGGAAAAAGTGAGTTTACTTAATTCTCGTTTGGCAAATAATCTTAGCGGAATTACTACTATTAAAAGTTTTACCACCGAAGCTTATGAATTAGAAAGATTAAGACAGGAAAGTGAAGCTTATCGTCAGAGTAATCGTAGAGCGATCGCTCTTTCGGCTGCTTTTATTCCTCTAATTAGGATCGTAATTTTGGCTGGTTTTACAGCAATTCTGTTGTTTGGAGGGATGGAAGTAGTTGTAGGTGATTTAGCTGTCGGTACTTACAGTGTTTTGGTTTTTCTAACTCAAAGATTACTATGGCCTTTAACTAGATTAGGACAAACTTTAGACCTCTATCAACGGGCAATGGCTTCTACTAACCGAGTGATGGATTTGCTAGATACTCCGATTGCTATTCATTCTGGTAAGTTATCGCTACCTACAGAAACGATTCGGGGTGAAATAAATTTAGATCGGATTACTTTTGCTTACGATGAGTTTCAACCCATTTTTAAAAATCTCTCTCTGCACATTCCAGCAGGAAAAACCATCGCGATTGTCGGTTCGACGGGTTCGGGGAAAAGTACGATTGTTAAACTGTTGTTGAGATTGTATGAAATTCAAGCAGGTAAAATTACTTTAGATGGGATAGATATTCGAGATATTTTCTTAGCTGATTTGCGTCGAGGAATTGGTTTAGTTAGTCAAGATGTGTTTCTGTTTCACGGTTCGGTGAGAGAAAATATTGCCTACGGTAGTCCTGAATCTAGTTTAGAAGAAATCATTACTGCTGCCAAAATCGCCGAAGCCGATGACTTTATTAATCGCTTACCCCAAGGTTACGATACCATTATCGGGGAAAGAGGACAAAAACTATCTGGTGGACAAAGACAAAGAATTGCGATCGCTAGAGCAGTTCTTAAAAATCCCCCTATTTTGATCCTCGACGAAGCCACCTCAGCCGTAGACAATGAAACCGAAGCTGCGATCGCTCGTTCTTTAGAAAGAATTACTCAAGATCGCACCACAATCGCGATCGCTCATAGATTATCAACGATTCGGAATGCAGATTGTATTTATGTTTTAGAATTTGGTCAGATTGTCGAACAAGGAACTCACGAAGAATTATTAGCAAAACAAGAAATTTATGCTAGTTTGTGGCGAGTGCAAACTGGCGTGAAAACATCTTCCCAAAGAAAGATTGAATAAATTTGGTTTGATTAATCATTATTTCCGCAAAAATCCACGAATTTAAGTTATTTTTGTTGAAAAAAAAACTACATTGACTTTCAATTTACAACGACAAAAATATACGTTAAAAGACTTAGTCGATATATAACTCTTAGACGAGACATTAAATAAAACCCTATGAAAAGCTAAAGATAAGAATTAAAAATTGGTTTTCAAACAAGTATTTGGGAGAAAAAAAATGGCAATAGACGATATGTTTAAAGGAATAAAACGCGATTTAGAAAGAAAATTCGGTGGCGATCGCGATGATGATGAAGACGATGAAGAGCGTCGTTACAGTTATCGGGATGAAAACAGAAGATACCGCGATCGCGATGATGATGAAGACGATGAAGAACGTCGTTACAGTTATCGGGATGATGATGACGACTAAAAGCTCAAATAAATCTTTTTTAAGTAGTTAATTTAATGTTATGGCGTTAGTATAATAGCTAACGTCATTATTGCGATCGCTTTTCAATTCAGATAAAAACTCAAACAAGTCTTTAATGATGTAATAGTGACGCTGCTGTAATAATTTTGTTATACGGTTGGTAAAAATTATATGGCTGTAGAAATTATTCCCTGTTCCCTAGAACAGATTAAGCTATTGATTGAAGACGTAGATGCCTTTTGGAAGGTTTACGGATTTCGAGCGATCAAGGGATACTTACCTTTTGACGGCGCACTTCAGTATAGTTTAAAAGCGATACAAACAGCCGAAATATGGCATCCCTGGTTACCGTATTTGTTTATTTTTCCTCGCGATCAAGCTTTAGTTGGGTTGGGAGGCTTTAAATCGGTTCCCGACTCCGAACGTACTGTGGAAATTGGTTACGCCATCGCACCTAGTTATCAAGGTAGAGGTTTAGCAACTTCGGCTACCAGTCAACTGATTGAAATCGCTTTTGCTTCGGGGTTAGTAGACTGTGTTTGCGCTCATACTCTAGCAGAATCCAATGCCTCCACTAGAGTTTTAGAAAAATGTGGCATGACTAAGGTATCAGAAATTGTCGATCCAGAAGATGGCAAAGTGTGGAGATGGGAAATTAGACAAATTTAATAGTGAGATAAATTTAACGAAAAAGTAATAAGTAATAACTTAAAAATGCCAAAATCTACTTAGTAATTTTCCACTTAATAACTTCGAGCGTTAATTTCTGGCTTTTGATTTTTAATTCCTTCAATCTTAAACAAGTCTCTCCTTGCTTTATAACTATTAGTATTAATATTAATATCTAAAAATTTTAAAACTTTTCCATAGCGATCGCATTTTTAAAACCCTTGGCGATAATGTTTGGCTTGGTGGTGGTGCGATCATTTGTCCTGGGATTTCGATTGGCTCGAATGTAACTATCGGTGCGGGTAGTATCGTAACCCAAAATATTCCAGATAATGTTGTTGCCGTAGGAAATCCTTGCCGAGTGATTAAAGAAGTTTAAATTGATAAGATTTGACTGCTATTTTCCTAAAGCTAACACGGCATTTTGTCCACCAAAACCAAAACTGAAACAAAGTACTTTTTGAATTTTACTCTCACGCTCTACGGTAACTAAATTTAAACCAAATTCTGATTCGGTTAAGCCAACACAAGGCGGAAATCTTTGCTCTTGTAAAGCCATTAAACATATTGCCGTGCCAATTGCTCCCGATGCACCTAAAGTATGTCCCGTCGCGCCTTTAGTCGAACTAACTGCTACTGATTGAGTAAACAAAGCTTGAATTAATTGAGCTTCATGAGCATCATTCAGGATAGTGCTAGTGCCATGAGCGTGAATATAGTCTATATCAGTAGGATTAAGATTACTTCTAGTCAAACACTGTTTAACTGCTAATAAACCACTACCCAGATGGGAGTCTGGCGCACTGATATGGTAAGCATCACAAGTCAAACCAAAACCCAAAATCTTGCCATAAATTTTTGCCTGACGACGAGCAGCTAATTCGGCTGTTTCCAAAACCAATACAGCACCACCTTCCCCTAAAACCAAACCTTCTCGATGGATATCGAAAGGATAACAACCCGTAGTTGCCAAAGCTCCCATCCGTTCAAATCCTGCTAAAGTTAGTTTGGTAATTGGTGCTTCTACCGCTCCAGCTATCACCCGTAGACATTGACCAGTTTGAATCAACTCAAAACCTCTTGCGATCGCAGTTATTCCTGTAGCACAAGCTGCCATCGGAGCTAAAACTGGTGCAGTTGTGTTTAAAAGATTAGCCGTTAAAACTGCGGGTTGATGAGGTAAAGTTTCTAACCAATTTTCATAATTTTGATTGGTTGCTAATTCTTCCCAATCTGCTTGACAACCACGACTTGAACCAATTACTACACCGAAATCAACTAAAGGAGGTTTTAATCCTGCGTCTGCTAATGCTGCTTCAATTACTAATTTAGTCAGAGCTTGTAACTTAACAGGACTTTCCCCAATCATTCCTAAAGGATAAAGAGGGAAATCAGGGAAAATTGATTTTAACCTAATCCCCGATTTACCCTCCTTTAAATTTTGCCAAGTACTGCCCAACGAACCCAAACAAGTCAGTAAGCCAATACCAGTTACAACCACATCCATAAAAAATTCAGAATTCTTAATTAATGAATTCAGAATTTATTTTTTCAGGTTTTCCGCTCCTTCGATTACTTTTGCCGATTCAATGCGATCGCCCTGTTCAATTTTATCGACGGCATCCATTCCCTCAACTACCCTGCCAAATACAGCATAGTCGCCATCTAAAAATTCCAAATCTGCTAGAGCGATATAAAACTGAGACGAGGCAGAATCAGGAGCTTGAGAACGAGCCATCGCCACTGCACCGCGATCGTGTTTCAGGGTTACAGGAGGTGCAGACAAACCCGCTTGTCTTCCCAAAGCTTTGTTATAAGTAGGCTCTTCTTCCCCATCCAATTTAATTTCTAAGGGAATAAAACGTCTTTGTCCTGTTTCAGAATCGATGTAACCACCAGTACCGAGGCGACTGACGGGAAAATTAGGGTCTTTTCCTTGAGGATCTCCCCCTTGAGCTACAAAAGGTTGAGGTTGTTTAATTACACGATGAAATACTAATCCATCGTATACTCCACGTTCGACTAAATCGACGAAATTACCAGCAGTTATGGGTGCATCATCGCCATTAAGTTCGATCACAATTGGTGAACCGTTAACGATTAACCTTACTTTGGCTTTGCCTTCTAATTTGGGTAAGTTTTGATTCATTGCTAAACTACTGGGATCAGCAGTGATAGATTCTACTTGCGTTGTTGAGAGGTTATCAGATGATGGGGACGCTTGGAAAGAATTTGTGGTTGCAGTATTACATCCTGCCAAAGCTAAACCAATAATCACAATTAGCGTAACTAGATTTTTAAACCCAAAATTTGTTTTCATGTTTTCCCCAATATCCTAGCTAAAACTAGGATTTTGCTGCTTAATTACTTATCTGTTAAAACATTTTTGATTTTCAATTGTCGATAAATTTACAGCCCTTCTAAGGGAACTTCTAAAAAACGGGCTAATTCTGCTCCTTGATTTTCTAAAGCTGATAGAGCAATTGGTTCGCCGACGCGAGTTAAAGGAATATCTCTTCTTTGTTTAACTTTTAAATACAAAGTCCGTTTGGGATTGAGTCCTTCTTTAATTTCTGCTTTAACTGATTGAACGTCTTCTAGCGGAAATTCAAGCTCGATACGCCGATTTTTGCCAGGAAATCCCGAACGAATTATTTTGACAATCCCCTGGTTTTTATTAAATTCGTTGTAACCACCGCCTACGTCCCAAAGAATAATCAGCCAAAGATAAACTGACAACAGACAACCAGCTACACCATAGAAAGTTAGAGCTATTCCTTGAGGAATAAATTGAAGCTCACTGGTATCTGAGACGAACAACAAGTTTTTGTTTAGATAGCTAGAAAGTCCTGCCAGTAAAAAGCCAATCCCTCCGATCAAAGAAACGCTAGCCCATAAAAAATTACTAAATCTGCGAGAACCCAAAATATTTTGGCGAATAACGCCCTGATTCGTTGTCATTGCTTTTTATAATTCAACCTAATTTATGTAGACGATTGGGAATTGTACTGTATCTCAAAAAAACATTTTAAAGATTTATGAGTACAAGTATGTCATTTTGTAAAAATTTTGCTAATAATTATTAGAGAAGAGTAAAGGCTTTTATTTCCGAGATTCTTGATTTAGATTCAGGAAGACAGCCCTACTCATGCTATTTTAAAAAATGTTAACCAACTAAATCGCTAAAGTCATTTGTTAGCGATCTTAGGACAAAACTCAGTCCAAAAACAAAAAACTTAACCAGGATTAACTGGTAAAGTGTTATAAAACTTGACAGTTTATCACAAGCATAGCTGTCGCCAAAAACATAAAAGCGTCCAATTTTATTATTCTTGCAGTTTGTTTAGTTTAAGCAAGAGGATTAGAAACTATGACTATAGCAGTAGGACGCGCTCCAGCAAGTAGAGGATGGTTTGATGTCCTCG
>CAZLUP010000028.1:0-54908 GCA_964562685.1 uncultured bacterium
GTGAACAGTACCCTGGCTTGAAAAGCCAGGGCTTGCGTTCACTTCGTCAAAACTTTCAATTGCCTCAAGGATTTGCTGACGCTCGGGACGAGGCATCCAGTCTCGCATAACTTCTGTACTGAGAATGTCATCGACAAGGCGTTCTCGATTTTTAGCCAGGTTCAGATCACCGTAAAATTTTAGCCATGGATAGAAAGTGTTATAGAGATGAGACTCAAAGGGAATTGCAATTCTTGGATGCGCTCCAATAATACGACTGAGGAGAGAAGTGCCTGAGCGTGCCGAACCAAAAATGAAGATTGGAGCATTGGTAGGTAGGTTGTCACTTAACCCAACTTGATTTTCAGTTTTAGCGATCGCACAAAATGAATCATGGTTCTGTAAAGTCATAATTATATTGATTTTTGAATAAATAAAAGTAAAATACTCAGTCAGAATTGGTTTAGTTTTCTTCGGTTGCCTTGCGGTGCTTAATTACCTTAGCGGGTATTCCCACAGCAATCTTGAAAGGAGATATAGATTTAGTTACCACCGCACCTGCACCGATAATAGTGTCACGCGCGATCGCAACACCGTCGAGAACTTTTACTGCTGCTCCAAACCAGCAGTTGTCTTCGATAGTGATACCTTTAATTACTTGTCCCTGAGCAATAATTGGGATATCTGTTCGCTCAAACTCGTGGTCGCCACCACCAATTACATAGCAATAGGCTGCCAATAAAACATTTTTACCAATAGTGACCTGCTTACCAGATTGGATGAAGCAGTTCATCGCAATATTAGTATTGTCACCGATGGTAATATCGCCGTTCTTACAGCTAATCACTGTGTTGCGACCGATCATGACATTATTGCCAATCATGATGCCTTGATTATCAGAACCCTTGGCATCCAATACAGCATAGTCATCGATTACCACATTGTCCCCAATAAAAATTTTGTGGGGATGGCGAATGGTAAGAGATCTACCAAAAATTGTGCCTCGTCCAACATGACCAAAGAGAGATTTATAAAACATCTTTCTGAGGAAGAAGCCCAAAGCTCCAGGTAATGAGCCTAACAATGTGGTTAATATTTCATATTTCAGTAGTGTTAAAAAGCTAGTCGAGCCAACTGCTAGATCTTGATACTTTTGTAGTGCCGAACGTCGAGTATCAGTGAGTGCAGCCTGTAGTTCAGTTTTTTGCGTGTTCTCGTCTTTGGAAATACGCAACTCATTTTGACAAGATCCACTATTCAAATTATTCATAACCACCCTTGCTGTTGATACCAATAAATTGTTTTTTGAATTGCTTCAGTCAGTGACATCTGAGGCTCAAATCCCAGTGTTTGTTTAACTTTTTCAATTGAAAAGGCACGATTGTTTTGGAAAAAGCTAACCCGACGACGATGCAATGGTGGTTCTAGTCCTAACGGCTCACATACTCGCTCACAGAGGGTTGCCATTACTACAATTGGAGCCATGGGTAAGTGTAACCTCGGCGGTTTAACTCCTAACTCTTGAGCAATTAGCTGACATAGTTCATTGAGAGTAAGGTAACCTTCTCCACCGATGATGAAAGCTTCAGCGATCGCTTTAGGATTATTGAGGCACAGTAAAAAACCTCTAACTACATCGTCGATATAGGTGGGATGAAACAATACCTCACCATCTCCTACAATCACAAAACGTCCTTTTTGAATCAAGCGAAATAGTTTGAGCATACGGGTATCTCCTGGACCGAATAGAGAAATGGGTCGAACTACGGTAACGGGTAGTCCTGTCTCCCGATGAAAAGCCCATACTCGCTGTTCCCCAATTAATTTGGTTTCCTGATACAAATCAGTGGGATTAAAGGGAGTAGTTTCAGTGGCTGGGATTTCTAATACTGTGCCGTGAACACCGATGGTGCTACAGTGAATCAGATGGTGTACTCCGTATTTTTCTGCTGCTTTGAGTACGTTTTCTGTTCCTTCGACATTTACTGCATAGGCTTCTTGTTTATCAGACCCTCCTTTGCGGAAGTTGGAGACAACATGAATGATATAGTCTACGCCTCGGACAGCTTGCTCTACTGCATCAGAGTCACGAATATCACCTGGGATAAATTCATAGTTTGTTTGCTCAAGTAAAGATGGTGTTTTAGTAGAGGGGCGAGCAAATACTCGAACTTTGTCCCCTCTTGCTGCTAATTGGGCAACAATGTGACTGCCTAGAAATCCTTTTCCACCTGTGACCAAAATTGTATTCATTGATTTAACAACTTTTTTAGTAATTAATTTGATTCAAATTCTGATAAGTAACTGATTACGAATAAATCGAAATGGTGTCTCTAGAGAACCGTAAGGCTCAATCATTAAATTTTGATCTAGCAGCATTTGTTTGAGATGAGTACCAGGCTGACGAAGGTTTAGCTCTGCTCGAATCTTAAAACCAAAGCTACCTGGACGAGAGACTTCCGATCGCAAAGGTAAAGGGTCGGTTCCTGGTAGGATTTTGATCCCTTTAGTTTGAGCTTGTTGAAAATAGGGCGATCGCAACCAAAAAAATGGACGACCACTATTATCACCAAGGAAAAAAGGGGGAAGCTCAGAATTATTAAAAAGATTCGAGAGAATTTTGCCTCTATGTCCAAACCATTTACCAACACCCCAAGGAATTACAGGTATTCCTCCTGCTGCAACGATTGCTTGCATTGTTGCTTTTAAAGAAAGACCATCAATAAAGTTTTGTTCAGTGATCAGAGCTAAAACTTCGAGATTTTCGGCTGTAACAATTTGACGACCTGCAATTAATAATAGTTTTTGGTTAAGAGCGTTTTGGGCAAATAAAGAAAATTTTTCTGGCGTATTTTGAAAAGTCCAGTTATTTACTTTTTGCTTTTCTTGGGCTAATTGATTAAACCAATTTTGATTGGTTGTTTCTGTCAAAAACAAAATACCATGATAATTATTTTTGTAACCTTGTTTATGAGAGATTTGCCCAAAATTATCTAAAGCCGAATCGAACATTTTTTTTAAATCAAAACAATTATTAATATGCACATGAGCATCAGCAATAATGATACTTTTTAGATTATTTTCAGCTAACATTTTTAGTTTTTGATAAATTTATTTTTTTTATTAATATATTTTTTTCTTACCCAAACTAGACCATAGATTAAAATTGAATAGCCTGATTCAAATGCGATCGCTTTTAAATGACTGGAATCCCATAAGCCTTTTGAGTGATTAATACCAGGAAAAATTGCGAGGGGAGATTTAAAAAAACTCTCTGTAAAGGGCCAAAATAATTCCATACCTTGACCACCATATGTAAAAAAATCTAATAATAAATGAGAAAAATAAAGTAATAAAGTACTGAAAAAAATTGCTTGATAGGGATATTTGTATAAATAACTAATTAGTGATGCCAACATAACGCTCACCAATAAAGCAAACGTCAGACTATGGGTTAGACCGCGATGATATTTTTCTTCTGTAATTAATTGAGGAATAAAATCAAAATCAGCCAAAATAGCAATCAAGACAGGATAGAAAGTAAGCCAGTACCACTTCTTAGAACTAGAAAACTTGATTTTTTTAAGCGGTAAAAACTTAGCAAGTAGATATCCAGAAACTGAATGAGCGAGTGGAGAAGGCATAATTTTTATACTTTAGTAAGCGATGAACTAGGATAAACCCGATTAACTTCTTCGATTTCTTGCTTAATTCTGCGATCGCTCCAGCCTAATTCTTTACCCATCGTTTCAGCGCAGAGTTTAAGAGCTTGTTCTCCTGGATGTCCAGCACTGCCTAATTCTGTTCTTCGCAAAACTACATCGCTTAACTTTTGAGCCATCTCTCGATCAACTGCATGAAGAACCTCTGCTTGTAGAACCGCTCGCTCATCAGATTGCCGTGAACAGTACCCTGGCTTGCGTTCACTTCGTAAATATTGAAGGACATTAGGATAAGCAGAACCGTAGTTATAAACTAAACGGCTGACCACAGCTTTACTTAAGCCATAGGGAGAGTTATTGATTGCTTCGTTGAGAAAGCTAGTAAAATTTTCGATTTTTCCGCCATAAAGAGGAACTTGAGTCGAAACTGATTGGGGTGGTTTTTGTCCCCAGGATTTGAAAATTAAATCTACTGTTTTTTGCGCCACGTCTCTAGCAGTTGTGTATTTTACGCCAACTACTGAGATTAACCCATTCAATCCTTCTTGAGCGTGATCTCGTAACTGATAATGTTTAGATAATAAAGGTTCTCCTGTTTTAGTCTTGATGTCAGATTGGGGAAGAAGTCCACCATGAACAAAAGCAACATCTTCTAATTTCAAATTAGCTGAGGGATAAGTCTGGTTAATTTGATTGAGAAAGTTGAGAATGTCTTGATTAGTAATTTGAAAATCGTCAGGGTCTTGATTACAAACAGTGTAATAAGTTCCAACCATCGATTTATTTCGCCAAGGAGCAATAAACAAAAAGCGAGAACTCTGATTTTGGCAGTTTCGACTAGAAAGACCAACTGCATAGGTTTCAAACAGTGAGCGTCGCAACACTAAATTCATTGCTTTAGCTAACTGGATTTTGGCTGGTTGTTGAACTAACCCTAAAACTCGATTAAGCCAAGGACCACAGGTATTGACAACGGTTTTAGCACGAATCTCAAACTGATTTCCTGTCAATATATCTTTAGCTTGAACGCCTGTAACACAATTTCCTGCTTGGAGAAACCCAGTAACTTTGACATAATTAGCTACCGCAGCACCAATTTGTTCAGCAGACTGCAAAAATAACAGTGTCAGTCGCTCAGAATTGTAGACTTGAGCATCGCAAAAAATCGCTCCTCCAGTTAATCCTTGACTAGGGAGATTTGGTAGTAGTTTTTGACAGTCCTGAGTTGAAATAATGCGACCATTCGGAATATGTTTTTGTGGATCTGCAAGTTTATTGCGATCGCAACTGATGAGATCATTGAGTTTCATCCCTAACTGCATTACTTCTTTTCCTTTTTTTCCATGTCCATAAATGGGGACTAGAACTGGAAGTGGATGAACTAAATGGGGTGCAATGCGCATTAGAGCAGTTCTTTCTTGAATTGATTCACGCATCCGTTTGAAGTCAGCCGTTTGCAAATAACGCAGTCCACCGTGGATAATTTTCAGACTATTGGCAGAAGTTGCTGCTCCAAAATCCGCTTGATCAATGATGGCTACAGAAAGACCTCGAAGGCTCGCTTCCCAAGCTAAACAAGCACCGTAAATTCCACTACCAACAATTACGAGGTCATAAATCTGATTAGATAATGGGATTAAATTTCTTTTCATCTTTTTTTGATTAACGCGCTAGCTTTGGAGGAAGATTAGTTGACTCGAATAGCCAATCATAAAGACTGTTTAATTTTTGGCAGAAAGCAGCATAACTATGCTGTTCTTGAACTAGTATTCGTCCTGCAATCCCAAGTTGTAGTCTTAAGTTAGAATCTTTAATTAAACAAAGCATTCCTCGGGAAAAATCTTTTGGATTAGGTTTGGCAAGCATAACAACTTTCTCATCAACAACTTGAGTATGAGTTGGTAAATCAGTTGCTAATACAGCTTTACTACTATCCAGATAAGAATAGAGTTTCATTGGTGTATTTTTCCCTTTGATTCTGGGAGATACTAAAATATCTGCTTGAGAAAGATAGCTGTTTAATTGACTTGTTAGTTTAGCTCCACAAAAATGTACTTTGTGATCAATATTTAGGTTGTGAGCTTTCTTCGTATATTTTTGAATATCTGAAATTTCTCCACCAATAATAACTAGATCGACTTGATCTGTTTGTTGTAGCACCAAGGCAAAACTATCTAACAGTAGATCAATCCCCTGATAACTTTCCAGATTGCCCACATACATCAAAATTAAATTATTAATTTTAAGCTCCAATTTAAGATTATTGCTCATATTTATTATCAATTTGTAGTTAAATTAAAAGGGATATATCTGGAATTACCATTATTTTTTTAGGTCGATATTTGACAATATCGTCAGCCAAAGCCTGACAAACTGGAACTACAGCTTCAGCATTTTTAACAGCTATTTTTTCAAACCAATTTAATAAAAACTTGAAGTAGTTTAAAAATGAATATTTTTCAATTAATTGTTGGACTAAGGATGAATCCATATCATAAACATAGGGTATTTTAAAGAAAAACTTACAAAATAAAGCAATAAAAACAGTTTCTTCTACTGCATGAATTAAATGATATTTATTTTTTTTAATTAACTGAATCGCTTTGGTAAATATTAAAATGTCATAAATTAACTTTTTCCAAGAAAAGCCAGGACGGATATTTCGGATTAAGGGAATCCGAATAGTTCGATACAAATTTATATTTGGATAATAAATATCTTTTCCTTCAGGATAAGCAATTACATCTACAAATTCTTGCCGTTCTGATAACACTTGTAAAACTAAATTATCTGCGATCGGTGAACCTCGATCTTGATAAAAAGGATGAGGAATAAGGAATAAAATCTTCAAAGATTTTTTATCTTTAACTATATCTTTTTGCCTATAAAAATAGTTTTTATACTCGAATAAATTATTATTAAAATGATTCATTTTTTTGTCAATAACAGTATGAAAATTATTTATCAAAAAAAATAATTTAGTAATTTTTTTGATTAGATATTAATCAATCAGTTGTAATACTATTATTTCTGATCAATCACAAATCGCAAGTAAATCATTGCGTAAAATCACTTATAATTCTTTTATAGTGTAAATTGACCATAATTTAATTAATATTTGATAAATAAGTAGAGAAAAATTTTAAAGACTTGGTAAAGAGATAGAACCAAGATTTACATTTTTTACGTAGTTGTTTTACTAAATCTTAATAGAAGCGAATTAATTATAAATTTTCTACTTTGTATACTGATTAAATTAATGAGGATGGAGATAATTGCTAAATTAACTCCTTAAAAATTTTAAAATTAATCGAAACCTCACATATATATCTTTTATTTTAAAGAATCAGTAAAAATAATTTTTAAAGCTAGCAGTTCTATTGATTAGTTGATTAGAATACGAGAAAACAACTAAGTGAATTTATAAATAAGTCATTTTTCAGTAAAAATTAGAATATTTTTTGGCTAGCTAATTTCAATAGCCAGAGCTTATTAATAAAAAAACTAATTGTTGGTATTAGTTATATCCTTTAATTATTTTTAAGTTTACCTAAAAAGTTTAATATTTCTAAGCATTTCCTATCAAAAATAAATTTAAGCAACCTAGAAAAATATGCAATTACCTACTAATAGTCTTAGAATCCTTCCTCACCCACAACCAATTAATCAAAGTTGGTCAAGTTTAACTCAACCAGAAGTATCAGTAGTCGTACCAATTTACAATGAAGTAGAAAGCATTCCCCAACTAATTAACGCGATCGCAACTACTTTACAAGCCAATCAGCTTAGTTATGAAATTATCTGTATCGATGATGGCTCAAGAGATGGTTCAAGCGAATTACTCAAACAACAAGCTCGAATTCGTTACGATCTCAAAGCAGTAATTTTAAGACGCAATTATGGTCAAACTGCTGCTATGGCTGCTGGATTCAAGCAAGCTCAAGGTAAAGTCATTATTACTCTAGACGGAGATTTGCAAAATGATCCTACGGATATTCCTAGACTGCTAGCTAAATTAGAAGAAGGTTACGACTTGGTTAGTGGTTGGCGTAGAAAAAGACAGGATGCAGCTTTGACCAGACTACTCCCTTCTAAAATTGCCAACTGGCTGATTGGCAAAGTTACAGGGGTAAAATTGCATGATTATGGCTGTTCTCTCAAAGCCTATCGAGCCGAACTGATTGCAGACATGAATCTTTATGGTGAATTACATCGCTTTTTACCAGCTTTAGCTTTTATTGAAGGAGCAAGAATTACTGAAATTCCTGTCGGTCATCATGCGCGTCGCTATGGTCAGAGTAAGTATGGACTAGGCAGAACTTTCCGAGTCGTCATGGACTTGCTTACCATTGCTTTTATGAAAACCTTCTTAACTAGACCGATGCACGTTTTTGGACTACTTGGTCTTGGTTCAACGCTACTTGGAACATTATTAGGAAGTTATTTAACTTTTCTCAAGTTTGGACTTCATCAGTCTATTAGCGATCGCCCTCTGCTTTTTTTAACTGTAATGCTTATTTTAACTGGGGTTCAGCTATTTTGTTTTGGATTACTAGCTGAGTTATTGATGCGAACCTACCATGAATCCCAATCTCGACCAATTTATCGGGTACGAGAAACCGTTGGGTCTGACTCATAAAAAAAGTATTTTAAATACCTTAAAACATCGACTACTCATTGTTTAAGTAACCCATTCTTACTATCTTTAAGTTTCGGCAATGAACAAAACAGATTTATTTCCTCAACAATCGATTAATAAAATTTTTAAAGTTGATAGTTTAAAACAGTGGCTTCCAATTAGCCTAATTCTGTGTGTAGCTGCTATTTTGTTTTTTTATCAATTAGGTCAAGAAAGTCTATGGTTAGATGAACTTTACAGCGTTCATGATGCTAAAAAAATACCCGCCTCTTTTAGTCGAGTGCGACCAATTTATTTTATATTTTTACGTCTTTGGATGTTGTTTGGTGATAGCGATGCTTGGTTAAGAAGTTTATCAGTTTTGTTTGGATTAGGCAGTGTTTGGTTAATTTATGAACTTGGTCGTCGAGTTGCCGATCAAAAAACAGGTTTAATCACTGCAATTGCTTTAACTCTCTCGCCACTTTTTATTAATCATACTCAAGAAGTCCGGATGTATGCGTTAGGTACTTGCCTAGCAATTCTTGGTTCTTTGTTGGTCGTTCACATCTTAGAAAAGCCTACTAATCCATTAATCTTTGCTTGGTTGGGTTCAAGGTTAATGATGGCGATGACCGCACCGATTAATACTGTTTTAATCTTGCCAGATCTGGTTTTAATTGGGTTAAAGTTTCGGAAACAGCGTGGTCTCTGGTTAAGGTTTGGCAAGTGGTTTTTAATCATTGGAATTTTAGCGATTCCTTCAGCGATTGTAATTTCTTCGATTGCTTTTCCTGTTTTTAGTCGTTGGCTGAGTAATCCTCAGTACATGAGTCCTGTAGAACTGATCCTAAAAGTAAAACGCTACAGTACTTTTCCATTCCCTTCAACATCGATGATGATGAGTGTATTTTTTCAGATTTACACAGTGATGTTATTGGGGTTATTAGGTGCTGCTTTAATCCTGAAACAGAAAGGTTTTAAGTCCTATTTAATTTTAGCTTGGACATTTATTCCTACAACAGTTTTATACCTAATTTCCAAAAAACTACTGTTTGATCGCTATTCACTTTTTTTAATGCCTTATCTTTTGATTCTGTTAGCAATAGGATTTGTTAAAGTTTGGCATCGATGGCGGATCGCAGCAATGATCATTGCTATAGTTTATCTAATCGCTGTCAGCAATGGGTTAGTTCGTTACTACACCGTTCAAGATCGTCAAGATTGGCGTGGTGTAATGAGTATGATTAGTGCCAGTGAAAAAACAGGCGACATGATTGTTATCGATCACTCAGCAGCCAGTCCAAAAGCACCTCCAGCTTTACAACATTATTATGATGGCTCTGCTACCATTCATCGCTACGAACAATTTTGTTCTAATCCCCAAACACTAGACCGACAAGCTGTTGAGGAAAAACTGAATTCTTTACCACCCATTCAATCACAAGTTTGGTTTGTTTGCGATCGCGATTTTGATGAGAAGGCGTTTGCAGAATTCTTTGGTAACAAATTTAAGCTTGAAAGCTATCAGAAATTTGCGAACTGGAATTTTTATCGCCAAAACGATTATATGTACGTATTCCAAACAAGTCCGCGTTCTCAAGCAACTCAAAATTAATCGTATTTGAGCCGATCTAGCAATTCTCGAATAATTGAGATCTACCTTGAAGGGAAATAGGCAACACTTGTTGCCTAAAGCCTCTAGGTAATAGTTATATTAAAGCTGAGGTCAAGTAATAAGTAATAAGTAATAAATATTTTTTTATTGCAAATAATAAAAACTAAAATCTTTCAGAGCAAAAAATCGCATTTTATTGAGTCGATAATGATAAGCAAGTTTTGATTGAAAATAATTCCAAAAAGCTTGCTTACTGCGTTGACGAGAAGCATCTAAATGTTGACTTATTTGTTTGAGAGAATCCCAACTTTCACTTTTATTAATTTGCCATCCTACTTTGGCAGCAGCTAATCCCATAATACTACCTTCTCCACTGTACATTCCTCGTAACTCTGAATAGGTAGCAAGTTTAGACCAAATTTTCAGAAAATCTTGTTCTTTGCCTGCATCTTTGGTAAGAATAAACAATGACTCTCCAATCCATTGAGCTTTTTCAAACTGAATATTAAGTTTTAAAGACATTTGTTTGAGCTTTTCTAAATCTTGTAGACGATATTTACTAATATGCTCAAGCATATTTTTATGACAACCGACCAAACCAGCAGGAAAAACAAGATCATTAGGTATGGTTTCGACTATTCTAGTGTCTGCATCTATATAAATAGCGGTTTTAAAATTTAATAGTGCTTTTTGCAAGACAAAACGTTTATCGTTATAACAATGAAGAACTCCTTGTTGATGTAATTTAAAAGCAATAATATTTGGTTCAGAATCAAAATCATTAGGTTTTTCTGTACCTACAATTAATTTGGTTCCTGAAGAATATTGTTTAAGATCATTAGCTAATTCCTTAACCATGAAGCGATATCGTTCACCCAAAGCTAAAGTACAAAAACAAAAACTATTTTCTGAAATATTCATAGCTTAAAATTATTTTAATTAGACGATTAAAAGCTAAATTTTGCTTTGATTCCTTGAAGAACTTTTTGAAATTGAGTTGGATGATGATTATTATTAACTGGTAAATCTACTGGAGGATGCTCTTCTCCTAAATAGCGATAATATTTCCAAACATCCCAATAAGGACAACCTGGTTGGATTTTTATTCCTGCCCAATGTAAATATTGAAGAGATTGATTAGTTTTAGGATCGAAAACTAGATGATCTTTGATTTGGAAATGAGGACTTCCTGCCCAACTTCCTGGTGCTTTTCCTTCACGGCGAACCAGATTAAATCTTTTTTTTATCCTGGTTAAAACCATATAATTAAAGATAGGTTGATCGGAAACTTTTTGGGAAAAATCAAAGTATTCTGGATGAGCTGCACATTCGGCAAATATCTTTTGAATTTCTGGTTGAGTAATCAGACCTTTTTTACTTCCCCAAAAACCACTATTAAAAGTATCTTGAATTTCATTGGGGTGAATTACTTGAGCTTCGATTATTTGAGAAGAAAAAACATTTTTGATTCCCGACTTATGTTGATAATCGCAACAAATAAAATCATAGTCTGCTAAATATTTAAGATTATCAATGATTTTTTCAAAAACAATTATATCGGTATCGATATAAAGAAATTCATCAAATTCACCAAACCAACAAGCGTGTTTTCTAAGTTTGTTTGGTTTGTCAAAAAAACCTTGCCCAAAAATATGATAAAGCTGTTGAGATAAGTCTTCAATCAATTGAATATCTTGGTAAACTTTTACGCCATGAGATTTGCCCAAAATTTCAGCAATTTGATGATAATTTTCATCATAAGGAATTAAAATAATTGGAGTATTTGAATCATATAACCTAATACTATTGATAAGTGCGATCGCTTGTTCAGTTACTTTATCATTAGCTGTGATATAAATACCGCGATTCATAAAATTACTCCTTAAATTTTTAAACCTAATTTACGGATTATTTTTTGTTTTAAACTAGGAGGCTGATTGTAAGGTTTTGCTTTAGTGGTAAACTGAGGTTTTTGCTCTGGTTGATGGAGATAACGATAGTATAAAAATAAATCTCGGTAAGGAAAATCAATATTTTCTCCAGCACAAATTTTAGTAAATAATTGCGAAGACAAACCAATATAATGAAGGTAAATCAAACGTTTTTCTTTGTCATATAAAATCTGATTAATATTTTCAAAATGAGTAGAAGTAACACAACATCCTGTAATTTCTTCTGAAGGTAATTGTCGGGAAAAATTATAAAGAGAAAACCCTGATCGCATCATCATATAATTAATTAAAGTTTGGTCTGGTGCCATCGGGTAGAGAATTTCTGCTTCTCCTTGTTGCAGATTAGCAATTAACCAATTTCTTTGCGATTCAGAAAATAAATCTTTTTTAGAAGCGTAAAACCCAGAACAAAAAATTTCTGTGGCAACTCTAGGTTGAGGAAAAACTTTTTCTAATACAGAAGAATCTACTACATAAACATGAGTAGGGTCTTTATACTGAAAATCATAAACAACACAATCGTTATGTTCTAATTGAGCAAAAATAGCCTCAACTGGACTCATCAACAACGTGTCAGCATCCATGTAGAGAAAACGGTCAAATGGCCCATCAAAAGCACAATAACGACGATGAGTACCAAAACGATGATAGCCTTGACTCCCTACCTTACGCCAAGTGTCTTTAGCAGTAGGATGGCTATCCCAACAAGCCTGTGCAAAGTCGTCCCATTTAGTGATAGAATTGCGATCGCTATATAACTGAACATTTGGTCGATGAGCAATTTCAGCAGATAATTTTTCAGTATGCTCATCATAAGGATAAATACATACAGGTGTATCTTTTCCTGCAATAGCTTCAATACTATTAAGTAAAGCAATAACTTGGTCTAAAACTTTATCATTAGCAAGAGTACAAATTCCATCCATAAAATTATTAATAATTATTTAAAATTGCTCAACAAAATTAGCTAGCCACTCCAATAAATTCAGCTTGTGTAAAATAATTTGTCTTGCTTCCGCAATCTTATCCTTTGCCTCATACCAAGCGTCAAGAGTAGAAGTAATTTCTTTGATATAGTTCAAACCTTTTTCATCTAAACTTGGTAATCTTAAAAAACTACCAGGAGGTAATAATTTATCTGCTGCCGAACCCCCATAATAAATAGGTAAACACCAACTTAATAAAGAATCCCAAAGCTTTTCACTGACATATAAATCATTATCCGCATAGTTTTCGATCGCCAGATTGTAATAATATGGTGCCATAGCATTCCATTTATTCTGGACTGTACCAAGGTTATTAGACCAAGCTGGTAAATTACGACCATATAAATCAAATTCCACACCGTTTTCTTGAAGTAATTTTAAAAAAGCTAAACGCTGGCGATGATTTTCTGTACGAGAAATTCCCGATGTAATCCAACTACAAGTTTTTTGTTTTTCTGGTACATTTCCTGTAGCTAGTTCTTGAAAAGAGTTATTTACATACCAAATAGCAGGCATATAATCAGGAATAGGAGCAAATTGATCTGGTCCAGAAATATAACCACAATATTGTTTAGCTGCTTGATAATTAGCCTGATTATGTTCAACAATTTCTTCCAAAGGTGGTTCTCGAAGTAAATAAATAATATTTGTTTGAGGAATTTTGTTGAATACAGTAGGAATTGTTGGTGAGGATTGAGAATTTTGTGTGAATAAATTTTGCCACCAAGGAAGCGGTGGTTGAGGTTGAGGAAAATTGTATTGATAAAGCAATAAAAAGTCAGGTTTACTAGCAGTAGCTAACATTTGAATATTTTTCCAAACTCCAAAATGATTTGGAGTCTGTTTCCATAACCAATCAATTTGAGCGAGATTTTTGTAGCTACTTAGCATTCCAATAATTTTTTGATCCACACCCTTTCCTCTCGCAGTCAAGTTAGTTCTTTTCTATTTAAACTTGAGTTCAAATTTTTTGTGGTTTATCGATTTCAGGTAAATGTTGATAGATTAGGTGTTTGAAGCGATTTTTACTATCCTAAGAGAATTTAAATAATGTTAGATTCTTCCACTTTTAGATGCTACTACTAGTTCTGTATCTTTAATAAGAATTAATTAAATTATTAATTAACCAATTCTACCCAACCTCATAAAATAAAATCTGACTTTTGAGATTGGGTGTAAAATTAATTTATAGCAATAGGTTTGGCTACGTCTCCAATTTTAAATTGAGAGCCAGAAACAATTTCACCCACACTAGAGCTACCATCAACATCAACAATTTTAATCATTCCAATTTGTTGAGTCATTTGACGAATCACTTTTCCAGTTTGAGGATCTTTTACTTCTTTTGTAATCCGCTCAATCGACAACTGCATTCCTGGTTGGTAACCATCAGAACTACCTTTATTCAAGACCACACTATTACCACTAACATCAGCAACTAGAGCATTAATTTCAGGTAAAGCTTTGGGCAAAGAGGCTAATTTTTCTACATGAGAATCTAAAGTAGAAACAATTTTATCTATCGCTAGTTCCGTTGCTAAAGTTAGCAATTTACCTTCATTGCTGGTAGAAGAACCCCCTCCAACACCGTATACTTCAACTTGATTATCAGATTGACTAGCATTACCGCTCCCTTCAATAGCCAAGATAATTTCTGCGGTAGTGGTATTAACTATTCTAAGATTTAACTTGACGTAGGCATCTGTATCATCTCCTCCTACTCCAATACCAAATACGTTAAATCCAGAATTTTTTTGTTGAAGATCGAATTGAGTTATTGAACCCATAATAACGGCTTCTACTCCTAAAATACGACCAATTTGAGCAGCAGTACTAGCATCAACTCTTCCAGAAATACCTAAATTTTGTTCTTTGAGAATAGCTTCTAGTTGACTACGTTCAATTACTCGATATTTTCCTCCTTCAACTAATTTATTGACCAGAATATCACTAACTCCCTTAGCTCCTCCCGTAATAACTCCTAAAATGTTGGGGTTACTAATACTACTGTATTCAAAATCAAGAACAGCAATTCTTGGCTTTTCTTGCGATTGCGAAGCTGCTGAGACAGAATAATTTTGGGCAATTATAGGTAAAAATAAAGAATTAGATGTAGTTGTTTTGAGCGAATTTAAAATAGGCTTGACCTCTGAGGCTGTAGTAGATTGAGGCAAGAAAAATCCTAAAATAGAAATAAAAGTGATTAAGCCACCATATAAAGAGTTTAATAATTTCAATTTCCCTCCAGAAATATTCAATAGGATAATTTTGTTCTTTTTTTATGGCGATTATAAATTAAGCAAGTTGAGGATTGACATTACTAATATTACTGAATTATGAAATAAATCATTAAAATATCTGCGTATTATACTTTTAATAAAAGTTAAAGTAAAAGCAAAATTTTTGCGAATAAATTCCCCAAAATAATTGTTTAACTTAAATCAAAAATAAACTTGAGACTTGGAATTTTTTTAGTATTTTGGCAAAAATAAATTTACTTAAAAATGACTATTTATAGTAGGAAATTCAATTATTTACCTAAAATTTTTGGCTGGTAAATCTAAACTTAGCTAAAAAATCTCGCAACCGTAGCAAACATTTAAGCATTTCATATTAGAAAAAAGATACACTTTATCTGAATGCAAATAAATTGCTAATATTAAGAATATTTTATTGTGCAGTTAGCCTTCGATAGCACGTACGCGGTCTTAGCTTTGCCGAAGTGTATAGCGGTCAAGCGTAGCCTAGCGCGTGCGCGATCGCAGCTTAAAGACAAAGTATAGTGAAAATTATCAAATTACTACAAATTTTAGATAAAGCCTAAATTCTTAACAAAAAAGATCACAAAAATAAACAGTTCCTTCTGAGAAGTTATTAATAATCTACAATAATATTTAAACCCAATTAGATAGGGTTTGATAAAACTATGGGTTTCCAATTGCTATCAGAATATCAACTTTCAGCCGAGGATCAACAAAAACTAGATCGATTCTATCGGGAAATTCAGACTGAAGCAGAGCGATTCCTCGGTTATCCTTGCAATGAATTATTTGACTATTCGCCCTTATTTCGGTTTCTACAATATCCCCTGAATAACGTAGGCGATCCCTATCTTCCCAGCAATTATCATCTTAATACTCATCACTTTGAGTGCGAAGTTTTAGAGATTTTCCGAACCCTTACCGACGCAACTAAAGGCTCGACTTGGGGCTATGTTACCAACGGAGGTACTGAAGGAAATCATTACGGATTATTTTTAGCCCGAGAACTACTTCCCGAAGGATTGGTTTATTATTCTCAAGATGCTCACTATTCTATCGATAAAATTCTTCGTTGTCTGAATCTGCGTAGCATTATGATTCGTAGTCATGATGATGGACGAATGGATTTAGATGATTTGCGTGAAACCCTTCGTATTCACCGCGATTTACCTCCCATTGTTTGCGCTACGATTGGCACGACGATGAAAGGTGCTGTAGACGACATTGCAGGAATTAAAAGTATTTTCAAAGATTTGGCTATTCATCGTCACTACATTCATGCTGATGCAGCCTTAGGTGGCATGATTCTTCCTTTTATTGATAATCCTCCACCCTGGAACTTCAAAGCAGGCATCGACAGTATTGCGATTAGCGGACACAAAATGGTAGGTTCTCCGATTCCCTGTGGTGTTGTTTTAGCCAAAAAAAGCAATGTTGAGCGCATTGCTCAAAGTGTAGAATATATCGGCACATTAGATACTACTTTAAGCGGTTCACGCAATGCCTTAACGCCACTATTTCTCTGGTACGCTTTTCATACAGTTGGGATTGAGGGATTTAAACGAATCATTCCCGCTTGTCTAAACATGGCTGATTATGCGATCACACAACTGAACAAAATTAATCGGAATGCCTGGCGTTATCCTTACTCCAATACCGTTGTTTTTGACCGTCCTTCGCCAGAAGTAACTCGATATTGGCAGCTTGCTTGTCAGGGAAATCTCTCTCACCTGATTACGATGCCTCATGTCACTTCGGCTCAAATAGATCGCTTAGTAGCGGATATAATTGCTTCCGAACCAATTACCCCTTTACCGACTTTATCTGTTACCCCTACTTGCGAACTTGTTACCTCCACACCAGATCAAGACATCACTTTAATCGGAACCGCCAACACTAATTTACTTGGTGAAATATCGGCAGCCCTTGCTACTGAAGGACTTTCAATCGAAAACTTGGCAGCAGTGGCAGTAGAATCGGAAGATGTAGAAGTAGTGCGACTAAGGGTTGATGATCGAGAACGTGCCTTACAAATTCTCAATCAAAATCTTGATATTGGTCGCTGCTACGGACAAGCTCGTTCTTTTGGGAATGAAGAAGCTGCACAAGTTTTGAGTCAACTTGAATATCAGTCTGTAGGTGAAGATGCCTTGCTCGTGCAATTGGAAGATTGTCCTGGTTCGCTGGCAGAACTCCTTAAAGATTGTCGCAACCAAGCAGTGACGATTCGTAATATTCGACTCCTCTGGCGAGGACATGGCAAAGGCGTAGTTGCGATCGCTACAACCTCACCTGATGCCTTAAAAACTTTACTCAAAGATCGAATTCTTCTTTCCTAGGTAGGTATCAAATTTGATTAAACCAAAAACACAAAGCAGCTAGGAAATCATTAATCAGGATTAATAGTAATATCTAATTTGGGAACAAAGTCTAAACCAGGGTCTAATTGGGCAAATATTTCCCCATCAAAGGTTAAATCTCCTGTACCAGCATTATAGACAAAGCGACCATATTCATCTGTACCAATATCAAACCCTTTAGCAAAAACTTCGATTTGATCTTGACCAATTTCAAAGTCTTGAATTGTATCTACTCCTGTCCCTAAAATTGTGGCAAAAACAAAAGTATCTTCTCCATCTAAACCATAGAGAGTATCATTACCTGTTCCACCTTCGAGAATATCATTCCCATCATCACCAACTAATTGGTCAGAACCATCTAAACCAAGTAAAGTATCATCTCCTGATTCTCCAAAGGCAATATCATTACCCAGTCCACCAACTAAAACATCATCCCCACTCGAACCATAGAGAGTGTCATTATCAGCTTCGCCATACAGGGTATCATCACCATCATCACCAAATAATTTGTCGGCACCGTTATAGCCAAGTAACAAGTCATTGCCTTCTTCACCTATAACAATATCGTTCCCTTCACTGCCATTAATCGTGTCATTGCCATCAAAACCATAGAGAGTATCATTACCGATAAAGCCATCGATAAAATCATCTCCTTCAAGACCATCAATCAAATCATCTTCAGCACTAAGAGGAAAGGTATCATCGCCACTCGTGCCTATAAGTTCAGCCATTTTATCACTCCTAAATTACTTGAAAAATTATTGAATTTGTTAACTAAAAAACAATGTAATCAAAGATATTTTTTGACTCAAAAAAATTATTTGAACAATATCTTTGAGGAAATTAATGATTGTTATAGGTTAAAAACTAAAAATAAAAAACTGGTTAAAATTACTTTGACTTAAACATTAATCTAAATTTTTTATTTAAAAAATCACATTTTTTTCAACTAATCAAAAATCTTGTCAGCCAATTATTTATGTAGATTTATTTGTTTTTGATATAATCAACTTTTAAAAGAATTGGGTTAACCTAACTACTTGTATCATAGATAGAGTAATAGCAAAATCCATCTATTGTTATATCTGTTGGCTTTCATTCTTAAAAAATAAAGGACGTAGTATGATACGTCCCCAAAAATTTTGGTAATTTAAAAAATATTTAAGCTTTTTTCACCATTCTCTGCCATTCAACTGCTTTTTTTTGCATTTCTTTGATAAATTCATCTTTGCCGTCCATGTAACCTTCTATATCACTCCAGTGTAATTTTTTGACCAACTCGCGCTTGAGTTGGCTGTATTGTTGAGCATGATCTTGATGAGCAATCATATAATCTCGAAAGGCTAGATGACGTTCTACTTCTGAAGAACCAGCTTCAAACACATGGACGTGATGCGTCCTGATCCCAAGTTGGTTATCCTTTCGGAAATAGCGACGACGGGGAATACCAAACTCACCCATCACTTCGTAGCCTAATTCTTGCATTGCACAATTACATCGATCTACTTGAGTCAAATGATTAACTTCAACTAGGAAATCAATGATAGGCTTGGCGTAGATATTGGGAATGGCTGTGCTACCAATGTGGTGAATTGCGACTACATTTTCGCCCAAAACCAAAGCGATCCGATTTGATTCTTTGGTAAATTCGTCATGCCACTTAGGATTATGAGGTAAAATTTCAACTTTGATCCCCATAGCTTTGATTCGGAAAAAAGTTTGCTTAACTGATTAAAATAAATTGCCCGAAACCTGATTGCTAAAGCTTTTGACTAGAAAGTTCAAGTTTTGCAGCAATCGAGTTAAACTGGTTCTTCTTCAGCAGCAGGAGGTACTAAAGCTACAGCAGCGATCGCATCATCGCCATCTAGTTTTTGTACTCTAACTCCCGTAGCGTTTCTAGATTGGAGAGAAATAGCATCGACTGCCTGACGAATAATAATCCCTCGGTTAGTGATGATCATCAATTCATCTTCAGGATTAACTACGTGAATTGCAGCTAGTTTATCGTTGGCATTTTTAAATTTGATTGCTCTTACTCCCATGCCAGCACGATTTTGTAAACGGAATTTAGTCACAGGTACTCGTTTACCATAACCATTATTAGTGATTGCGAGTAACCAAGGACCAGTAGGATTAGTTTCTTCAGTGATGATTTCTTCTGTGTCTGTTTCTTCTTCTTCTTCCTCACCGTTAGTGTCAATAGTTGCAACTATTTGAGAAGGCAAAATATCCATCGAGATCAATTCATCTTCACTCTTTAATTTCATCGATTTAACACCTTTAGTTGCTCTTCCTAAAGGTCGTAATTGCTGATTATCAGCTTTGAAGTGAATTGCCATCCCTTTGCGCGTACCAATAATAACACTATCTTCTGCTCTCGCTAAACGTACCCATCTGAGTTCATCGCCTTCTTCGAGGGAAATGGCAATTAAACCGTTAGCACGAATATTACTAAACGCAGATAGGGCAGTTTTTTTGATGTTACCTTTTTGAGTCAGCATGATCAGGTATTCGTCATCGGTAAACTCGCTGACAGAAACCAGAGAAGTAATTTTTTCTGCCTGCGAAATGGGTAACATCTGAACGATGGGAATACCTCTAGCTGTCCGAGAAGCAGCAGGAATCTGGTAAGCACTAATCGAATAGACTACACCGCGATCGCTAAAGAATAATACGGTATCATGGTCGCAACAAGTTAGAAAATGTTCGATCACATCATCTTCTTTGATTTTGGCTGCTGCTTTACCTCTGGTTGCTCGATTTTGTGCTTCAAAGGTACTAACAGGCATTCGTTTGATGTATCCTTGTTCAGTTAAAATGATGACGGCTTGTTCGTTAGCAATTAAATCGGTATCGAGAAGTTCTCCTTCTCCTTGAATAATTTCTGTTCGACGCGGAGTAGCGTGAATTTCTTTTATTTGGGTAACTTCTTCCTCAATAATTGCTTCAATCCGCTCTTTTCTTGCCAAAATATCGCGAAAATCGATGATTTGTCTGAGTAAATCTTCGTGTTCTGCTTGAATTTTTTCTGCTTCTAAAGCGGTAAGTCGTCGTAGTTGCATTTGCAGAATGGCATCTGCTTGAGTTTCAGATAGATTTAATGTCTGAATTAATTCATCTTTAGCAGTAGCAGTATCGGCTGCATGACGGATTAATTGAATAACCTGATCGATACTTTCTAAAGCAACTAATAATCCTTGTAAGAGATGATCTCTTTCTTCGGCTTTGCGGAGTTGATATTGAGTTCTTCTGGTAATTGTCTCGACCCGAAACTCCAGAAAAACTTCCAAGAACCGTTTAATGGTTAATAATTGAGGTTCTCCACCCACTATAGCCAGCATATTTGCGCCAAAATTAGCTTGAATGGGGGTTTGTTTGTATAGATTGTTGAGAACTACTCGAGGATAAGCATCTTTTTTTAACTCAATCACGATCCGCATTCCACTGCGATCGCTTTCATCTCTAATATCCGAAATTCCTTCTAGACGTTTATCATTAACTAATTCAGCAATCTTCTCAATCAGTGCAGCTTTATTAGTTTGATAGGGTAATTGCGTAACAATAATCGCTTCTCGTTCCTGTCTGCCTCGAGGATGAATAGTTTCAATTTCTGCTACCCCACGCATGGTAATTGAACCTCTTCCAGTCAGGTAAGCGTCTTTGATGCCTCCTCTGCCTAAAATCTGTCCACCTGTAGGAAAATCGGGACCAGGAATATATTTCATTAATTCCAGATCGCTAATTTCTGGATTATGAATTAAGGCAATTACGCCATCGACTAACTCACCTAGATTATGAGGAGGGATATTCGTCGCCATCCCCACCGCGATCCCTGATGAACCATTGAGAAGTAACTGAGGTAGTCTAGCTGGTAAAACAACTGGTTCTTGTTGAGAACCGTCAAAATTATCGACAAAATCTACTGTATCTGCTTCGATATCGCGCAATAAAGCGTTAGTTGCCAAGGATTGTAAGCGACACTCAGTATAACGCATCGCTGCGGGGGGATCGTTATCAATTGAGCCAAAGTTACCGTGACCATTGATTAGAGGGTTGCGCATCGAAAAGTCTTGCGCCATCCTTACTAAAGCATCGTATACGGCAGTATCACCATGGGGATGATATTTACCTAAAACTTCTCCGACAACACGGGCGCATTTACGAAATGGACGATCTGGAGTTAAGCCCAACTCATACATGGCAAAGAGAATGCGACGATGCACGGGTTTCAGACCATCTCTAGCATCTGGTAACGCCCGTCCTACAATGACGCTCATGGCGTACTCTAAATAAGACCGAGACATTTCATTACTCAGATCGGTAGGAATAATCCGTTCCTGGGAAGAGGTCATAGGGTTAAAAACTCCGAAAATATCTAATAATTCACCTTAAGAGCTAAAAAATGAGAATAATTGCTCTTTTTTATGGAATAAATCGTGATATAGTAGCAAATTACTTTAAAATTTTAGCACAATTTGACCCTCTTTGGCAGTTAAAACCATCACTAGCTGAAGAGAATTCTC
Source organism: uncultured bacterium (assembly GCA_964562685.1). GTDB lineage: Bacteria > Cyanobacteriota > Cyanobacteriia > Cyanobacteriales > Xenococcaceae > Stanieria. The sequence continues at coordinate 21,963 of CAZLUP010000028.1, forward strand.
GGGAATCTATTGGGGTGCAAAAGTATTTAAATTAGGAAAAAATTTTGTTTGAATTTAGGTGGAATGTAACCAAACAATTAATCTGTTTCTAACTAAGAACATTGTGATTGTCGCGATCGCAATACTAAGGCTCAAATTGTCTAGTCTTAAACCATATTCTCCCCGAATTAATAGTTCTAGAAGAAGTGCAGGGACAACAATTCCACCCATAAACGATAGTATTGTGAAGCTTAATCTGGTTGGAAACAAAGTGATGATTAAAGCGGTCAGAATTCCTAAAGGCACAAAAAATAGCCAATAATACATTAATTTGGTGATAAATAAACCAAGTTTGTTTAAATCAAGACTATCGCCTTCAAAGGGGAATAAATAGCGAAATAAGGTGCTTTCTGGAGTTAATCCTAAGATATACAAGTTTTCTGGGCTATTAACATAAAGTCTTAAAAATGAATGTTTATAAGTAATAATTAAATGAATTGGTTGAGTATCTTTGAATATACCTCGTACACTTAATCCAAGATACATCCCGTTTTCTCCTGTAATCGGAGTCCGTAAACGAAAGACTAAGTAACTATAGTGCTGTCCTAAAGTAAAGTTGCGATGAAAAGGATCGCTGGAAAGAGTAATAATTCGTGCTGGTCCTTTTTGTTGTGAATTAGCTGTTGCTACAATTGTGCTGATTGTAAATTGGGAAGTTTGACGTAATTTTTGAGCAAGTTTGGTTGCTGGGGTTGGAGTGGATAACCAAGAGTCAGAAGTTAAATTAACTCCTGGAGTGACTTGATTTTGAGGTTGAGTACCTTGCCAAATTAGATCGGGTAATTGGTTAGTTCGATCTTGATAATGATCCTCTCCTGTCAACGCATAGTTAGCAATTAATGACTCTGTATTCAAAAAACCTTGGTTGGCAAAAACTTGAGCAATTTCTGACTCATCTATAGCTCTAGGAGCGATCGCTAGTTGAGAGATTTTACCTTGCCAAGGGCGATCGCCTGTAGCTTCGTTACCTAATACTAAAGGGAAGTCAGTAGCCCAATTACTGAGATAAGTTGCTCTTTGTAAAGCTAAAGCCATAAAACCAGTAAAAAGTACCCAAATAATTAAGGCTGCTGCTAATTTTTGTCTGGATAGCAGAGGTTTAATTGTCTTAACCAATCTGGATAATTGACTTTTAAATTTAGCTAAATTCCAAAAACAATAACTGATCGTTCCTAACAATCCACCTGTGCTATTAGTAATGACATCACTATAGTCGGGACTCCTTAAGGGCAAAAATATTTGTAGGATTTCTACGGTTAAGGATAAAGCCGTATTAGCTAGAATAGTTAAAATAATCGCCCATAATATCTTAATTTTGCTCTTAAGCAACCAACCAACCAAACTGAAACCAAAAGGCATAAACAGCAAGACATTGCCGACGAGATCGTTAAGATCGCTTTTAGCCCCCAAATGATTATTAATTGCTTGAAAAGAAAAATTGGTGGGAGTGAAATTAAAAGGAAAAAGCGTAACTAATACAATGAAAGAGACACTAACTACAATAGCTATGAGATTAGCCCATTGATTGAGAGATTTTATGACAGGATTAGAAAAATTTGAGAGATATTTTTGCTTAATTTTCATTCTGACATTCTTAATCTTACGAGCGCACTATTTAAATTGCAGTGCGACCGCTACAGTATTCACGTTTAAGTAAGATGGACTTGATCTTATTTATTCTAATTGATTTCTAATTTTTGCTAATTGTTTCGGTGCGTTGATTTGTTGAAATAATTGGCTGGCGCGCTCAAAATAAATTTTACTATCCTCAATTTTTCTGCTGATTTGTAAGGTTAAACCCCATTGAAAATAAGCTTCTGCTAGGTCGCATTTAGCTCCAATCTTGTCTAGTAAATTAATTGCTGTTTGATGATATTGTTCGGCAGTTTCCAACTGGTTTGCTTGTCGATAAATCACAGCTAAACCACTTAAAGCTTTGGCTTTGACTTGAGTGTAATTACTTGATTGAGAAAAAGCGATCGCTCTTGCAAATAGTTGTTGAGCTTTAGTGGTTGCTCCTAAATTTAAATGAGTTTGACCTAAAATTTGGATAAAAAATACAAAACGACCAGTATTATATTCAGGATGACTATCAATAATAATTAATCGATAAAATCTTTCGCTAGCTTGATAATCAAATTGAGATTGTTGCCGCTCAGAATTAACTAAGTCTAAACAGATGGCAGCTTTTTCTGCCCAGGAATGGTGTCTAGTTTGATTAGCTAAATTAATTACTTGTTGAAAAAAACTAGCTGCTTGTTCTAATTCCCCAAGATCGATTTGATACAATCCTAGACTTAGTAAAGAATCTACTTGTAACATTTTTAAGTAATAGATTCGATAAGGATTTGCTTCTAATTCAGTAAGATTATTTAAACATTGAGTAGCAGCAGCAATAGTCGCTTCTTGACAGGCGATCGCTTGATGAACTTGACCAGAAATCCAATATAAATCACCCAAAATATTATTTAATTCACTTCGTTTTTCAATTGTTGAAATTTTTTCGATAATTTGAGTAATAGCAGCAAGCAAAGGTTGAATTAATCCTAGGCGATAGAGAGTACTTCCTAAACTTAAGTATTGCTCCCATTGATTATTGCGACTATTAATAATAACTTGTCCTGCTGCTTCAAAGTCTTGGATAGCGACATAGTGATAATAGGCTTCTAAGGCAGTCAAACCGTCTTGAATGCTATTAATTTTGGTCACACTTGCTGTATAAAATTGAGCAATTTTAAGATGAGTTTGTTGCCATTCTCCTTGACGTTGTAAACGAAGAATTGCTTCTGCTTGAATCACAGGATGTAACCAATACTTTCCTTGAGAAAATTCGACTAAAGAACGATTACGTAAAGATTCAATAATTTTTCGCTTTTGCTTTTCCTCTACATCCCACAATAGCGTTAACAATCCCGAGCGCGAAATTTGGGGAATGTCTTGATAACGATAACACCCTAAACGACAAAGTAATAAATAAGCTTGTTCATCAAGATTTTGTAAGCGATCAAATTGATGAGCAACTAAATTTTTTAATTCGATTTCTACTAAAAGATCGTTAGCATTTTCTTGCCAATAAATTTCTAGATTACCAGCAAAATCTTCTTGAATTACTCCAGCTAAAATTCCCATTGCTTTAGCATTACCACCATAGGTTTGATGTAATTTTGATAAAGTTATTAAATTAGTTGAAATATGACGTTGAGAAAAAAATTCTTGCCACGCAGCTAAATTTAATCCTGATAAACGATAATGTTCTAAATTTAGATCAGCTTCACAAATGCGATCGCGACTAGTAATTATAGTAATAGATTTAATTTTTAGATCGGTTAATACTCGCAACAATTCCACATAGTTACGATGAGCAGCAATTATTTTCCCTTCTCGGTCTAAAGCAGGTTCTAAATTATCAATTAAAATCCCAATATTTTGTTGTTCTAAACATCGCTTCAACCTAGCTAAAGTAACACCAAATTCTTTGCCAGCTTCTTCATGTAAATCTCTTTGTAGCCATTCTTCAACAATACTTTCTACAGAAGTAATGTTTTGAGTTTCTTTCGCCATTAAAACTTCTAATACCAGAGAAAAACCTTGACTTAATAAAAAATATTGTGCCAAAGTTGTCTTTCCAACTCCTCCTTCTCCCTGAATAACAATTATTTTACTGCCTCGATCAACTAAAGTTTGTAAATAGGTAAGTTCGTGAACTCTCCCAATAAAATTAGTAGAACCAGAAGCTAAAAAAGTTGATTTAACTTCCCAAGTTTTAACGAGAGAAACTGAAGATAATTTTCTCTGTATAATTGTTCGGAAATTATTTTTATTTACTTTTTCTTCTAATACTTCTGATAAAATTTTCCATAGCCATGAAGCAACATCTTTAACATGACCTTCTGTACAACCATATTCATCTGCTATTGCTAAATATTTTTTTCCCTGCCAAACTTTTTTGACAATAATAGTTTGTAGATTGCTGAGGTGTTTTCCCGTCTTGGCATATATCATCTGATCTACTGATGCCAATGCTGTTTCTAAGTTCATAGCTTAATCTACAAATCTTCAATTAAATCTAGTTTAAGTTACTTTTATTTAAAAAAAACATCTAATTTAATTGTAAATAGCGATTGAGATCACAACTTTTTAAAAATCTTTGTTACTTTTATCTGTTTTTTGGGGAATTTTATCAATAACTATCCAACCTCAATGAATAGATTTATGAATAGATTTTTTGCCCGAAGTAAATCTATCTCAGTAATGTCACCTAAAAATTTTGTTTTTAAATTGACTTTAGCCAGAAAAATTGCTTTATTAGCAACCTTTCTCTCTTTATGTCTTAGTGGAGTTACTTTAAATTTATTTTTAGAACTACAAAAAATATATCGAGAATTAGAAGAAGTAACTACCTCAGACAATCCTCTTTATCAAAAAACTCGTAATCTTGAAATATATCAACAAGAACAACAAAAAATCATTGAACAAATTTTTCGATTAAGCCGGCTTAAGAACCAAGCAATTCAACCAGAGATAGAGCAGCAAATCAAAATTTTAAAACAAACTAATCAACTTTTTCAAAAAGAATTAAAACAAGCTCAAGAACGAGCGATCAAAGCTGCACAAGAAGAACAAATTAAAGAAGGTAATTTTCGGTTAAATCAAGACCAAGAAGACTATCAATTTTTAGAACAATTATTTATTCAACTAGAACAACAAAATCAAGTATTTATTAATAATGTTAATACAGCGATCGCAATGCTGAATCGAGGTAAAATTGAAGAAGCTTATATTATAATTGCCGAATCAATCAAAATTAAAAAATCAATCGAAGGTGTAATTGAAAAAATATACACTCGTCTTAACAATCATATCATTGGTTCTTTAGCTGCTACTTATAAAGAAAATTATTCTGCTTTAATTTTAAGTATTATTTTTAACTTAATTATTTTAATTATTGGCATTTTTGGTGCTAAAGCGATCGCATCTCAATTACAAACTTCAATTACTAAAGTTGTTGAACAAGCCAATCAAATTGCTGATAACATCAATCATGAAATGTTTCAGAATGATTTACTCAAAATAGACGAAGAAAATGAAATGGAGGCAATGTATCAAGCCTTAAATCAGATTTTAGATAGTTTGGTTAGCAGTAATCTTGAGCGTAAAAAAATTGAACAAATTTGGTATAAAGAAAAAGAATTAGCCCAAGTTACATTACAATCGATTGGCGATGCAGTTATTACTACCGATGCTACAGGTAAAATTGTTTATCTTAATCCCATTGCCGAAACTTTAACAGGATGGAATAAACAAGAAGCTCAAAATTATCAACTAGAACAAGTTTTTCAAATTAAAGATGAAATTACGAAAAAATTCTTAACTGATTTAATTCCTAAAAAGCTTGTCGCCAAAAACAATATTTTTGATAAAATACCTAACTTTGCTTGTTTAGTGAGCAAATCACAACAAGAATTTATTATTAAAATTTCCGCAGCACCAATTAAATCTCAAAATCAACAAATTATTGGGACAGTAATTGTATTTCATGACATTACTAAAGAAAGAGAAATTGCCCAAAAACTTTCTTGGCAAGCTACTCATGATGAATTAACTGGATTAATTAATCGTCGTGAATTTGAACATCGACTTAAACAAATTTTTCAAAAGAAATATTATTCAGATTATGACTATACTTTATTATATCTAGACTTAGATCGATTCAAAATTATTAATGATAGTTGCGGTCATTTTGCAGGAGATGAACTCCTCAAGCAAATTGCCATTTTATTACAAGCTCAAGTTCCGATTAAAGATACTGTGGCAAGATTAGGAGGAGACGAATTTGCTGTTATTCTTAATCCCTATCCCATCGAAAAAGTTTTAGAAATTGCTAATAACTTATTAACTAGTATTCAAAAATTTAGATTTGTTTGGCAAGATAAAGTTTTTAATCTGGGTATTAGTATTGGTGTGGTTTCTTGTAGCCCTCAGTATGATAATTCCATTGGAGTTTTAAAAGCTGCCGATGCTGCTTGTTACGCAGCTAAAACCAAAGGAAGAAACCAAGTTTATTTAGTACATAATAAAGAAATAGAACTAGCGCAGCAATCTCAAGAAATGCGTTGGTTAAGTTTAATTCAGCAAGCTTTAGAACAAAACAAATTTCGTTTATATTATCAAACAATTGTTCCGCTACAAGACTTTAATGATGCAGGAGAACACTACGAAGTATTATTACGTTTGCAAGATGATAACGGCACAATTCTATCCCCAATGAGTTTTATTCCCATTGCCGAACGTTATGACTTGATGAAAAAAATTGATCGCTGGACAATTTCTAATTTATTTGCCACCCAAGGAGCTTATTATCGACAACAAAAAAGTAGTATTAAAAACTTATATACTATTAATCTTTCTGGTCAAAGTTTAGATGATGATAGCTTAAGTGATTTTATTGAAGAACAATTTTATTTACATCGGATTCCTCCTAAAATAATTTGTTTTGAAATTACTGAAACTGCTGCGATCGCAAATTTAGATAAAGCCAGACATTTAATTACTCGACTTAAACAAGTAGGTTGTACTTTTGCTCTTGATGATTTTGGGAGTGGGATGTCTTCTTTTGCTTATTTAAAAAATTTACCAGTCGATTATTTAAAAATAGATGGAATTTTTATTAAGGATTTATTAGATAATCCAATTAACTGTACGATTGTCGAAGCAATTAATCAGGTTTCTCATACTATGAAGATTAAAACAATTGCCGAATTTGTGGATAATTACGCGACTATGGCAAAATTAAAACTACTTGGAGTTGATTATGCTCAGGGTTATGGCATTGCCGAACCTCAACCTTTATTAACCTATTTTGATGTAGTTAAAAAATAAAAAAATATAATAACTACTTTTGATACCAAATTGATTCAATTTTTTCAGCTATTTGTCTTGCTTGAGATAATTCCTCTTGCTGTAGTAAAATAGTAACATGACCTAATTTTCTACCTGGACGAGACTGGTTTTTGCCATACCAATGAACGTAACTGCTAGGAATGGCAGCTAATTGATCTGTGATCTTTAAATAATCATTTTCCGAATGTTCATAACCAAGTAAATTTACCATCACTGCACCAGCAGCTTTGAGTCGAGGAGAACCTAAAGGTAAGTCAGTAACAGCTTGTAATTGCATTTTAAACTGAGAAGTATCACAAGCATCCAGAGTATAATGTCCTGAATTATGGGTACGTGGTGCAACTTCATTCACCAATACCCTACCGTCGGGAGTTAAAAACAATTCGATGCCAAAAATTCCTACCACTTCTAACTTAGTTAATAAAGTAGTTGCGATCGCTTTTACTTGTTGTTGAATTTCTTCGGACACATCTCCAGGTGCAATTACCCAACGACAAACTTGATCTTGCTGATAGGTTTCGACTACAGGATAGGTTACCACTTCTCCTGATGCATTACGAGCAGCCATGACAGCTAATTCTTTGGTAAAAGGAATATATTCTTCGATCAACATTTCTGAAGTTGGTAAACGCTGACAGATTTCTGCTAAAGCTTGGTGATCTTTGAGGATAAATGTACCCTGTCCATCGTAACCATGACGACGCGCTTTTAAAACCACAGGAAAACCATAGGGAGAAGTTGCATTTTCTCCTAGAGCGATCGCACTAAACTGAGGTACAGGCAAACCAATTAGTTGTAAATAAGAGCGTTGCTCGTATTTATCCAATAAAGGAGATAAGGCATTTAAACTAGGACAAAAAGAAACTCCCTGTCGTGCTACAAGTTGTAATGCTTCAAGGTTGATAAATTCATTTTCAAAGGTAATTAAATCGCAACGAGTAGCTAACTTAGCAGTAGCTTCAGCATCATCTATCGGAGCTAAAATTACTTCCGTAACTCTACTTACGGCTGGATCGTCTTGACTAGGAGTTTGCACAATTAATTCAATTCCTAAAGCTTGTGCCTCTTCTGCCATCATCCAAGCTAATTGTCCGCCACCGATAACACCAACTCGTTTACATTTCATGGTTCAAATCCAAATTAACCCCAAGATTAATAAACAATCACGAAACTCGTCTCTTTGTCAATTTCAGGATTATTTAATTCTTCTTAGCTGTGGTTACCTTTTTCGCATCGTTACGCCAAAGATGAAGCGCAGGATAATTATCCCAAGCAATACTAACAATTTCTAAATCACCATCTCGGTCTAAATCTGCCACTCTAGTACCTAAATGACTTTCTTTGCCTTCGTCAACTAAAATTTCTTGCCAAGTAAAACCGCGCTCTAGATTTTTCCAAAGTTTGACTTTTTTGCTACCGCGATGCTCACCCGTAATTATATCAACTAAGCCATCCTGGTCAAAATCTGCCACATCCATACTATTAGTAGTGTATTGAGTGGTGACAACATGACGAATCCAAGCCGAATTTGGACTATTTTCTGGCTGTTCAAACCAATAAACCTGAGCATCTGACTCTTTGCCACTATTTTCTTCGCTAACCACCAAATCTAACCGATTGTCTTTATTAAGATCGGCAAGAGCAAAACGATCTGCCCATTCTGCTACCTTACCAATTTTGTGTTTAGTCCAATTTCCCTTGCCATTGCCTGGATTTTCCCACCAAGCAACTTTTTTATCCCAACTGTGCATATCTCCTGCTGCGATATCCAAATCCCCATCTCTATCAATGTCGCCTACTCCAATTCCTTCATCTGTAGCTTGATTAGTAATTAGAGTGCTTGACCAATTACCATTATTAGGATCGTCAGGAATTTCAAAATAATAGATTTCTCTGTCATCATTTCCACCTGCTAGCAAAATTTCTGGTTTGCCACCAGGAATAATTTGAGCCAATTGATAGCCTTGTCCATTGACATGACCAGTTTTTGGCATGGTAGCAACTTGTTGAACTGACCAATCATTACCTTGAGAATCTTTAGCTTCTAACCAGTATATATTTGGTAACGCCTCCCCAATCACATCCGCCATTTCGTCTCCATCTACATCTACGATCAACATGGCATCAACGTTAGTCGGAAAAGTAACCCGCGACCATTTACCAGTCATGTCACCGCCTGGATTACGATAAAAATACCGTCCCGAAACTAGATCCAAATAACCATCTCCTGTAACATCCTCCATTGCTAGACCAAAATAACGAACTTTTTGATTAAAAGATGATCGACTATTATCTACTTCGATATAAGTCCAATTATTGAGAGTTAGTTTAGGTTGGGAAGAAAGATTTTGCCAGATTTCAACGGCTTTTTTGCCTGTGTAGTTTTTGCCGACAATATCGATATTCCCGTCGTTATTGAGATCTCCAATCCGAGCATTATGAGTACCATTTTGAGACAGTAGCAGTTTTTTCCATTGGTTTTCGCCTACATTTTCATAAACCATGACTTGTCCACCGCCAGTATTCATTTCTCCAGCAAACACATCCAAATCGCCATCATGGTCAAAATCGGCTACTTCTAAACTATGACAACCATTTAAATTTTCTGATTCAATGGGATGTTCTTCCCAATTGGGATTAGCAAACCAAGACAACCTACCTTTACCTTCAGCATGGGAAAGTACAATGTCTAATTTGCCATCTTGGTTAAAATCAGCAATAATGTTGCGAGTTTCTGTCCCCCAACTCTTGGTTACCTGGTGTTTAGTCCAACTAAGTCCCTGACTATCTGCATTTTCATACCAATTATGACTAGCTGCAAGATCAAGATCTCCATCCCCATCTAAATCACCTAAATCTAAACCTTCTCCTGGAGGGGTATCGATCTCATGACGTTCCCAAGTATCTTGAGGATTATTCGGTGCAGCAAACCAAGTTAATTGTCTCGGTTTGTCTTTCCTAAACATGACTACATCCAGACGATTATCCCCATTAACATCTCCAACTGCTAGATCGTGACTAAAGCGATCGCCAATCTGATGTCGTACCCATCCTGACGCTTCCAAGGGCTTGCCTGTATTTTCCCACCAAGCGATTGAGTCTTTGCCATAATCACTAATAACAACATCGCCATCCCCGTCATTATCTAAATCGGCAATCTCACCATCGGTAGTAAATTCCCCTTCTGTAATTAGATAGCGAGTCCAATCAGGAGAATGATACCAAACCATTCCGATTGATTCTTGGGAACCGACCATAATGTCAGCTTGTTTATCTCCATCAACATCTCCAACCGCCAGAACATCCAAACAGCATTTATTTCCTGACGGTGGATCGGAATCGATAACTTTATGCTGGAAAACTAAAGAATTAGCGATGATATTGCCATAACTCAAATCCCTATTCTGGTATTGATACAGGATAATTATTCCCAAAAAAATCAAAAATCCCAAGCACAATAATGTAATAATTCGTCTCATTGATTCTGAGCAAAAAATAGTTTACATTCCGTCAATTCTAATTTTTACAATTAGTTTAATGTACTTGGTAATGTAATCTAAAAGAGCGTGAATCAAAAGAATAATTCCCATCATTTCTAGTGATTCTTCAAAAGTGGCAATTACTGAGTAAGTCATATCTTGAGCTTCTCCATATAAATCTGCATATTGTCCACCAATCATTTCTATCCCAATCGCACCACCAACAAAACAGCCTCCAGCAATAATAAATAGATTTCGGGTTCTAAAAGGAAGATTCATTAAAAATTTCCAAAAACTAACCAAACAAATTAAAACAAATCCAGCACCAGGGATAACCCAAGCATAAGCAAACAAACCTGTGGTATCAAATCGCTTTTCTAAATATCTAGACAAAATTTCATGACCACTAAAGATTTCGTCAATTGATAAAAAGAAAAAGATTAAAGTTAGATCAAATAAATTTCTTAAGAATGAATCGATCTTGTAATAACAAAGTCAGACCACTCTCAAGAATAGTCAGGTTAAATTGATTGTTTAGCTTAGTTGTAGAGAATTAGTGACTTAGAACAGGAATTGCGATTGCGTGTCCGACGTGCCAGTTAATCTCTTTGTAGGAATTTTCTAAAGGCACGATTTGATAGTTTAAAGAGGAGATTAAATTGGTTATAGATTCATTTTTTTGTTGAAAAGAATCTGCTTTAGCAGCATCAACTTCATAAATAATAATCGGTTGATATTGTTTAATTGTTTGTAGCATTCCTTGCAAAACATCCAATTCTGCCCCTTCAACATCAATTTTAACCAGATTAGGAGGGGTTAATTGTCCTTGATTAATTAGGTCATCGATAGATACTATTTCTACTACGGTTGAACCAGCGAAATCGGGAGGGCGGTCAACCACAGATAAAGTATGACCTCCAGAATATTCAGCTAACAATAATTCTCCCGTTCCCGTAGTATGAGAAACTGCTTTTTGCCAAACTGTAGTATTAGTAAATTGATTTAATTGAAGATTATGACTTACGCGATCAGCATTTTCTCGATCTGGCTCGAAAGCATAAACTTTTCCGGCTGAACCAACTAATTTAGCTGCAATAACTGTAAAAAAGCCCACATTCGCCCCAATATCATAAAATACATCCCCAGGTTTAAGATAATTAGATAAAGCTTGTTGGACTGGCAGTTCATAAGTACCTAAAGCTGTTTCGGGATTAGCTTTTCCCGCATTAAATTTTAATCCCTTGCCAATTCCCTGTCGCATCGTGAAATCATGATTTTTGATTCTCCAATGAGTTAAACGATTAATTAACCTTCGGTAGAATTTTTTGATATTCATTGTTTTCTCTAAAAACTAATCAATAATAACAAGTATTACCCTACTAAAAAATCGAATAATCTTTCTCCCAGTCAAAGTTTTATCATATAAAAATGATAAAATTTTTCCGAGTCTGCCTAAAGAAAAATATGTCTGAAGAACTAATCGAACTTAGAAAAAGTATCGAAGCACATGATTATAAAACAGCGTTACTCCTAGTAGATCGCTTGGAAGAAATGTCATTAGAAGACAAACTTAATAAAATATATAGTTACACTGTCATTTTACTACTACATCTAATCAAGCAACAAGCTGAGGGAAGAACTACTAGGTCTTGGAATAATTCTATTCTCAACTCCGTAGAACAGATCAAAAGAACAAATAAGAGAAGAAAATCTAATGGTTATTATGCTTCAACTTCAGACTTAAAAGAGATTATCGATGAAGCAATTGAGCGTGCTTTAAGAGATGCTGCTGAAGAAGCTTTTGGAGGTGTTTATTCTGAACAAGAAATATTAGATAAAATCGACTTAGCTGCTATTAAAGCAAGAGCATTATCTATGATTGACAAACAATCAACCATTAATAATTAATAATTAACCATCAACGATTAACAAAAAACCAAGATATTAAACTCTATTTATCTCATTAAGAAACGTTAATAATGTTTTACTTTCTCGCCACAAAATTTTCAAATACACTACCAGTATCATCACCCCATTCCCAATTAGCAGCAATTCCAACACGATTAATTTTCAAGCCTTTTATTTTGGGATAAACATCGGTTAAAGCTCGATATAAAACTGGTTCTTGGTTAACAAAAACAGTGTAATTGTTCCCATCAAAAACAACCCGCAGAGTATGTTTCACACCCCAGTAAACTCGACTACCCACATTAGTCCAAACGGCATCATAAACATCTTCAAAACCATTGAGATAGAAAAATGAAGAAATTGATGCACCACCGTAGCAATCATCTAGCCAGTTATTAATAATGATGTAATTATCTCGGTCTTGCCAAAAAATTAAACCACCTCTGCCCTTTTCTCTTTGCTTTCGTTGTGTTCCTGGTGGAGTAAGATCTACTTGAAGATCGGCAATATCAGGATAATCCCAGTCAATAGTATAAGCTGTACGTCCAGGATTGGGATTTTGGGGATTAGCTCGCACTTTAGCAGAATTATTACCTGTAATTAAAATTTTTCCCTGTCCGATATCTCTACGCCAAATCTTGTTTCCTGTAGTAGTAGTTGTATCTGCTAAATCTACCTCTTCAGTTCCTATAAACTGATCGGTGACAACAATTTCTTGTCCCTCTGCTTGCCAGGGAGAACCCAGATCGAGGTCTGGAGGAAGAGGTACTGTCCGAGGATGAGCTTCAAAAGCTTGATAGTACTGTTCTACATCAGCTTGAACCGTATAAATCCCGACTCCCGTAGCATTTTGCAGTCGAGTATCTGTAAACCATCGATCCAATAATAATTGACAGTTGACATAGATCCCAATAGTTTCCCCATCGTCTGAGATTTGAACCGAATTAAGACTATTAGTCTTTAAACCCCAATCAATACTGGTAGCTATTTCTATTTCCTGTCCATCTTCAACCAAACAAACTTGACATTTGCGATCGCTTAATAACAAACGCCAGTAGTTTTGTTCATTCTGAATACGCCAAACAATTCCTCCCACAGCAATTTCATCTGAGGTGAGGATTATGACATGAATTAATCCAATCTCATTTCCTGAATTTAAAATTGCCCAATTATCAAAACCCGTTGCTTTAATACCATTGGCTTTGCGTTGATAACTACCAGTTTTGACTTGCCATACACCTCCAACTTCGGCAGGAGAATTAGCAAGCGAACCATTACCCTTGAGAGAATCGGCAGCACAAGCAGTACCATACCAATTATTGAGTTCCGAAATCTGTTGGACTTTAGCACCATAAACTCTGGTATCCACAGTAAAACCAATTTGTCCCAACACACTTTGATAGAGGGCAGCATAAACTATTTGATCGAGATCAAAAGGAGCGATCGCTAAAGGACGTAAATTGGGATAAGCAGCTAAACCATGAGCATTAGGAAGAGATGCAGCATAATAAGCTGCTCCTTGTTCTCTTAAAATGACTACATAATAGATGGGAAGATTTTGTAAGCCTCTTATAACTCGTAATGGTCGATCCCCTACTCTTGCCCAAAGTTCTCCATTTTCTGTACCAGTAGCATGAACATAAAAACCATTTCCTTCTGCTAGAGGATGATGAGGAATTGCTTGGGAAAACCAACCCACAGCTAAATTTTCATTAATAGTAGGAATATCAACATATTTTTTGCTACTCAGAATCCAACGATAGATGCGCTGAATCAAACTTTCTCGTTTATAACTACGCAGCCAACCTAAAAATCTATGGATAGGATTTTGTTGATGAGAACCATAAGCCCATTGTTTAAGTCTGCGGAAGATACTTTCAGCATAGTCTCCTGATTGAGAGGTATTGTGACCATTGAGGACAAAAAAAGCACAAGCTAGTCCGTTAGCACGAATATAAGGACCATAAGCAATTCCTTCTCTACCCCAACCAGGTTTGACTAGCGGAGGCAAACGCAAACCACCGTGGTCGATAGTTATTATTTTTTCTGAATCTATTCCCTGACGAATAATTCCATCAGGGTTGTTACTGCCAATTACTTTGCCTTTGGCAAGACTTTCTTTATAAAGATCTGTGAAAAAATTGGGTTCTGTTTCCCTCATTGCTCGATATCCTCAATCTAAGAGCTATGAAACATCCCCTAATCTTGGCTTAACTATTTTGATTTGGCTATTGCTTCTAATATTTTTGATTTATAGTTCAGGATAAACAACTATTTCAATTGCTCTACAAGTTTATTAAGCGTCATATTATTATCATGTAACCATTTAGCTATTTTTGTAGATAAATCTTGGTTTTTGAACCATGCAGTTTCTTGTTCTTGTAAATTTTTGGATAGACTAGAATTGCTTAACCATAAATATTCTACTAAATCTACAAACATACGAAATGGTAGCATAATTGCTGGTGTTTCTATTTCAAAGTCGTCTTCTTCATCAATCAGTAAAATATCTTCACAACTTAGTTTGTATCCTAACCATTTAAAAGAAAATTTATATAACTTATAACATTGAGAATTTAAATTCAAAAAACAGCTATCAACAACTTCGTCATTTTTCTTATTTATGATTTTAATACCCCAACCATAAATATTAAATAAAGTATAATGCCTTACAAATAATCTATTACGTGGGTCAATACAAATTTCTATTTGTAAATTCAATCCTATCTCTTCATTTTTTATATCGATAAATTTACGCTTAAATTGTTTTAAATTTACGTCATTTGAGTCAAAAAAATCTTTTTTTTCTTCTTCATCGTTGATTGGTGCATTTTCAGTTATCATAATTGTTTTTTCTTTTTGAAAATGTTCTAATTCTTTTCTTTCTGTATTTAGCAAATTGTACTTTGAAATAATTTTTAAGTTGTAGTTATGATCTGATTTAGCAGAACCATAATAATTTTGCTCTAAACTTTGACTAACATATTTAACGACGGGAGTATAATTCAGACGTGGTTGATATTTGGCTATTTGTTTTTTCTCTTGTAGCCGAAGTTTCTTAATAGCTACTTGATCATAATAAATAAAAAATTGCCGATTTTCTTGAGAAGCAATTGAGATAAGCTGATGAAATAGATGATGAGGCTTTTCATTATTCCATCTTCTTTGTAAATTTATCGATCTGCCAATATACCAAATTATTTGTTCGCTATCTATTACATAATAAATTCCAGAATATTCTGGAAGTAAATCTTTATTTTCGAGTTTTACATTGTCTAAATTTAAAATAAATTCATCTGCAAGCATATAAAAAAAAGTAAAAAATGCAGACGTTAATTATTGTATTACTATAGAAGCTTAGTAATTTTTAAGATTATTTAAAGTAACTCTGACTAATTTAAAAAATTAAGCAAAATAGAAACAAATAAAATGTTTTTTAGGGAAATGTAAAAGCGAACGACCGTTCGCCCCTAGATTCCTAACTAAGTAAATATGATTTATAAACTTTCCGTGGCATAGTTTTGAACCAGAGATTGCTCGGGAAGTTCCATCAGACGAGAATAATGAATTAATAAACTTTCTGCTACTTTCTGCCAAGAAAAATAATTTAATACTCGTTGACGACCTGCTTCACCCATGACAGTTCTTAGTTGTTCGTCTTGGATTAACTGCATAATTGCTTCAGCTAAGGCAATCGGGTTATCAGGTTCAAATAAGATACCAGTTTTTCCTTCTTCAACAATTCCCGTCATGCCACCAACGCGACTAGCAATTACAGGAAGTCCCATTGCCATCGCTTCTACTAAACTCATGCCAAAAGATTCGCTTAAAGAAGGATTGATTAAAACATCTGCTTCTTGATAAATCTGTACTAATTGAGAATGTTTAATTCCACCTACAAAGGATACTTGATTAGCAACTTGAGATGAAAGTTGACTTTGCAAATATGAATAATATTGTTCGGGAGCAAATTTAGCTAAACTAGCTACTGTTGGATCATCGCTTAAAGTTGCAATAAATTCTGTTGGCGTGGGTTTGTTTGGTCCAACGATTTGTAATTGGGTTTGGGGATAGTGTTCTAAAACAATTTTGAAGGCATCAATTAAAGTATGTAAGCCTTTTTCTGGGGAAATACGCCCGACAAACAACAGCTTAAGACAGTCAGATTGGCTGGAAGAATCGCCCTTTTTAAGAAATTTCTCAACATCTACTCCATTAAAAACTGTTTGACAACGCTCTGCAAATTGGGGAAAACAAGCTTTGATTTTGTCTGTAATATAATGACTACAACCAAAAATCAGATCTACATGAGCAAGTCTTTTAGCCATTACTTTTGGGTCGAGTTGACTCAACCATTCACAGTGCATATGTAAAACAATTTTGATGTTAGGATTAAATGTACGAATCAGAGGGACAAACTGAGAAAAGTTATGGATGTGAACGACATCGCATTGTTGTTGCCTCAGATCTAAAGCTAAAGATAATGCATAACTAACACCATACAAACTTGAGGCGAAATAATATGATTTTGGAGCTAATTTATTAATTAATCGGCTGAAACCGTTAAATATTTTTTCTCCAGTTACAGATACTCTTCTATATTCTACTTGTTCATTCCATTCGACTGCCTTTTGCTGGCGATTTTGACGAGCATAAATCACAACTTGACAAGATTGGGCTAATTGACGAGCAACTTGATAATTCCAAATTGGAATCGAACCAGCCTGGACTGGAGGAGTAACACTATCCCAGGGTTGATTCACTAAAGCTATTTTCATATAATTTTTAAGGCTGAATTGTCACAATAAATTAAGCAAAATGCCAGACTGATAGATTTTCAAGGATTAAGATTGGACAACTCGGCACTTTAAGATCACAGCTATTTGATTTAATTAGCTCTAGCAAATTTGAGAATTAATAATTGAGTAGCTTTGGTGAGATCTTCTCTAATGCTGTTTAATCTCTTGATAAATCCTGGGGATAAACAAAGACGTTTCCATAACTGTAGATAAGATAAAAGCTTTTCATCCCATTTCAATGGAGTTCGTTTGATCACATGAAAGTATTCGCTATAGCGTTTCCATTGAGGCAGAGTAATTTTTCCTTTATTTTTGGGGTCATACCAAACTGAAAGAGATTCATCATTGGGGTTAGCCCGTTGGGAAATTTTAGGATGATTGCGACGATGAAAAAGATAGTCAGGAACTTCGGCAAATTTACCTAAAAGAGATACTTCCGCCAGTAAAACTCGATCTGCTTGAGGATATTTGCCAATTAGGACAGTTTTTGCCAACTCACTGCGTCTAAATAATCCAAAAGCCTGAGTTCCGTGAAACCAACCATAGGTTTCTAATAATTGATATAAGCGTTGATGGGGTTTACTCGCTGTAATGGAAATATTTTCTGTATAAATTCCAGTGATCTGATCTTGTTCGTTAATTAAATAAGCTTTGGGATAAGCTAGTACTACATCGGGATTATTTTCTAGTACTTCGACACACTTTTCTAAATAATCTGGGGCGCAAACATCATCATGGGCAGCCCATTTAAAATATTTACCTGATGATAATTCAAAAACACGATTGTAATTGTCTGCTGCACCTAGATTAGAATTATTACGATAGTAACGAATTCGAGCATCGTTAGCTGCATATTCTAAGCAAATTTCTTGAGTGCGATCGCTTGAAGCATTATCAGAAATAATCAATTCAAAATCTGTAAAAGTTTGATTCAATAATGAATCTAAGGCTTTACTTAAGTAATTTTCGCCATTATAAACAGGTATACCAATACTGACAGAAGGTTGAGGATTTGCCATGGTTTACTTCAATTTATTTGATTAAGGAAAACTTTAAATTATACTCAATTCAAATCGATTTAGTGCTATTTAAATTCAGAGAATTTTTTTTAAATAATAATTTATTGTTTTATGAAGTACTGATTTGTTAAATATTGCAGTATAAATTCAGGGCTGATTTATCTATATTTTTATAAAATAAACTTATTATATTTGCCTCAAAGGTAATTATTTTTTCGATCATATTTAAATTTGCAAAATTATATTTTTTTTATTTTAGTAATTTTTTTTTCAAAAGAAGATTATTAAAATATTTTTTTTTAGTCAACCTTGTAAAAACTCATTATTTAGATAATATATATAGTGATTTTTTTTGTCTAGCGTTTTCAATCTTCTTCACCTAAAATTTTTATTTCTATCAATTAAGATTATTTTTGTTCATACAAATTTAATAATATAGCGGTTGTCAGATTGATAAAATACAAAATTAAGTGTTTTAAGAGGTGCTAGACATAAGTTAAGTGTATTTACTTAAATTGAGAAACGCTATCAGCAAGCTCTATTTAAAGCTGGAGAAGAACTAGTAACTAAAACTAATAATGCTAGGCTTCTAGAAAATCACGAAGAAGCGATCGCTATTGAGCAACCAGCAATTGCTATTACTCTCTAGCCTTTGAACACTAAACAATGGCAATGGCAATTAAATAGAATGCTTAAAATCCAGGGAAATCAGGCAAAAGAGATCGCCAAACAGCCCTAGGAATGGCACTAAGCTCTGAATAAATCTTGTTATTATAACTAAACATATTTACGGATGATCTTGCCTCTATTTTAAACCAAAATTCAAAAAAAATTCACCATAATATTACATTGAATTTATGATTAATTCTTGATTGCGAGCGTAGAATCAAAGCAAATACATGATTTTAATTTGCTCCTCAAAAATGAAAATTAATCAATTTAATTATTTATTTAAAAATAAATCTTTATTTACTTTTTTTGCTTTAACTATTTTAGTAACTCCTTATTGGTGTAACCAAGCTCAGGCTCAAACCCATTCTCCTGTTGCTCAAACTAAAACTAGAGTAAAGGTTACTTTCGAGCCTCCAGCAGCAAATAAACCTCAAACAACTATCGGAGGTGCAACTCGTGACAATGGACAATGCTTACAACAGACAAAAAATGTGACTGTGCCATTTACACCTTTATTACCAGTTACTAATCAAGGATTAACTGTTGCTACCCATCCTACCTTGTTATTTTACTTACCAGAAAATTCTGCCCAAAAAGTTTTTTTTAGTTGGCACGATGACAAGAGTGAGAGTTATTATCAAACCGTTATTCCTCTTAAGGGTAAATCTGGAATCATTAGCCTTACTTTTCCTAAGAAAGCACCACCTTTAGAAATCGGCAAAACTTATAAGTGGGCATTAGCGGTTATGTGTAACAATCGTCTACAACCAGATAGTCCAATGGTACAAGGAGAAATAAAAAGAGTAGAATTAGAATCAATTTTAAGCGAACGTCTCAAAAATGCTAACTCTCTAGAAAGTGCTGCTCTGTATGGCAAAGCAGGTATTTGGCACGAAATGATCACTGCTCTAGCTCAATCAATAGCAGCACAACCAGATGATCAAAACTTAGCACAAACCTGGAAAGAAATACTCACCTCTGTTGGTCTAGAAGAAGTTGCTCAAGTCCCACTGATTAAATCTACTGCGTCCAATGAACCAGAACATTAGCAGTTGTTAACCTCACTCATTTGTGAAATTCAATAAGCGATCGCGCTGTTTTAGCAAATTTAACTTAAATATAAAAATAGTGGGGAAAACATCAACTCAACCCCACCATCTAGTTTAATCATTGATATAAATAAAAAAAAAATTTAGTTCATATGTAAATAACTAGCTTCTGCCTCAAGTTGTCTAATGAGTCTGTCATCACCATTGGTTCTGGCAATTTCTAAACGGTGTTCTAAGCTTTTACGAAGGCTTTCACGGTGAATCGAAGCAGCTTGTTTTAAGATTTCCTGACGATTTTTGTTCATGGTGTACTCTTTTTTATAAATAGTTGTTGTATGGAATGCTATTAGAGCATAACATTTTTTGCTTGTTTAGTATATTTTGTAACTAAAAATTTAACAAATTATTGTATGCCCAGTGTGTTAACTTTATTAACTGATTTTGGCTGGCAAGATGTTTATGTAGGTGTAATGAAAGGAGTAATCGCAGGGATTAATCCTGATTTACAAGTAATCGATCTTACTCATGAAATTCCTCCTCAAAATATTTCAGCAGGAAGATTTTGTTTACTGAATGCCTACAGTTATTTTCCTGAGCGAACAGTTCATGTTGCAGTGGTAGATCCTGGTGTAGGAAGTAAGCGCAGAGGTGTTGCCATTGAGTTTGCAGGCGGTTTTTTAGTTGGTCCTGATAATGGTTTATTTAGTGGAATTTTAAGTCAATCTTCGATTTTAGCAGCAGTAGAATTAACTAATTCTGATTATTGGTTGAGTAGGAATCCTAGTCAGACTTTTCATGGTCGAGATATTTTTGCCCCAGTAGGAGCGCATTTAGCGAGTGGTGTCCCTTTAAATCAGATGGGTAAGTCGATCAATCCAGCTAGTTTGGTGAGTTTACCTTTGCCACAGTTGCAGATTACAGAAACTACTATTACTGGTTGTATTCAATATATAGACCACTTCGGGAATTTAATTACTAATATTCCAGCAGAGATGATTAAACAATCTTGGTTAGTAAAAGTAAAAGAAACGGTTATGGCGATCGCGCAAACTTATAGTGAGGTGGAACAGGGTACAGTGGTTGCTTTAGCTGGGAGTCATAATTGGCTAGAAATTGCCGTTAATCAGGGAAATGCTCGGAAAAAGTTAGAATTAGATTGGGGCGATCCGATCACAATTTTCAAGTAAAAAGTTAGATTGGATACAAGAGGAAGCAATCTGTCCTCGGTTCATTTTGATAGCCTAAACTATGGGTTTTACTCCGAAAACATCTTTAGCAGCATCTTCTTGGCAAGAATTGACTCTGCTGAAAAGTCCTGATCTTGATCGACTAGATAATATTAAAGCTCATTTAGACTTAATCTTGTTGTCTTTAGAAGCGATCGCTAATCTGAGTTCTGAAGCAATGTTACAAGCAGCCAAAGAGCTTAATTTAGAATCAATGATCGCAGATAGAGTTGAGTTGTGGCGATTGCGTCAATCTAATCCTTTGCGAAAAAGTTCGGGAGGAAGAAAAAAACTTGATGTTGAAGAAGCGCGATCGCTAGTTTTAATTATTGCTTATTTAGCCAAACAACATCAAGAACTATTGCGTCGAGCAGTTAATTTACTCGAACAAGTTACAGAACAAAATCAAGAACCCCATCAGACTGCTTTGATCGGAGATTATATCGATAAATTTATTAATACTTATCAAGCTAGAATGACAGAAGAGCGAGAAATGACTCCCACGATTTTATATCAACTAGCATTAAAACTATTAATTGATTTGCTGTTTTATAGTGGAAACAATGGTCATCGTTTACTTTGGCTAGCAATTTTAGAAGGTTATAAGTAATTATTTTAAATTTTTAAAAATTGACTTTTTATTGAATTAATTAGTCAAGCGAGGTAATTAATAATATTAATAATTAAACTATTTTTCTGTGTACTTAATTTTGTTTAGGTAAATATTTATGTTCTCTTCACACAAAATTATTCGCCGTTTTACTCCCCCTACTTGTACTTTAGAAATTTGTGCTGAAAATTCGCCTCTAAACCGTTGGACAGATCGTAATCTTTTAAAAGATTTACAATTTCAACTCAGTTTTGACGATCCTAGATTACCAACCGAAAAACAAGTTACCATCAAAGGCGATCACAATCAATTAGAACAACTTTATGAAGTAGTTACTAATTACGTACAAAATTTTTTACAATTATCTCTAGTTGAAAATTATTCTTCCGACCAAGCTTTATTAATTAGGTCTAGTTCAGAATCAAAAACTAATACTAATAAACCAGAATTAAGACCTTTAAATTTAGTTAATCATGAATTACATTTAGGTAATTTAAACAATCAAACTCTCAACCAAATCATTAAACTCAGTTCTAGTCAATTATTCGATCTCTCCAGTGCTTTAGAAGAATATCAAACTGAAATTTCTGCTTTACCTCAATCATTCAATAAAAATCGAACTAAAAAAACTCCTTTACTTTGGGGCAGTATAGCAGCAGTAACTCTTTTAACAATAAGCTTAACTGCTATAGGCGTAAAAGTTTTTTATTTCTCCAAAAAAGAAACTAATACAGCATCAGTACAAAAATCTTCACCGACAATTATTAACCCCAAAATTAATGATATTGTTCCCCCAAAATTACCTGAAACTGACAAAAAACCTGTTGCTCAACCTAAACTAACTGGACCTTTATCGTCTGCCGAAAAGTTACCACCACCACCACCAGTAGATTTACCAAAAGCACCACCGAATATTCCAGATCCAGCTAAATTTCCACTACCAGAACCAAATAATTTTACTATTCCTCAACCAGCACCACCAACAGTAGCAGTTAAACCAGAATCAGTAGAAAAACCAGCAACTTCTGAACAACAAATAACTATTCAACCTAATCTAGTAAAACCATCATCACCTACTCAAAAATCTTCTGATAATTCCGAGCAAGATAATTTATCCGAGTCTAATTCTGTACCAAATCAAACTAATAATCAATCAGAAAATCTTGATTCATCTGGTACTTCTTCTCTACCCACTTTTTCTGCTGAACAAAATCAAATTGCAACTAATTCAGAAATAGCAAGAAAAACTAATCAAACTTCGATTCCAGAAATTCCTCAAGTCAAAGAAATTCAGCAATATTTTAAAACTAAATGGCAAACACCAGCAGGTTTAAAACAAACCTTAGAATACCGTTTAATTCTTAGTCCTAATGGTTCAATTAAAAGAATTATTCCTTTAGGAAAAGCTTCCCAGATTTATCTTGATCGTACTAATATTCCTTTGATGGGAGAAACCTTTGTTTCCCCACTAGCAAAACAAGAAGATGCTACTATTCGTCTTTTGTTAAGTCCTGATGGAGAAGTGAAAACTTTTTTAGAATAAAAATAGCAATTACTTTGGTTACAGGAAAATGCAGTAATTTGTTCAAATGCGCGGAAATAAATGGGCTTAAATCTTATTATTTTCTTAATTATTAAAGATAATAAATTGTCTACAGAGTCATAATTGTAATTAGTAATAAAAAAAGAGCGATCGCGTTGAATATGCTAAAGATATTTTGGTGCAACACATAGACAATCCACCCTCCTTAATGGAACTGTCTCGTTTAGCTGGTTTGAACGATCGCAAACTGCAACAGGGATTTAAACAACTGTATGGCACTACGGTTTTTAATTATTTACAGAATTATCGTCTAGAACAAGCTCAACTGATGTTGCGGGAAGGTAATTTAGCGGGAAGGTAATTTAAGTGTAGCTACCGTAGCTAATAATATTGGCTATACCCATTTGGGTCATTTTTCGGCTGCTTTTAAACGCAAATTTGGCATAACTCCCAGAGATTGTTTGAAAGGTAAAATTTAAAGGTGTGGAGGGAGTAACTTATTAAATTAAGCACAAAATTCCTTAAGCTTGGTTTCAATTTCTGCAACCAATTCATCTTGATTATAGTCGTAGGTTAATCGTAATAAACTATGGGCAAAATTTAACAAAGAAACGCGGTCACACCTAGTTTTTAATTCTATATAATCTATACCTCCAAACACCTCTCGGCTAGCACTAACAAGAGCAGTAAGAAAATTATCTTCTAGATATTCTTGCCAATTTTGAGCATAAATATAATGGGCTTTTTTTCCCAGTTTGTTGCGTTTTTGAATAGCCAGAAGACTATTAATTATTGATGATTTCCAAGAATTAGTTAGACGCTTTTCTACTTGTATTTTAATCAAATGAATTAATAAAATTACCAAAAATGACTCCAAGTTTCTAATTTCGCTTTGTCGCCCCATTTCTTCCAATTCTTCAACTATTAGCAAAGCTGATTCAATTTCTCCTGCTAATAGATGTTTTTTGATTTCTAGAATTTCCAGCATTGTTCTATCTTGTTTACTTAGATGTAATTTTCTAGATGTTCTCTAATGAATATATTGTGACATTTTCTCTGGCTCTGCTTACACCAGGATACAGAACGCTTTTGGGATAATTATTGACGCTATTTGGATAGACAAGATTCTAGTCACTCTGTATGCTGACTTCTACAGCTATTTAGAATAATTAGCTATAAGTCTGAAGGAAATATGAAGACTATTAAGAGAGTTAATGCCTGTAATTCACAGCAGCGAACTGAATTTAAAAGACTGTTATTTCAAGGTTTTTCCCTTTTATTGACGATGGCGATCGCCTATCCAGTTAAAGCAGCAGCGTCCAATATAATTGATTTTAGGTCTCAAATAGTCAAGAAAGATAAAGAAGAGACGCAAGGCAGAAAAGATACTGCGATCGATTCTCAATTTCTTTACCCATTTCCAAAATATCTTGAAGTCGCTGCTGTAAATTTCTAGAAGGCACGTACTGCCTCCCGTAAAACTGTTTCTCGTAAATGTTCTTTTAAAGAACGCTATTTAGGATTGTTTGTGGGAATCTTGATTGCGATCGCATCTCTTACTGCCAGCATGATGATTATGATGTTAGATACAGAGGAATTTTTTATCGGGCGAGGGATTGAAACAGTAATTCCCCAAGGAGAAAGATTATCTTTAGAAGTTTTAAGCGATCGCGCCAAAGACGCACCTATAGCTCAAGGATACTCTATTGTTA
Source organism: uncultured bacterium (assembly GCA_964562685.1). Classification (GTDB taxonomy): domain Bacteria; phylum Cyanobacteriota; class Cyanobacteriia; order Cyanobacteriales; family Xenococcaceae; genus Stanieria. Next base: position 46,919 of record CAZLUP010000028.1, read on the forward strand.
ATGGATTGTTAATGGAATTTCTCCTTATACTTTTCCTAATCATCCCCTGGATTCTCCCATTACCGTTAGTTTATCTAAGCCAGATAATCTTGAAGATTTTATCGATCTAATTCTCAATCCCTATACAGGTAAGGTTTTAGGCAAAGCACCTTCCCGTCATGTTTATCAAACAGTTTTAAACCTTCACTACACTTTGCTGGCAGGTAAAGCAGGAGAAATTATTATGGGCATTACAGGCTTACTCGGCTTTATTCTGATGGTAACAGGAATTGCTCTTTGGTCGGTATGGCGCAAACTAGCAACGGGATTTAAAATATGGTAGAAGTTTTGCCTATGTTGACCAGTATAGTGGCAAAGTTTTAAAAGCGATTAATATTACTCAGGCTTCTTTAGGGGAAAAGATTGCCAATGGCATGGATATTTTTCATTTTGGTTTGTTTTGGGGTATTTGGGGACGAATTATTTATTTTTGTGTCGGTTTAGTACCAACCATACTCTTGGCAACAGGATTTGTAATGTGGCAATATCGCCGGAAAAAACAGCCAACACAATTACCATTTACGACAAATCAATAACATTGACTGCAACCATATAGACAAACTCCGCGAAATTACTTAAACTAAATCCTTATCAACTAATTGAGAATTATTAGCTTTTATTTGAGGAATTGTTGAATGAGACGGAGTTGCCGTTGTGGATTCTCATGCCTGAATAACCTTTTGTTATCAGTATGTTTAATTTTATTATCTAGCTTAAAAGCACAAGCTGAGTCAAAAAAACTTCTGTTAATACAACTAATAATCGATTAATTTTAAATAAAGCGATCGCTTTAAGCCCACCAGTTTCTACTTCTGCCCAAAATTTACTAGCTCAAGGGGTTACTAGAGTGACGGGGGTAGAACTTAAACAAACTAATCAAGGATTGCAAGTAATTCTCAAAACCGCAGCAGAAAGTCAAAGATTAGTTCCGTTGATTTTGCCTGAAGGGAAGGATTTAGTTATTGACATTCTCGATGCAACTTTAGCTTTTAGCATTAGAAATGGTGTGGAAAAACCTAATCCTGCCGAGGGAATTAAGAAAATTACGGTGAATAAGTTAGATGAAAGCAGTATTCGCTTAACTATTACAGGGGAAAATCAAGCACCAAATGCAGAAGTAATTCCTTCCAATCAAAATTTAGTTTTAAGAGTTTCCTCGGAAAGGAGTACAGCACAGACTCAACCAGATGAGGAAATCGAAATTATTGGTACGGGGGAAGGAGAAGAGGAGAGTTATTATGTTCCTAATGCTTCAACAGGTAGTGGTACGGATACACCGATTATCGAAACTCCTTTTTCAGTTCAAGTAGTTCCCCAAGAAGTAATTCGAGAGCAACAGATTATTCGCATTGAAGATGCTCTCAATAATATTAGTACGGTGTCTTTTGCGGGTACTAGCGGGGGAAGGGAAGCAAAATTTAGTATTCGTGGTTTTGGAAATCAGTTTGATGATGGTGCGCCAGTCCTAAGAGATGGCTATCGTTTATATGGTAATTTTCAAGCAGTTCCCGAAATTGCTAATCTCGAACAAATAGAAGTTCTTAAAGGACCATCTTCTATTTTGTATGGACAGATTCAACCGGGAGGAGTGATTAATTTAGTTTCTAAACAACCTTTAGATGAAGAAAAAACCGAAATAGAACTACAGGTAGGTAATCAAGAATTAATTAGACCCCGAATCGATATTAATGTTCCTGCCACTGGTGATGAAAAAGTATCTTATCGTTTTAATGGGGTATATCAACATGAAGCAAGTTTTCGCAACTTTGAGAACGATCTAAATCAATTTTCTCTTGCTCCTGTCTTGAAATGGGAAATTGGCGATCGCACTAATTTAATTTTAAATCTAGAATATATTCACAAAGAAAGTTTTGCCGATTTCGGTATTACTCAATTAGGGGATAAAGTTGCTCCTGTTTCTAGAGAATTGGTAACAAATAATCTCGATGATACTATTGATACCGATTATTTAAGTACTGGTTATAGTTTAGAACATCGTTTCAACGATAACTGGCAAATTCGCAATGGTTTTCGTTTTATTACTTATAACTACGACTACAGTGTAGTGGCTTTACCTTTTATCGTTGAGGATGAAATTGTCACTCGATTTTTTGCCGACCAAGATGGGGAAGACCGTTCCTATTCCCTATTTACTAATGCCATTGGTAAGTTTAACACTGGTTCAATTAAACACACTTTTTTAGCAGGTATCGACCTCAACCGCAGTGAGTCTAATATTTTCACCCTGTTTGGCGGGCCTTCAGTTCTCAATATTTTTGCTCCTGACTACGACTTAGACCCCAAACCCGAACGTTCTACCCTACCTTTATTTGGCGATACTCTAGACACTGCTAACCGTTTGGGAATTTATCTCCAAGACCAAGCTTATCTATTAGACAATCTGATTTTGGTGGCTGGTTTGCGCTATGATACGGTGTCTCAAACAACTACCAATGTAGAAACCGACTTTACTGAGGGGGGAGAAACAGAACAAAGTAATGATGCTTTTACTCCCCGCTTTGGTTTACTCTATCGACCTGTTCCTCAACTTTCTCTGTTTGCTAACTACTCCCAATCTTTTGAACCTAATACAGAATTAACTTCTAGTGGCTCGGCTTTAGAGCCAGAAACAGGAGAAGGCTTTGAAATAGGAGTCAAAACAGAATTATTTGACCAAAAACTTTTAGCAACCCTGACTTATTTCGACATTACCAAGCAAAATGTAGCAGTTGCCGACCCCGATAATATTCTTTTTTCAATTCCTGTAGGAGAACAAAGTAGTCAGGGTGTTGAACTAGACGTTACAGGGGAGATTGTACCTGGCTGGAAGTTGATTGGCTCTTACGCTTATATCGATGCGAAAGTAACTAATGATACTGATGAAACCATTATCGGCAATCAGTTATTTGGCGTTCCCGAAAATAAAGTCACTTTGTGGACTACTTATGAATTTCAGGAAGGTGACTTACAAGGACTAGGCTTTGGTTTGGGTTTTGAATACGCAGATAACCGCTTTGGAGACTTGGCTAACAGCTTTACTCTTGGAGATTATTTAATCGGTAATGCAGCTATTTTTTACCAGAAAGACAATTACCGTTTGGCGGTTAATTTGAAAAACTTTACCGATGCTAACTACATTACAGCAGCAACAGGAAACGATGGTGGAATTGAACCAGGCTATCCTTTCACCATAATTGGTTCGTTTTCTCTGAAATTCTAATACCTAACAATTTTTATGGACTTGAAATTATGAGTACAAAGCGTCTACATATTGCGGTACTGTTTATTATTGTTTTTCTCAGCAATGTTACAGCTATCATTATTGAATTATTTGGGATGGCAGGACAATTGTATTCCGCAGCAGCAGAAAACCCCTTAAATGCCAATTTAAAAACAGAATTCACTGAAATAGCCAATTCCTTAAATGCACCGAGTTTACCTTGGTTGATAACTATTATCTTTGGCTTAAATTTATTAATTCCCTTAATTGTCATTAGTTTTAACAGCCGACTTTCAGTTTGGCTAGTTTTTATTCTGGGCTGTTTCGTGACAGGGTTTGGTACTTTTCATAGTTTAGAACACGCTTTAACAGGAGAACTTTACACGGTTGTTCTGAGTTTATTAACTCTGACTCTACCAGGTATCTATGGCTGTGTCTTAGCTTATCGCTTGGCTCGAAGTTCTAGAACTAACAAAACTCGTCAAAAAGAGGTGCAGAATGTCTAAATTGAGAGTTCTTCAAGATTCAAAAATTGAGACAGTTTTAACTAGACTCTATCAAAAAAGCGATCGCCAAGTTGTTTCTTTACTACTGCATTATTTACCCCAACTACCTAATTTATTATTGGGCAGAGGAGTCAAGTGGGATCCTACTAAAACAGATTTTTACCGCGATAAATATATACCCATCGAACCAGAGCAAGGTAACTGGATTTATTTGCTAGCAAGAGCAATTAACGCCAAAACTATTCTTGAATTTGGTACATCTTACGGTATTTCGACTATTTTTCTGGCAACTGCTGTGAGAGATAACGGCGGTGGTAAGGTAATTGGTACAGAAATTGTTCTAGAAAAAGTTATTCAAGCTCGAGAAAATATTGCAGCAGCAGGTTTACAGTCTTATGTAGAGATTAGAGAAGGTAATGCTCTAGAAACCCTCCAAAATCTAAATCTAACTCTAGATTTAATCTTAATTGATGGTTGGGGACATTTAGCATTAGAGGTTCTCCAACTTGTGGAGCCTTGGCTTCGCACTGGTGGAATAGTTGTCTGTGATAACGTTGGCACTTTCAAGCAAGAACTACGTGCCTATGTTGAATATGTGCAAAACCCCGACAACGGCTATCGTTCGACCACATTAAACCTTAAGGCGGGAACGGAATTGTCAGTGAAAGTGAAATAGATAGTGTTAATTGAATTTTATCAAGATAAAGAAATGAAATTAGTCAAATATAGCGCGAATTTAGTTCAATTTAGTTTATTTATAGCATTAGTATGGATTTGCCCTGTTGCTGCTGAATCAATAGATAATCAGTCTAATTTATTAGCAGAGGAGATAAAGGAGACTGAAAAACTCGGAAACAGGGAGATGGAGGGAATCACTGCTTCTGATTTATTGGCTCAAGGGGTGACGCGGGTTACAGGAGTCAAACTTAACCAAACCGAAACAGGATTGGAGTTAATCTTAGAAACCGCAGCAGAAAGTCAAAGATTAGTTCCGTTGATTTTGCCTGAAGGAAATAAGCTGGTTATCGATATTTTAGATGCAACATTAGAATTAACAACAGGCAGCAATTTTCGCGAAGTTAACCCCGCACCAGGAATTAGAGAAGTTACGGTAACAAAAATAGATGACAGTAGTATTCGCTTAACGATTACAGGAGAAAACCAACCACCAAGCGCGGAAGTAATTCCTAGTAATCAAAACTTACTTTTAAGTATCGATCTCCAAGGAAATACGGCAGAACCCCCATTCGAGGGCAAGCAAACACCAGATGAAGAGATCGAAGTAATTGCTACTGGTGAAGCAGAAAATGATAATTATTCGCACTAAAATAACAGCCGAGTTTGAGTATCAAAATTATAATTATGTCTTTGATCGTGGTTTTCTGCCCTCAGAAACATTCTTTGAGCTTCCTATAAGTCGCTTTTTGGGAGAACCAGGAGTTAATGACGCAGAATTCGATTCTTTTGCTGTAAATTACGATTTTGAGCATAAATTCAGCGATAATTGGAAGTTTCGTCAAGGTTTTAATGCCGTTAGTATCACTGGTAATGAAGTTTCCGTATTTACTTCTAATTTCGATCCTCCTTTTGTAGAGGAAGATGGACGAACTTTACCCAGATCCGTTTCTAGTTCGGATGAGTCGTCAGAAAACTACGCACTGCAAAATGAAATTAGTGGCAAATTTAACACGGGTGCGATCGCGCATAATGTTTTATTCGGTGTGGAACTCGCTAAATACAGATTTGCTTACGATTTCTTTGACGCATCGATCAATCCTATAGATATTTTCGACCCCGTTTATGGTGCTGAACCTAGTGCTTCTGTACCTAGTTTTGCGGAAGAATACGGTTCGGATAATATTGGAGTTTATTTACAAGATTTTGCCGAAATATCTTCTCAATTCAAAGTTTTGGCTGGTGTTCGTTTAGATTGGAGCGATTCTTTTTATAAAGATACTCTAAATGAATCTTTTAACCTCGAACAATCAGATTTTGCAGCTTCTCCCCGACTGGGAGTTGTCTATCAACCGACAAGCGATACTTCTATTTACGCGAGTTGGACGAATTCTTTTAACCCAGAATTTTTTAGTAGAAATGCGACGGGAGAACCCTTTGAACCCACCACAGGAGAACAATTTGAAATTGGAGTTAAACAGGAATTTTTAGACGGTAAAGCCTCGGCAACTCTAGCACTATACGATCTGACCAAAAAAAATGTCTTAACTACCGATCCAGACGATCCCGATTTTAGTATCCAAACAGGAGAACAAAAAAGTCGTGGGGTGGAATTAGATATTGCAGGGGAAATTCTACCAGGTTGGAAACTTATTGCTACCTATGCTTATACGGATGCTTACGTTAGTGAAGATGAAGACATCCCTGAAGGCGATCGCTTGTCGGGAGTAGCAGAAAATAGTGCCAGTCTTTGGACTACTTACGAAATTGAACAAGGTAATTTACAAGGGTTAGGTTTTGGTTTTGGGTTGTATTTTGTGGGCGATCGCGAAGTACAAATTCCCAATACTATTCAATTAGATTCCTCTGTTCGTGCCGATGCTGCCATTTTTTACCGACGCAACAACTACGAACTGGCTCTTAATTTCAAAAATCTTACCGATACCAAGTATTACAGCACTCAAGGATTTTACATTACTCCTGAAGCACCCTTTACTGTGTTGGGTAATGTTTCAGTTAGATTTTGACCAAGCAAATCAATATTAAATTTAATGATTAACCATGAATACTAGAAAATTACGCAATCTAGCTTTTTCTCTACACCGCTATATCGGTTTAGCTGTGGGATTGATATTAGTAATTGTCGGTTTAACTGGAAGCTTACTTGTCTTTCAAAAAGAAATTGATGCTGCATTAGTTAAACAAAGATTTGAGACAGTTATCCCTCAAGAACAAACCCTGTCTCTAGATGCAGTTGCCAATAACATTACCCAAACTTATGCTAACCAAGCAGATTTTAAATTAACGCAATTCGATCTTTATTTCGATCCAGATATTTATCGGGTTCGTTTACAAAATAGTGAGGATAAACAATTAGAAGTATTTATTAATGCTTATACAGGAAAAATACTAGGAGAGCGATCGCGAGATACTAGTTTTTTTAGTCGAGTGTATGAACTACACTACAGCTTATTTGCTGGTGAAATTGGCTATGTCATCGTCGGTATCGCAGCTTTATTAATGTGTATTCTAGCTATCACTGGTTTAATTTTATGGTCGGGATGGAGAAATTTAATCTCTGGTTTCAAAATCAAGTTAAATGCAAGCATCAAACGTAAAAACTACGATATTCATAAGCTAGTTGGCATTATTGCCTTGATTTTTCTTACTTTTACTGGTTTTACAGGCTTTATCTGGAACTTTTACGAACAGACAATACCAGCTATTTACGCTCTGACACTGACTCCCAAACCACCAACAGTTAAGTCTACAGTCACAGAAAAAGCTCCTTTAGCCATTAGCGAAATAGTCAAACAAGCTAAGGCAACTATACCAGAAGCTACACCTACTTTTATTTCTGTTCCGACGAAATCAGATGGAGTCTTTACCGTCTATATGAAACAACCCCAGGATGCTCAATATTTTGCCAATCAAGTAGAGATTGATCGCTATAGTGGTCAAGTGCTGCACATAATTAATAGTAAGACTGCTCAACTGGGCGATCGCATTCTGAAGGCTACTGTACCCCTACACTACGGTACTTTTGGCGGTATTGTAACCCGTATTCTCTACGTTTTTGTTGGTTTAGCACCCAGTATTTTGTTTATGACTGGTTTAACTATGTATCGTTTGCGTTCCCGTGTGCAAAAAATTACGGAAACCAGAAGACAATTCGGGGAAAACTCCTGAAATTACCATTAGATTATTTTTTGTTCAAAATTAACTAAAAAAAATGAAATTAAGCAAATATAATCTTTATTTGGTCAAATTTACCTTATTAACGATAAAGAGTAATTAAAGACCAACAAGTAACAGGAATTGAAGAGATTGTCGATAATGTCAGTGGGGTGACTTTTTTAGGTAATAATGACGGTCGGGGTTTAAATTTTGCTATTCGCGGTTTTGATAATGCACCTGTACTGCGGGATGGTTTCCGCCTTTATGGTTCGGATTCTTTAGAACCAGAATAGCTAATTTAGAACAGATTGAAATTCGTGACATACTCCCAACGCCAAATCAAAGATTATGGCGCGATGCTCCTAACATCGCT
>CAZLUP010000029.1:0-51645 GCA_964562685.1 uncultured bacterium
ATAGGTCATTTTACTTGATATTCTTTTTTATAAAGATACCAAATGGGTTCTATAATGTTTATTCCAACCTCTTTCGCTCCTATGAGCTTTCTCCTTTGTGCTGAAATCATGGGTAGCCCAAAAATGAGCCTTAAATTCCTCTATTAGTTCTTTACAGGTTCTAGTTCTAGCTGTTTTCTGCTTGAGATGTTCTGGTAGCTCTCCCTTAATCCAACAGACATAGTTATCCCAGGTAAACGTACCAGATTTTAGTTCCCTGCCTACCTGTAAGGCTACTTCTAGTGCTTTGCTAACCGCTTCAGGACTATCTGCACATTTAGAGATGTCTAGGTATTGAGCTATTGAATATTTGCTTCTAATAGGTTCACCCATTGAGCCATCGTATTGAATCTTGGTTGTGAACTGTAAGTATAAATTCCCCTTGGTTTCAGTAAGGCTCACAGGCTCTGACTTAAGCGTATCCTTAGCCGATTGTAGCTTCTGTTCAAATTTAGCCCTTAACCCCTTCTCTCTTTTGTCCTGGTCTTTTTTAGACCATCGGTAAGAACCATCACGCCCTTGAGGTTCCTATTTAGGTAGCTCTGGAGCGTTTCTCATTCGTTTCTCAAATCTAAGCTCTGTAGTATGTATGTAAAAGCTAAATCAACGAAATAATAAGCTTTCTAGCAATATACCACAAACTACTAGCCCAATCACCCTGCTCACCAAATAAACAAAGACGACCTGGAACAAACAACTTCATAAGGTTATTTTTTTATTTTTAAGTGCGGTTGGCATTAGGAAAAACATGAGACAAGATTGATACAGATTATTGCTTGGAGGAAAAGCTCATTCTCGCCTTGCTCAACAGTACCTTGTTTGTAATAAACAGAACAAGATTTATTCAGAAAAAAAGCCATTTTTTGTTATTTATCACCAAGATTTAACCTAATTAATTAAATCCGTCATGGTCAAAGCAAAACGTCGAGGAAAACAAAAATCCCAGACTACTAAACCCAGCTTAAGTCTCAAAGAAAGATTAATTCAAAAACGTAAAGCCAGACAAGCACGACAAAAACTAGTCAACTTATCTGTCATTTGTATTTTAATTGGCTGTGTAATTGGTTTACCTATAACGTTTTTAGTTGATTTTAAAATTGGTTTAATTGTTACTTTAATCATCCCTAGTTTAATTCTTTCTTATTGCTATCCTCGACAAGCTCTTTGGTTTTTTCTCATTTATATGCCTTTTAGTGGCACAGTGACATATTGGATTGGTGGTGGTAACGCTTTATTTCAGTTGAGTAAAGACTTATTTTATTTTCCTGCTCTGCTTGCTCTAATTCAAGAGTGCAGACGTAAACGCAAACCAATTATTGTCAACAAACAATTAATGTTTACCTTGGTTATTCTGTTGGCTTTTGCTTTAATGACTTTATTTTTAGTCAACGGGAATCAACAACTACTACCCTATTGTAGTGATTTGAGTGAATATGATAAGCTACTTCGCGCTCCAGACGGTTCTTTACTTCTCAATCCAAACACAGGTCTTGTAATTAGAACTCCTTGTAAAGCAGGAATTCCCTTTTTGCAAGGTATATTAGGTTTAAAGGTTTTTTTAGGTTATATTCCTTTAATTTTCTGTGCCTATTATTTAATTGAAGATAAAAAACAACTTTTTTTCCTTGGAAGATTATTAGTTGTCTTAGCAATTATCTGCTGTACTTTAGGCTTAATTCAATACTCTATGTTGGCTACAGGCATCTGTGCTGGAACTAGAAATGCCGTAGCTTCAGATTTATTTAGAGCTAGTATCGACGCTAAATGTTTTGTTGGTGGTTCTTTGCTATACACTCCTGCTCAAGGACAAATTCGTTTACCTGGAACATTTGTTTCACCTTGGCACTGGGCTTGGTTTTTGATTGGCAATAGTTTTATTACTTTTACTGTTGCTTTTACTGACACCTCTTTTCTGTGGCGAACTACTGGTTTAGTCGGTTTGGCACTAGTATTTATTAATGCAGTTATCTCGGGTCAAAGAATTGCTTTAGCAATTGTTCCAGTTGCTGTGATTATTTTATCTATCTTGACAGGACAAATAGCTAATTTAAAAAGATTTATTCCTATTGGAATAGGACTCGCTTTAATTTTAGGAGTTGTAGCTACTTCTAACCCAGAAATAGTTCAACAAAGGGTTGATAGCTTTGTCAGTCGTTGGAACACCTCTCCGCCTCATCTTTTTATTGAGCAACAATTTGACTTTGCAGTTAGACAGCAAAAAGGTTGGTTGGGTAGAGGTTTAGGTTCAGCAACTAACTCTGCTCGCTCTTTTGGCTCTGTTTCTCTAATCGAAACGTATCATCCCAAAGTTTTATATGAGACAGGATATTTTGGTTTATTGACCTTTATGATTTTTGTGACTCATTTAACTATTGTTACTTTTAAAAGTTATCGCTCTGTTAAAACACCAGGTATTCGTAGTTTTGCAGCCGGGTTTTGGGTTTTTGTCTTAATTATTAGTTATTTTCCTTATTGGTATCCTTTAGATACCGACCCAGTTGCAGTTTATTATTGGTTGTTTGCGGGATTATTATTAAAATTACCGACTATAGATCAACAAGAAAAACAGTTAGCCAAAGCAAATATAGGGCAAGCTCCACAAAACAGCGAATTAAAACCGAAAAAAGTCAAAAAACGTCGATTTATATAGATAAATATCAATTTAATTATTTTTAAACTTAGGAAACATTGGGCATGAATATGTATAGTTGCTCGCTTTGGATTATGGTTGCAAGGACTGATATCAATTTTATGATGCACACCATTCCTCATTTAGTCAGGATGAATAATTTTCCCTTTCAAGAGCGTGTTTTGGCAGTAGATACAGCACCGTTGTCGGGAGAAAAAGTTAATCGTCCTGGAGTAGGAACGATGGCTCAGTTGTATGAATGCGTCGAACAATTACTGACAGATGGCATTATTGATCGAGTGGTAGATATTAATTACGAACCTAACTATCGAGATTACGTTTATCGCAAGCATTTCGGCAGTCCAATCCGTTCTACCCATAACTACAAAGGCTATCCGATTCTTGGCACAATCTTTAAAATCGAAGAATGTCAAAGTGATTATATGTTGCACTTTGATAGCGATATGTTGCTTTATCAACAACCAGACTATAACTGGATTAAAGCGGGGATGAGTTTAATGGAAAAACATCCCGAAATTATGTCGATTAGACCTTTAACAGGACCTCCAAAAACAGATGGGAGTATGGAGCAAATATTTCCCTATCAACAAGTAGGAGAATATTATCAATTTAAGTTTTTTAGCAGCCGTGCCTATTTAATTAGTCGTAAAGGTTTTGAAAAATTGCTGCCTATTCCGATTATCTGGCGTTCTTTCCGCAACAAATTTTTGAATCAACTACCGATAAATTTGAAAACTGGTTTGAATTATTTTACTGGTAAAGGAGGGTTAGATTCTTGGGAAATCATGGTTTCAACTAAGCTAGAACAAACTGATTATGTTCGTGCTGTATTGACTAGTCCCCAAGCTTGGACTCTTCATCCTAAAGACCGCAGTGCGGAGTTTATTGCTGCTTTACCACGTATAATCAAGCAAATTGAAGCAGGATATTATCCGCCAGAGCAAGCGGGTCATTACGACCTGATTTCAAATTTATGGCTTTAGTAGCACAATTTTATTTCGAGTTTTACTCTAAAGTTTTTCTATTAAACCTCAGCCATCAAAACTGTCTAACAACTGTAGTAAAGTCTGGAGTACGAAATAATGTTCCAAAAACTACATCAATTGATTCCTCAATTGGCGTTTTATAATGCAATTCATCAAATTAAAAATAATGGATTTTGGTTTATTGATATACCTAGAACTTCTTCAAGCAGTATCAAAATAGAGCTTAGTAATATATACGGTTCAATATATGGAAAGAAAAATTTAATCGATAAAGGCTATGGTAAAAAAAGTTATTTTAAAGATCATTTGACTGCTCAAGAAATAAAATCTATTTTCACAGAGAATTTATGGGATCAACTATTTACTTTTACAATTGTGAGAAATCCTTGGGATCGGATGGTTTCACTGTATTTTTATAGATTAAATAAGGGACAATTACCTTCTAATTTAAATTTTAGAGATTACATTGTTCAACTCAAAAGTCCACGATATAAACTCGCTAAATCAATGCATTCACGTCCTGCTTATTATTATGGATTGGCTGAATATGTATTAGATGAAAAAGATAATATTATTGTTGATTTTATCGGCACATATGAAAACCGAGCAGAAGCTTTACAAGTGATCTCAAAGCAGATTAACTGTCCTCAGCTTGGCAAACTTTGTCTTCAGCAAGCAAAACCATCAAATTCACACTACTCAAAGTTTTATGACAATGTAACAAGAAAGTTAGTTGCAGATGTTTTTGCCAAAGATATAGAAATTTTCGGATACGAATTTGAAGATTTTTCTTGAAGGAACTATTTATGAAAGCAATTGTTTTGACTTATGACAAGTATAGGACTTTAACAGAACACATGATCTTAAAGTATCAGCAGTTATGGCCTAATTATCCATTTTGCTTTCGGATTCCATATCAAAATCTGCCAGGTGAAAATACTTCTAAGTGTGAATATATTCATTGCCCAATTGATATTAAAGGAACTGTCCTCACTTTACTGCAAGATTTAAATGATGATGAATGGATCTATTGGTGTATAGATGACAAGTATCCTATCTTTTTAGATTTGCCAAGAATTGAGGTAGTGATGAATTGGGCGATTAACTCTTCTTCCAATCAATGCAGTAGTGTTTTATTTTGTAGAATTCGGGATGTCTTAAATGGTAAAGCTTTGAGACAAAATTGGATTGGCAAGGATGTAAAGTTAAGAGATTCGTTTGGTAATTGTTATCTACTTCGTAAAAACTATGAACAAATATGGATACATCAATTTCTTCGCGTTAAAGTCATACGATATCTTTTTGAAGAGCTACCCGATACTATTGAAAATGCCAAAGTCATGGATAGCTTAAAATATAAAGTTAGTCTGCCTGAGTCACATCGTCTATTTGTAACCAAGGAAAATTTGGCAATTTTTGGTGAAAGCACATCTAGAGGAAAGTTGACTCTAAATTGTTATGAAAGTATTGTGAGGAATAATCTCCCATTGCCTAAACTTGCTCTGGATGAAGATAAAACAATCATACTTGGGGGGAGAAGTAGTAATCTTACTTTTGCTAATAAATTTGAGTTTTGGAGTTCAAATTTTTACCGTAAGCTCAAATCTTACACTAAGCTAAAAAGCTGATTTTAGTTGCTTTCTACTAAAATTAACTAACCAAAAATTTGTTGTGATAAGGAGTCAATGCCAGACGAGATTACTTAAAAAAAAAAGAAAAAGCCTCAAAGCAGAAGTGGATCATTTTTTCTAATGAAAAGTTTTGTCTAAACAATCGAAACTAATCTTACAAAAAGATTCGCTTCATGGCTTTTTATAAAGCCAATCGTAAATTTTTTGGTTATTTTGAGTTTAAGTGACAATCAAAAAACCGTAGGTTATTATCGAGCAAGATTTAGAAAAAATGCAGATTGAATTTGTGAAAGTTATTTGGCTTACTTAAAGTTATAGTTAGGTGTGTTGTTAAGGGTTGGCTTGTTGAATTTGGTGAAGAATTTTCTACTTTAAGGTTGCACCTTTGATACTAACTACTTAATATTTTATTACTATATGAACAACCTCATTAGTTCTAGTAGGCAGATTTTTAGAGAGGCAAAGAATAAATTTGTTAAAAATTACTTCGAGTTTCGCGTTAACTCAACCCAAAGTCCTTATAAGATACTGCTTCGGAATAATCCTTATAGAGTTCTTTTTATACTAAGTCACATGCGTTCTGGTTCATCTCTATTAACGCATATTCTTAGTAGTAATCCAGAAATTATTGGATATGGTGAGACGCACATTCAATATTTGTCAGAACAAGATTTTAAGCAATTAATACTGAAAAATTATTTAAAAGTTACCGAATTTAAAATAATAAAAGATTTAAAAAAGTTTAGGATGAATCATCAATACATCCTCGACAAAGTACTACATAATAAAAAGTTTAGTAATCATTCATTTCTCAATTCAAGCAATGTTTATGTAATTTTTTTACTGCGTGAACCCCAAAGAACTCTTAGTAGTATTCTGGATTTAAAGCCTCATTGGACAGAAGAAGAAGCATTAGTATATTATCGCGATCGCTTAGAAAATTTGAACACTTATGCTCAGATGATCGACAATTTCAATAGAGCTTTTTTCTTGACTTATGAACAGTTACTAAACAGTACAGATTTAGTTTTGGAAAAATTACAAAGCTTTCTAGAAACTAAACATCCTTTTACAGAAAATTACACCATCCTAAAAACCACAGGTCAACCTGGTATTGGTGACTCCAAAGAAAATATTAAAGCAGGTCAAATTTTAAGGCACTCCAGAGAATTAAATACTTACGTTAGTGCTGATTCTATAAACCTTGCTGAAAAAGCTTTTAAAGATTGTGTCAGCATTCTTTCTAATTATTGTAGTTGCATTTAATTGCTTCTACAATATTTGCTAAAAAATCGAATTTAGGAGTTAAAATTTCAAAATTTTTCTAGTAAAAAAAATTAAAACTATCATGGTGACCAAAATTAATTTATTTTTTAATTGATTAAAACTCAAATTAAGTTTATCAAGTTATGATGGTGAGGTTAATCAGTTATTTGCTGAAGGAATCAAAATCTTTTTCGGCGTAATTGGATAATGTTTATGACAAGCATGAATAATTATTTGCTCAAAAAAAGATTAGATTGGGTCGATCAAATTAAAGGGCTAGCTATTTTGGGAATTGTTTTATTTCATTTTTTTCAAAACTACCCAAAAATTAATTTTTTAATCAGTTTTTTAGATGATACTGGAGCTAAAATTGGTTTTGCCTCAGTTGATATCTTTTTTTTGCTTTCAGGATTTAATTTTGGTTATAAGTTAAATACTTGGAAAATTCAAGCTGATCACCAAAAACACAGCTATCAAAATACATTTACTTGGCTTAAGCAAAGAATCATAAGAATTTATCCGACTTATTGGTTGGCTATTTTATTTAGTTTATTAATTTTTTTTATTAGTAGTTATCCTATTAGATTAGTTAATAATTTTGATTTTATTTTAATTTTTTTAGGGTTTCCAGGCTATGATCGTTTTAAGTTAATCAATCCTGGTCTTTGGTTTGTTTCAGTAATTGTCCAAACTTATTTAATTATGCCTTTGCTTTTAAAAATTGCTGTGAATCGACCAAGAAATATTTTACTTATTGGAATTATTATAGGTGTTTTCAATAAAACATTGTGTTGGAGTTTTGGCTTCACTTCTAATTTTAAAGCAGGATTTTATTATTTCTTTTTACAAAATAATTTTATAGGTAGTTATTTTTTACCAATATGCTTAGGTATTTATTGGGGATATATTTACAATAAATATCAAGATTTTCGTAGGCAAGATTGGCAAGTGAGTATAATCTTTTTTAGCTTAGGATTAATTATTCAGCTAATCAGTACAATGAATAATTTTTATCTTCCCTATAAATCAGGTTTAGATTTATTTTATATTTCTTTTTTCTTGCTTTTTTTATACTATATTTTTACTCAACTACTGGGTTGTCAATTCTGGTTACTAAAAATCATTCAATTAATTGGCTTTAATTCTTATCAAGTTTACTTAATTCATCAGCCTTTATTTTTCATTTTGATAGCTTGGCTGACTAAAAATAATTATTTAGATTTTTTTATCTCCTTACCAATAAATCTAATTATTACAGGGATTTGCTTGAGTATTTACGTATATATTTTTACCAAAACCGATGTTTACCTAAGAAAAGTAATTGGGCATATTTATAGTAGTAATTAAATTATTAAACTTATGAATCCAGTAAAAATTTCAGTAATTGTTCCAACTTATGGCAGAGAAGAACCACTCAAAGAAAGTATTGATGATGTTTTAAAACAAGATTATCCAGATTTTGAAGTTCTAGTTATCGATCAAACAAAAAATCATCAACCAGAAATTAACTATTATTTAGAACAACTTCATCAAAGTGGCAAAATACAGTGGTTAAAATTAGATTGGGCAAGTCTACCAGGTGCAAGAAATTATGGAATTAGAAGAGCAAAAGGAGACATTATTCTTTTTATTGATGATGATATTGAACTTCCACCCAACTATTTAAAAGCTCATGCGAAAAACTATCAAGAAAATTCAGCAATTGGTGCGGTAGCAGGAAGAGTTTTTGACCGCATGAAATTGGCAGATTCTTGTCAAAAAGATCAACAATATTCTACTTATACTATTGATTATTTACCACCAGAAGCGATGGATCCAGGTATTGCTTGGTATCATATCGATTTAGTTCATACGACTAAACCTCAGCAAGTTATTTCTGTTAGGGGTTGTAATATGTCTTTTAGAAAAGAAATTTTTACTAAATATAATATTTGGTTTGATGAAAGATTTCGTGGTAGTGCTGTTAGAGAAGAATCAGATTTTTGTTTGCGATTAAGAAAAACAGGATATCAGATTTGGTATGACCCCGAAGCGAATTTAGTTCATTTAGGAGAAGAAACTGGAGGTTGCCATGATATTAGCACGCGATCGCTTGAATATCAATTTACTTTTTATCACAATCATTTTTTAATGGCACTCAAAAATCTTACTTTGAGCGAACAATTGCGTTTATATATTAAGTTATTTGATTGTCATGTTTTAGGTCATCCTCCTTGTAATAAAAGTGGTTCTCCTGTCAAAATTTTAACTCGTGGTCTTTTTTTCTTTCTAGGTTTTTTGGATGCTCTTTTATCTCAAGTTAAAGGTATTTGGGATGACGGACAAATTTATACAAAAAGAGATTTAAAAACATCAGAACTAAAACTATAAAAATCATAAATAAATCCATGAAAATTTTAGTTGTCAGCCATACTTATATAGTCGACCTTAATTGTGAGAAATTAAAAGAACTTGCTAAATTAAAACCAGAAATCCAAGTAACAGTAGTTGTACCTAAGCTTTGGCAACCAGGAGGAGTACAAAATAAACTAATTGAAACAAAACCTAAAATAGATGGAAATTTTCGATTAGTTCCCCTTCAAAATTTTAGTCGAAATAATCAAGGTTTACTTATCTTCGGACAAGGAATTATCAAGCTTTTAAAAAAATTTAAACCCAATATTATTCAGGTTGAGCAAGGAGCGAAATCTTTAGGTTATGCTCAACTAATTACTTTGAATAAATTATTAAAACTTAACGCCAAAAATGTTCTTTTTACTTGGTGGAATCTTCCTTATCAAAATAAATTTCCGATTAATTGGTTAGAAAAATATAATCTTCATCATACTGATGGTTTAATTGCTGGTAATCAAGATGGAGCAGATATTCTTAGAGAACATGGTTATAAAAAACAAGTAGAAATTATGCCCCAATTAGGAGTAAATGAACAATTATTTGCTTCTCGCAAACAACCCGAATTAGCAGTAAAATTAAATATTCAATCTCAGGATTTTATTGTAGGATTTGTGGGAAGATTTGTACCTGAAAAAGGAATTTTAACTTTAATTAAAGCTTTAAGTTCGCTTACTTATTTGCCTTGGAAATTGCTATTATTAGGTCGTGGTGAACTAAAAGAAACAATCGAACAACAAGCTAGAGAAGTAGGAATTCAAGATAGATTAATTATAATTGAAAGCGTACCCCATGACTGCGTAGCTGACTATATTAATTTGATGAATGTTTTGGTTTTACCATCCGAAACAACTTATCAGTTTAAAACTTTAACTGCTGCTGGTTGGAAAGAACAATTTGGTCATGTTTTAATCGAAGCAATGGCTTGTCGAGTCCCTGTAATTGGTTCTAATTCAGGTGAAATTCCTCATGTAATTGGTGAAGCTGGTTTAATTTTTCCAGAGGGAGATGCCACAGCTTTAGCTTACAGTTTAAAACAATTAATTGAACAACCAAACCTGTGCGATCGCTTATCTCAAATGGGATATCAAAGAGTAATTACTAAATACACTAATCAAGCTTTGGCAAAACAACAATTAGAGTTTTATCAAAAGTTGTTAGCTTAAATTGAAGCCTAGTTTAATTTAATATTTAAGTAGATTTTTAAAATCTTTTAAACCTAACCCACTACCGATAATCCTGACACAATCATTGAAGGAGTATAACAAGAACCATTCCAATTCAAATCTCCACCTAAAGAGACAACTTGCTTCAAAACAGTATAAACATTACCTGCAATCATCGTATCTTTAATCCTTCCAACTATCTCTCCATTTTCCACACGATAGCCCAAATCGATATTAATAGAAAAGTCTCCAGAAATATCCGCACCGCCACCAAGAATTTGGTCGATAACGATGCCATTATTTAACTGATGAATTAGATTAAATAAAGAACCATGCCCAGCTTTAACAATTAAATTAATTAAAGAAGGAGTAGGATAACTACCTAAACCAGGACGAAAACCATTACCTGTACTACTGATTCCTAACTCTCTGCCAATAGCGCGATCGCAGTAAAATTGTTCTAGTCTTCCGTCTACGATCAGATGAAGAGGTTGAGTAACCACACCTTCATCATCAAAGGGGCAACTATATGGTTCTTTATCTGGTTGTTGAGTTAGAGTAATCAATTCCGAAACTACTGGTTTACCTTTACTTTCACTCCAAGGAGAAGAACCTTCTAAAACTCGTTTACCACTTAAAGCTGCGGAAACAGTTCCCCATAGCATAGTAACGGCATTGGCAGTAAACAAAACGGGTACTTTTCCCATTAATGATGTGGTATTAGTTTTTGCCCAGTCAAGACGTTGAATAATTTGCTGGACAATTTGTTCGGGATTTAATTTTTTTCGACTGTATTCACCGTCATAAATACCTAAAAAATCTTCACCTCTAACCAACTCTGCACCGAGATAATAACTCAAAGAAGTATCAGTATATTGACAATAAAGACCACGAGAGTTAATTAAAGTAGTAGTTTCTTCTTCACACTCAAATTCTGCCGAACAAATAATTTCTGGGTAAGCTTGACGAAGAGTTGCGATCGCATTTTGACCCATTTCGATGAAAGTTTCTACAGGTAAAATCGCACCTTGATTAGAAACAATCTCTGTTCGTGCTTCAGTTAATTCAATAGTTTCAGGTTCATTTAATTGAGAAAGGGCTAAAGCTTTATCTACCAATGTTTCTGCATCTACCTGCCCATAAGCTACTGCTAAACCAGGACAATTATCACGCCAAATTCTTAACGCAGTTCCTTCTGATTGAGAACTTTCTAACTGTTTGAGGCGATTTCCTTCAAAAAAAACTGGGCGAGATTGCGATCGCACTTGATAAACTTCCGCATCCGTTGCACCCTTTTGTTTTGCCAGTTCTAATAATTGTTCTAGCTGTTGCATAAAAATTTAAGTTTAAACTTAGAGACGTGTCCCTGATACCTTTGTACAAGATTTATAGTTCATCATCTATCAACAAAAAACAATATGCCATATTTGTCTCCAATCTTAACCAGGAGAAACATAGTTGAAGCGAACTATTTAATAGTGGCGTATTGCTCGATAGTTATAGCTGAAGCTATAAAACTAAACTTATTAATAAATCAAGCCTTCTCGTTATATGAAATAGAAAAAAGAATGTTTGATTTTATTTAGAGATTTAGCGAAAAGCCAATAGCTAAAAACTAAGAACTCAAAATGCTTTGAATCTTATCAAACATTAAAGTATTTCAGATTATTTTATTGTGTTTTGATTGATTTTAAAATCTCTGAGCGATTAAAGTAATGCCTGAATATCTTTCGCTATATCTTCTGGCTTGGTGGTTGGAGGATAGCGTTTAACAACCTTACCACTACGGTCAACTAGAAATTTGGTAAAGTTCCACTTAATCCCCTCAGTACCAAAAATACCAGGTGCAGCTTTAGTCAAATACTGATAAAGCGGATGGGCATTGCTACCATTGACCTCAATTTTTTGAAAAAGTGGGAAAGAAACCCCAAAGCTAGTTTCACAAAAAGACTTAATTTGGTCTGAGTTGCCTGGTTCCTGTTGTCCAAATTGATTACAGGGAAATCCTAAAACTGCAAACCCTTGATTAGCATATCGCTCATATAATGCTTGTAGCCCTTTATATTGAGGCGTAAAGCCACACTGGCTAGCAGTATTGACAATCAGTAAAACTTTGTCTTTATAGGTGTTTAATGACACTGGTTTTCCATCAATGCCTGTTGCAGAAAAGTCATAAATCGATGCAGGTGCTTGTGCTGTCATCAGATTGAACACTCCCTC
Organism: uncultured bacterium; assembly: GCA_964562685.1. GTDB lineage: Bacteria > Cyanobacteriota > Cyanobacteriia > Cyanobacteriales > Xenococcaceae > Stanieria. The sequence goes on from CAZLUP010000029.1 coordinate 12,350, forward strand.
AATATGTAACATTACTTAACGATCTTACTATGATCCTTCAACTAGTGGAAAAATGCTGGTATTAAGCTATTGAATGCGATCGCTCCGCTCCGCGCCTCGGCTTCGCCGAGATCGCATATTCATCTTGAATTTCAATGGACATTATAAATCTTTAAATGTTATGTATTTAAATTAGGTTATTACGCAATTTGAAGCGTATTTGGTTCGGGGATTAATTCACCTTCTGCTCGCCAAGCTTCCAAGTACATTTCAATTACATCTTCTCCATTATGAATTGCCTCTTCACGAGTTCTACCGTAAGTGCAAGGCATGACAACACGTTCTGCAAACTCTGGAATTGTTACTAAGAAAAGCCGATCTTCTTCAGACCATTGAACAGTCATGCTATATTGATTCATAAATCTTTATTCTCTCTTAATTTTTTAAGTTCATTTAATAAGTGAGCCAACTGCTTTTCCAAGTAAATTGGTACATCATCGCCATCTTTTCCTGGAATAGTCAGTGTTTTTTTCAGTAAAGGATGTTGCCAACGTTCATGACTACCTTTACCTCGCTTGGGTAGATAAACAAATCCTTCACGTGTAATTTGAGCTTTTAACTCTCGAATTTTCCTTGGCATGGAGAATCATAAAAATCACTGACCAGATTTGAACAATTCTAAATAAAATAGACTACTATTCCAAATCACTTGCATCGACTGAAAGTTCAGCCTTGATGATGCCTTTAGTTTCCCAATTGCGTAACAGTCCTGACCATAAATTACCTCGAAGACTAGAATCCCTCGAAAATCTTGTCGCCTTCCATTCAACTTTTTCTATCGTACCGTTGGATTTATGTAGGCAAACAAATGCTTTTTTTTGTTTTAAAAGATTTTCTTTAAATTCTTTCTCAGAAGGATGAAAAACTAATTCTGGCTTTCTTATCTTAACTACTTGAGGTGCAGTCTCACGTGCATAGTTTTTTTCTGGTTTACCCTCGAAGTGATCTAGAAGACGCTCAATTACACTACTAGGAGAATCAAAACCATTGGCGTGTGACTCCAACCTTTTATACACATCATGCGGCACTCGAATTGTGAACGACATCAATAATCACTCTTATCTATAATATGGTTTTATTGTAACCATATTATGATTCAAAGAGCAAGAACTTCATTAGAGCAAAACTTTTTATCTATTAATCTCTACTACAAATTAGTAGCAAAGCGACTACGAAGTAGCAGCAAAGCGATCGCTTGTCTCAATTAAAGCAGTCAAAATCCCTGGTTCAGTCATAGAATGTCCTGCATCGGGAACAACTATAAATTCTGCTTCTTGCCAAACTTGATGTAATTCCCAAGCGGTAATCATCGGACAAACCACATCATATCTACCTTGAACGATTACTGCTGGCAAATGACGAATGCGGTCGACATTTTCTAACAATTGATTGGGTGTTTTAAAAAATCCTTTGTTAACAAAGTAATGACATTCGATGCGTGCAAAAGCCTCCGCAAAATCAGCTTCACCAAAACGTTGAATTGTGGTTTCTGAAGGAAAAAGTTTACTAGTACTTCCCTCCCAAACTGACCAAGCACGGGCTGCTTCCAGGCGAATTTGATGATCTTCGCTCGTTAATCTTTGGTAATAAGCAGATAATAAATCGTGACGTTCTTCAACAGGAATCGGTTTAAGATACTCTTGCCAAGCATCAGGAAAAATATAACTTGCCCCTTCCTGATAAAACCAATGTAACTCTAGAGGACGCAACATAAAGATGCCCCGTAAAATCAAACCCAAACAACTTTCAGGATGAGTTTGACTATAAGCAAGGGCTAAGGTACTACCCCAACTACCTCCAAACACAACCCATTGTTGAATACCTAAATGTTCTCTCAGTTTTTCAATATCACTAACTAAATCCCAAGTAGTATTTTCTCTTAACTCTGCATAGGGCGTACTTTGACCGCAACCACGTTGATCGAAAATAATAATACGCCATAAATTCGGGTCGAAATACTGTCGATACATCGGTGTAATACCACCACCAGGACCACCATGCAAAAAAATTACTGGTTTACCATCAGGATTTCCAGACTCTTCAAAATGAATTGTATGTAACTCAGAAACCTGCAATTTCCCTTGGTGATAAGGTTCAATTGGCGGATATAATTCTCTCATTTCTACCCCTGTTCAAACGTACAGACGTTAAATTTAACGTCTCCACCTCAACTATTGTTATCCTAAAATCAGTCTCCTGCAACCAACAACAGCACTGTTATGACTGAGAAACAACGCATCTGCATCCTTGGTGGTGGCTTTGGCGGTTTATACACTGCCTTGCGATTAAGTCAATTACCTTGGGAAAAAGAACAACAACCAGAAATAGTTTTAGTAGACAAAAGCGATCGCTTTTTATTTGCACCTTTACTGTATGAGTTAGTTACAGAAGAACTACAAACTTGGGAAATTGCCCCTCCCTTTGAAGAAATTTTGGCAGACACAGGAATAGTATTTTACCAAGCCTCGGTGACAGATATCGATGTTGAGGCAAAAAGAGTCAAATTAGACCACTCCTCAGAACTGACTTACACTAAATTAGTCATTGCAATGGGAGGAAAAACCCCTCTCAATAACGTGCCTGGGGCGATTCTTCATGCCATCCCTTTTCGGACTCTCAATGATGCTTATCGTCTTAGAGAAGAGCTACGGTTATTAGAACAATCAAACCAAGACAAAATTAGGGTGGTAGTGGTCGGTGGTGGTTACAGTGGTGTGGAATTAGCTTGTAAAATAGCAGACCGCCTTGGCGACAAAGGTAGAATTAGAATTATTGACCGCGGAGACAAAATTCTTAAAGATAGTTCTCAATTTAATCAGGAAGCAGCCACTAAAGCTTTAGAAAAAAGGAAGATTTGGTTAGATTTAGAAACAGAAGTCGAGCAAGTCGAAGCTGATACCATTTCTTTAGCCTATAAAGGAAAAGTAGATACTATTCCCGTAGATTTAGTTTTGTGGACAGTAGGCAATCAAGTTTCAGAATTAATGAGAAAATTACCTTTACCTCAAGACCAACAAGGTTTATTAAAAACTAATGCGAATCTACAAGTATTAGAACACGAAGATATCTTTGCCTTGGGAGATGTTGCTAGTTGCCAAGATGCCACAGGACAATTAGTACCTGCCACAGCACAATCCGCTTTTCAACAGTCAGATTACTGCGCTTGGAATCTCTGGGCTAGTATGAGCGATCGCCCGTTACTACCTTTCCGTTATCAACCTTTAGGCGAAATGATGACCCTAGGGGTGGATAATGCTAGTATTAGCGGTTTAGGTTTAAACTTAGACGGTTCTCTTGCTTATATCGCCCGTCGTCTAATTTATCTTTCCCGCTTACCTACTCTCAAGCATCAGCTTACAGTGGGATTTAATTGGATCACTCAACCACTAGTTGAGTTGTTGACTTAACGCAAAAGTTGGTTAGAACAATGAATACGAGGATAATTAAGCAATTTGCAATAAAATTAATAACTCTGGTGATAGTGTTACTGTTGGGTAGTATTAGTGTTTTGGTAGAGCCTAGCTGGGCAGTAAATTATAGTAATCGTGCTTTGATTGATACTGACTTTTCCCATCAAGATCTAAGAGACGCTTCTTTCGATCATGCTAGTTTGCGTGGTAGTGATTTTAGCTATTCGGATCTTAGTGGAGTGCGTTTATTTGGTTCTAATCTGTCCAGGGTTAATTTTACAGGGGCAAATCTCTCTAATGCAGATTTAGAATCTTGTCGTCTGACACGCGCTAATTTTACTAACGCCATCTTGACAGGGGCTTTTCTGACCAATACGTTATTAGATGAAGCCATTATCGAAGGGGCTGATTTTACTAACGCACTACTTAGTCCCACTACTGAAAAAGTACTGTGTGAAAGGGCTTCGGGAACTAATCCTACTACAGGACGTAATACTAAAGATACTTTGTTCTGTTTTTAATTTAGATTGTTAGTTATTGATTACTTCTCTTCTCTATAGCGATCGCTTTGGCGATCGCAACAAAAAATTTTTGATCTAATATCAAGTACGAATAATTGGTTGAAGTAAAAAGGCTTGTTGCATTGATTCAGTCACCAATTACTAATTAGTTCTCAACTCCTCGGAATTAATCAGATCGACTTTCATACTTGGTAAGCTTTCAGTAAGATAAGGTAAAAGTGCTGCTTGAGTTTCTACCAAATCGCTTGCTAACAGAATTTGATTGCGATCAATGATGCCCAAAACTTTTCTAGGGCGATCGCGTGAGACTACAGGTAATAAATATAGTCCTCTAGTTCCCATGCGTTCTAAAACTTCTTTCAAAGATTCATCTGCATAAGCGTAAAGAATTTCGAGAGTGCAAATATCGGTAATTTTTTGTTCAAATAGAGAAAAATCATCAGATTGGTTTTGTAATTTAAAAATTGCTTTTTTAATATCTGCTAAAGTAACAACCCCGATTAACTTTTCTTGACAATCAAATACCAAAGCAGTGTGAGATTGAGTTTGAATCATTTTTTTTCCTGCTGCTAGAGTAGTTGTTTCTTCCGCTAAAGCCAGATAAGAAGTTTTCATCACCTCAGCAACAGTAACTTGTTCTAACTTATCTACTTCATCTTGTTTATCTAAATTCATCCCCATTTGTTGGAAATTCAAACCTGCCACTGCACTTTGTGCTTCGATTTGTTCAACCATCCAAACAGCCACACCAACAGTTACCATCGCAGGTAAAATAATGAGATAGTTTCTGGTCAATTCAAACAACAAGATAATTGCTGTTAAAGGTGCTTTGACACTACCAGCTAGAACAGCAGCCATTCCTACGATCGCATAAGCTTGAGGTGCAATTGTTAATTGATCTGGGGGTAAGAAGTTATTGAGGAGATTACCATAAATCGAGCCGAGACAAGCCCCCAAAAACATCGCAGGGGCAAAAACTCCTCCGACTAAACCACTACCCAAACTGATTGCTGTGGTTAGTAATTTAACAACCAATAAGACAAATAATAAAGATAAAGAAAATTTTTCTCCTGTTAAAATTACTTCTAAAGTGCCATAACCGACACCCAGAATTTGCGGTAATTGCAAAGCAATACTACCTACTGCTAATCCACCTAAAACTGGTTTAATAACTGTCGGTAACTTGTGCAACCACTTCTCTTGAAAACAAGCTTGAGTCAATCTAATTGCTTGGGTATAAGCAAGGGAAACTAAACTGGCAAGTAATCCCAACCCAAGGTAAAACAACCATTCCCAATGACTATTAACTTGATAGGCTGGTAAATTAAAAGCTGGATGAACTCCTAAAAAAATCCGAGAAGCGATCGCACTAAAAACCGCCGAGAGTAAAATTAAACCAACTGCTGGTGAAGTAAAAGATGTACCCAATACTACTTCTAGCGCAAAAAACACACCTGCGATCGGTGCATTAAAACCTGCTGCTAATCCTGCTGCTACACCAGCACCTAATAATAAACGATAACGCTCTTTAGATACCTGAAACAAATGTCCTAATAAAATGCCAATATTGGAACCTATTTCTACCGAAGGACTTTCGGGTCCTAAAGAAGCCCCTGTTCCCAAAGAAATTGCTGCTGCCAACATTTTCACAATTGGTCTGAGGGGAGAAATAACTTGTACTCTAGGATTAGTTAATAAAGCAGAAAATTCTTGACCTAAAATTTCTGGATAACGCCAGCGCATCAAACCAACGATTAAACCACCTAAAATAGGAATTAAAATTAAAGTCCAACCCCCCCAGACTGAAATTGTTCCTAATAACAGATCGAAACTTAAATGTTCCCAGAGGTTAATAAGTTGATGAAACAAAACCATGGTCAAACCCGAACCACCACCAATTAACAAAGCTGCAATTAGTACTATTAATTCGGACGAAGGCTGTAAGCGATTAAGTAGACTAGTAAAACGATCTGAGAGGGAAAATTGTTTTGATTTGACAGGTAGAAGTACCTTCGACTCAGGAATAGTAGTTGTCATCAAAGGAACAAAAATAAGCGAACAAGCAGCTTAATCTAGTTGTGGATTAATTTGAGCAGGCTTGAGCTAAATTTTAGACAAATACTGATCACATTATGAAATCAGGAAACAGCATAATTACGTTCGCCTTGTGGCTACTGAATCCTGATTACTTTGGTTCGATCTGTTTTATGATTTAATTTTTGCCCACCTAAATAAATTATATAAATATTCTGGGCAGTAAGGACAATCACTTTACTGCATCTTCTGTAGCATCAATTGTCTCTTGATATGTTGCATTCTTAATTGTATTTCATCTCAATATTTTCCAGTTTTGTAGTGGTGAGCCAAAATTATTTTGAACTGATTTGATTTGTTATTCAGCTTGTTTTTGAAAATACTTAACCAGGTCTAATACTTCCTTTGCGATCATTTGTGCTATGTCACCTTCAAAAGACCCGTTGCAGTTCATCAAAGCTTCGATCAAAACAGTACCATCTTTGTGTTCGATAGTTTTTCTGCGTAATCTTTTATTAGTTCGCCGATAATAAAGAACATCGACAGTTTCAGCGATTACATTTAAGTCATGGTCGTCTGGTCTTAATACGTGAAGCAAATTTATAACTTCTAAAATCTCCTGTTTTGTCGGGGTGACATAACTCATTTTTTAAATCCTTTAAATTATTGATCGTTTAATTGCTTTACAGTCAAAGACAAACTAGTCAAAGTAGATCGAGATATCTACTACTGCTCCTGTGTTTTGACCCAATTTAGCACAAAAAGTTTTTTTACCAAAGCAAATTTTTAAATACTGCCCAAATTCTTCAGATTAGACTTTTATCTAATGTTTTAACCCAAAAAACTTTATTTAAATCTTCTCAATCTAGTAAAAAAATATGTTACTGCTCAGTCTAAATAATAGCTACAAGCAACAATAAAATAAATAGAATAAAATTGACAGTGGTTAAACGATCTGTTTTAATCATTTTTTAAACAACTATTTGATTAATTAGAAAAAGTATTGTTTATTTGAATCATTGTTTTAGGAGCAAAAATAAATTCGCTATAATCGGCAAAATTATCTATTCCGATTAAATTGAGAATAATTTCTGCTACTAACCAAAAAAATATTTTAATTAATAATTTTTGCCAATAAATCTGAATCATGATGCTTTTCCTCATTAAGATTAAGGACAAAAGCGATTCATCAGTTATCTTAAATAACTAACTACTGTGAGAATGAGAGGTATTAACTAATGAACATTTACTGTAGCTAACACCACGATAAACAAAGTAATTAACCGAGCTTTTATACTGCAAATTGTTGAGGTTTTGTCCAGCTAAAGACTGATAAGTAATTCCGCGATAAGTAAGTTGCATGACGGTTATTTCCCTTAACTCTAACTACACTTTTAAGTTAAAAAGCAATCGGGAATAACTAGAGAGAATCCCCATAGACAGTGACCAGTTATCAGTAACCAAGGTTAGACATTTCGGTTCTACCGAACTTAGAATGCAAAACTAACTGAAAAATCCAAGTAATAAAGCATCTGAGACTAAAATTATCGAAATTTCTGAAGCCATAGCCTCGTCTTTTAATTAACTTAAGTTTGTTATTAATTCCTTCTACAATCCCCTTTATCTTTAGCTGCTAGCTACTTCGATGAGCAATTTATTAACTCTCAAGGCGAAAAAAGATACCTCAAACATTATCGCAGCAAAGAAATCAAACAATTGCGGTCAGGCTTTGCCTGGCGCGTAGGCGATCGCTCTTTTTGGCAAAAGAACAGCTAACCCAAAATCAGATCGGGAATGATTGCCCAGATCAAGCAAAGATTGAGTTATCAATTTCCTATTGAAATTGAATATTTAATCTCCTATCCTGAATTTACACCATATATTGAGGTATTTAATCAATTTGGCTTTGGTACTAATCTTAAGGCAAGGATTCAATTATCAGGATTCTGTTCAAAGCGACTAGGATGTTATTTTATGAATTAAACAAAAAACTTCTTACCTAGAAATAGCTTACGATCGAGATAATAACTATTAAGATAAAAACAATTCTCATCTTAATTGGATTTAATCCGCGATCGCTAAATTTTATGAACAGAGATTCTGAACTGAGTTCCTATTCTTCTGCCCCATCAACTAAAATTCAGAAGGTTTCTAATAATTTAAAGCAACTAGGCAGAATTGGGTTTTGGTTACAAATAGTATTAGGAGTGGTTTCTACTGTACTACTCTTGGTTGCTGCTGCTAGTGTATTTGGGAATAAAGAAAAAACTCCTGGAATTGAATTAGGAGTCTTTTGTGCTTTTTGTGGTGTAATTCTCTTGGGGGTGGGTATTTTCTTCTCTTTTCGGTATATCCAAATTGCCAATAAAATGCAAAGTGCCGATCCAGCCAGAAGACCAAAAAAATCTGATACTCTCACGATTATCCGTTATGGTTTAATCGTTAATTTAGTGGGTATGTTACTTGCTATTTTAGGTGCAGAGGCTTTATCGGGAATTGTCTTGCTGAAAGTCATTACCGTGCCTCAATCAATTGGGATTAACGTCAATCCTAATCGTTTGGTTAATGCAGCCGATTTGTTAATTGTTCAAGCCAATACTAATACGATCGCTGCTCACTTTACTGGAATTGTCACCTCTTTGATTCTTTTAAATCGAATAACTAAATAAAATTTTGCTAAACATAAGACTGCTTAATTAATTGACAAATGAGGCAGGAGTTAGAAGACAGAAGTACAAAATTAATTGACTGTTTTTGATTGAACTGAAAATCGCTCTAAATCTCATGCAACGTACTCGACTTAATAGCTTAGTAGATGTAGCAGGAACAAGAATAGAACTTTTATTTAGTAATCCGTGGCGACGAGTTGCTTTGTCGATTATTAGTATTTTGTTTGGCTTTTTTATGGGTTCTGCGATCGCTACAACTGCTGGACAAGATGCTTCTTGGGATGTGGTTGGTGCTGCAATTATATTGTTTTTTACAGAATTACTGAGTAATTTCGTTTATAGTCGTCCTCGTCGTAACCAAACCGAAACTAATTTAAGGCGACCTTTATTGGTTGATGTGGTTAATTTATTCAAGATTGGTCTTATTTATAGTTTGTTTTTGGAAGCTTTCAAATTGGGTTCTTAAAGCTACTTTGAATTATGAATCATCAATTACTGAGGCAGGGAAAATCACTCAACGAAGAAATCATCGAACAATTATTACAAGTGGAATTAGCTGACTCCACTAGGGCTAAAGCTTTTGGTGTTACTCAAGAGAATGGCAAAAAGCACCTCGAAGCGCGGGCGCAATTATTTATTGAAGTTTCTGATCGAGTTTTAGAACTAGGTCATAGTTTGGGTTTTCAATCTGATGATTATATTTTGACTTTGTTGTGGCAATTGTGGTTACCTTTGGCAATGCAATTAGCTAGTTGTCAGCAAGAATTAGGACGAACTTTGATTCAAGGGATACTAGGAGGACAAGGCACAGGAAAAACTACCTTAGCTGCTGTAATTCGCCTGATTTTGCAGCATTTAGGCTTAAAAAGCGTAGCTATTTCTATTGACGATCTTTACAAAACCTATGCTGACAGACAAAAATTAAAACAACAAGACCCTCGTTTGATTTGGCGTGGTCCTCCTGGTACCCATGATGTAGAATTAGGAATTAAAATCTTAGATGAATTTCGTCAAAGCAATCGTACTGAACCAATTTTAGTCCCTCGTTTCGATAAATCTGCTTTTGGGGGACAAGGCGATCGCATAGGGTTTGAATCTTTTAGTCCTGTAGATGTGGTTTTGTTTGAGGGTTGGTTTATCGGTACACGTCCTGTAGAACAAACTGCGTTTGAAAATCCACCAGATCCGATTATTACTTCAGAAGATCGTTTATTTGCTCAAGATATCAACGAAAAACTACGAGAATATCTTCCTTTATGGGAAAGATTAGACCGTTTAATCGTACTTTATCCTGTTGATTATCGCCTCAGTAAACAGTGGCGAAAAGAAGCCGAACAAAAAATGATCGCCACAGGAAAATCGGGCATGAGTAATGAAGAGATCGATCGCTTTGTTGAGTATTTCTGGCGATCGCTACATCCAGATTTATTTATTACTCCCTTACTGCGTCATCCTGATTGGGTAAATTTAGCAATTGAAATCAATAGCGATCATAGTTGTGGTCGAATTTATCAACCGAGTTAAAATTGATAATTTTTGATTTTACCTAGACAAAAAATTGCTGACTTTCTCTAAAAACATACTTCATTATTAGAGGTTGCAAAGTAAAAGCACTTTTGTTAGATAAAGAAGTAACTTCTATCAGCGATCGCCTTTTCAAAGATACTAACGCTTGAGTTAAATCTGACAAATAAACTGGCGGTTTAATATATTCTTGTAATTTTTTGAGAGTAACTGATTGACGATGACTTGCTAGACAATAGATAACCCTTTTTTCTAACATTGATAAACGTTCAAACTGTTTACTCAATAGTTGTTTAAATAAAGTAGGAAGCGTCACATCTATTTCTGTTTTCATGCCGAGAAACTCAGAGATATTACCACCAAAGATGTCTTTAATAATTGCAGCAATTAACTTTAGTACCAAGGGATTACCAATTATCGTTAGCTTCTAAAAATAAATCATCAACAAATTGTACACTTTTGCGATTTGATATGCTCATATCTAAAGCTACTCGTATTAGTTAATTTTTTAAAACTTGGGTCTTGTTAATCGCTTTAAAATAAAATTGATAATTTAGAAAAGTTACCAAGCGACACAAAAGTTTTACGCCAAACATTGTGGCGATTATGCAAAATATTAATTATTTCTTTACTAATCTTTATATTTTGTAAAGTTGTGGGTTGGTCAAGATTTTCTCAACACAAAATAAACCTTTTCAGAAATTACTAAGCGATCGCTTTTTTCTACGCTTCGGTGACACAAATAATCTTGATTAAAAGCGAAACTGCTTTGCTTGGTTTGAGAATCAAAAACCTAATGAAGTGCTAATGGAGATTAGGTGAATTCTGATTAAATTGCTCGTTAATGTTAAAGGCAGTTACCAAACCGAGGAGCGATCAAGAGTTTAGCTTACTGCGATCGTTTTCTAGTTTGGCAACCAAAACTTGAAACCCAAAAATTAGTTTCAAATCCTCTTAACTACTTGAACGAAAGGAGAAAAACCATGTCAAATAATGACATTATTCGTGCTTGGAAAGATGAAGACTATTCTAGCAGTCTCAGTGAAGAACAACGTTCTCAATTGCCTGAAAATCCAGTAGGTATTGTTGAGTTATCTGATGAAGATATGGAAGTTGTTGCAGGCGGATTGAATATTAATTCATTTGGATTGGGCGGCTGTCAAATCGATTCCCAATCTATTGTCTGTCTTAGCGCAGCACTAGGTGGAACTTGCTAGTTGTTTAATCATAAACAACCACACTTAAAAAAATCAGGTGAGTTAATTACAGTCAATTTCAGTTAAGTAAAATCAGTTCGGGTTAAGAATATTTTGGCATCGATTCTACAAAAGAATTTAATGTTGGTAGTATTGCCTTGCTTTGGTTTGGTAGTAGCTTAGTGATTGGGCAAGAATTAACGATTGGTCAATTGTTAGCATTTAACAGCATGAACACCAATTTCACTACTTTTATTAGTACGGCGATTAGTTTTGTTGATGAATTTACCAGAGTTAAAACTGCTACTTTTTTGACCAAGAAACTTATTTAGAAGTTATTGTCGATGATGCTTCTAAAAATCTCTTAGATCGACAGTTTCAGCGTTTATCCGAATTCGAGCAACAGATTATGAAAATTCTGGCTCGTCATACTCAACCAATTACCCGCGAACAATTACAACAGGAACTTCAGATCGAAGTATACACTTCAGAAATTACCAAAGCTTTAGAATCTCTGTTACGGCGATCGCTTGTGGAAATCATCCGTCACAGTGGTCAACAACTTTTCACCCTCGAACCAATAGTAATGAAGTATGTGATCAGAGAGTATTTATCTTCAGAACAAAACACCCATTTGGTTAAATTTATTCCTTCTCACTCAAATCTACCGCTACAGCCACAACCTTTACCACAGTTAGAATCTCCTCAACCCTCATTAGCGATTGTTAATTCTCAACAACCATCTAATCTAGTTAGAGCCAGACCAAATATTTTACCTGTAGTTCAAGAAAATGATTTTTTGCCACCCATCAGTCTTTGGACACAACTTGGTGGACTATTTCTTGCTGGTGCAGTAGGAATTGCGATCGCTCTTGCTGCTGTTACTCCCTACAAAGTTACCGTTCAAGCTCAAGCAAACATTCGTCCTGCTGGAGAATTACGTCTGGTAGAAGCCGAAACGGAAGGTTCAGTGATAGATATTCGAGCCAAAGAAAACCAAATTGTTAAAAAAGGAGATATTTTAGAGATAAGGATGACTTTGTTGTGAACTTTCCTTGTTCCAACATTTGTTGAGTAACTTAATTTTATATAAGTGCCAAAATAAGCTCATATTCCAAACAGATTGATGATCGAAAAGATGCTGATTAAGGTAGTGCCAAAAAGGATTTATTAGTAATTTAATTTTTCTATTCATCGACCTAAAATTTCCTGCCTATAAATTTGTATCTAGATCAAACTTCTAAATCAAACAATTTTTTAGAAGTAGATTTTCTAATACTAATGTGGCAGATATTACTATCAATTTCCTTGGTCGTAATTGCGTAAAATTGATTACTATTTTTTCAAATGTTAAGTAATTTTACGAATTGTCAATTGCAGCCATTTTAGCCCTGGTAATATCCAGAGTAATTTTTCCGCCAAAATCAGGAATAGGTGCAGCCAATTTAGATAACTTAACTCTTACTTGGTGAACTTTTTCGAGACATAATAATTCTTCCGCGATCGCATTAACTAATTTTTCAATTAAAGCGAATTTAGCGGTTTTAATTTTTTCTTTGACAATTGCGATCGCTTGTCGATAATCTAAGGTGTCTTCAATGCGATCGCTTTGAGCAGCAGGTTTTAAATCTACCCACAAGGTTAGATCTACTTCAAACCATTGTCCTAAAATTTGTTCTTCTGGTAAAAAACCAGTGTATCCGTAACAGCGAATGCCAGTAACTTGAATTGAATCCATTTATTTAGTCAGTAGTTATCATTAGGGGGCAAGGCAGTGCCTTGCCCGTACAATTATTTCCTAGGGAAGATCGCTACGCTACACCGAAAGGTGGCATGAATCTTTCTTTCCAACACAATTGGTATTTATAAATCTTGGTGAGTAAAAGGTTTAGCATCATTACCACTATAGGTGGCAGCAATATGACCATTGCCAGTAACTTTATACTTATAAGTTACTAAACCTTCTAAACCGACTGGTCCTCTGGGAGGCATTTGTTGAGTACTAATGCCTACTTCTGCGCCAAAACCATAGCGAAAACCATCGGCAAAGCGAGTAGAACAGTTATGATAAACTCCAGCAGCATCTACTTGATTCTGAAATGTTTCTGCGGTTTGAGAGTTTTCCGTGACGATCGCATCAGTATGTTTAGAGCCATAGGTATTTATATGCGTGATCGCAGCTTCTAAGGAGTCTACTATTTTAATAGAGAGAATTAAATCGCTATATTCTGTACTCCAATCTGTTTCCGTTGCAGGAGTAATAGGAATAATCTGACGGGTTTGTTCGTCTCCTCGCAATTCGACACCTTTAGCAGTTAACGCTAGAGCAATTTGAGGTAAAAATTCTGAAGCTACAGCCTGATGAATTAATAAGGTTTCAATGGCATTACAGGCTGCGGGATACTGAGTTTTAGCATCAACCGTAATAGTAATAGCTTTTTCTAAATCTGCATCCGCATCGATATAAAGATGACAAATGCCATCAGCGTGTCCTAAAACAGGAATCCGAGTATTTTCCTGCACGTAGCGGACAAAAGAATTAGAACCTCTAGGGATAATTAAATCTACATACTCATCTAAAGCTAATAACTGGTTAATTTCTTCTCTAGTAGTTAAAAGTTGTACAGTGGCAGGATCGACTTTAGTTGAAGAGAGAGCTTGATGAATCACTTTGACTAAAGCTTGACAAGAACGAATTGCTTCCTTCCCTCCTTTGAGGATAACACCGTTACCCGATTTAATCGCCAGACTAGTAATTTGAATTAAAGCTTCTGGACGAGCTTCAAAAATAATACCTAATACACCTAAAGGACAAGTAACTCGCTGAAGAATTAACCCTTGATCCAACTCACGATTAATTTGATTAACTCCAATGGGATCGGGTAATTTGGCGACATCTCTCACACCTGCGATCGCAGCTTGGAGTTTTGTCTCACCTAAATGCAATCTTGCGTATAAAGCTTGAGAGATTCCTTCTTCTTTAGCGAATTGACAATCTGTTTCGTTAGCAGCAAGAATTTCTGGAGTTGCTGAAGTGAGAGCATCCGCGATCGCTTCTAAAGCAATATTGCGATCGTGATTTGATAATACTGCTAATTTACGTGAAGCTTGACGAGTTTGTTTCGCCAACTCAACCAGAGAAGAACCGATTCCAGAAGCAACCATAATCCAACTGAGTCCAGAGTGCATCAACTATTGTAACTAATTGCTGGTCACTGATAACTAAAAAAGCTATTAGCTGTTAGCCGTTAGCTGAAATTCAAAGGCCAAAAGCTAATTGATAACTGATAACTGATAACTGATAACTGATAACTGATAACTGGTAACTGGTAACTGGTCACTGTTATATCAAGTTCTGATCATCACTTAAAATAAATTTTCTCCGTATTCCCCAGTCCCCCAATCTCCTCGTTAATCATAACCTTTCAATATTCAAGCGAACTTGATATTAGATGGTGCATAAACCGATCTCGATCAACATACAAAAATAATGAAGACAGAAATTCCTGCTTCATCAAAAGAGGTCTAGAAATTAATTATTATTGTGAGGTCACTATGAAATTCAGATTTGTTTCTCTCAGCCTATTATCTTTTTCAGCTTTATTACCCTTTACTCCTTCTTTTACCCCTGCTGCTAAAGCTTGCCTAGTTTACGATGTGAATACTCAAGTTGCGATTCACGGTTCTCAAACTCCTGCTCAACAAGAAAATAATGTTACTACAGGCAGTGATGATAATTGTTTTAACAACGTTGCAGGTGGTACTAATACTCAAGTTGGTATTGGTGCAGGTGAAGTACAACAAAGTCGTGATGCCGAATATTTTGTTGGTGGTGGCAATCAAAATAATACTGGTTTAACTACTCCTACAATTACGGTGACTCCTTCAACTCAAGTAGATGTTTACAGTCCCGCTCACGATCCTAATTTTATTAAGAGTGTTACTGGTCAACAATAAAAATTAGCAGTGATTATTTATGTTGATAAAATATTAAGTGCATTCTCGATTTAGTTTGCCAAGCAAGTAAATACGCTATTATTAACGACATTTTAATTGATGAGTGTGAGCAACTAAAAATTTAGCTAAATCTGCTTGAGTTGATGCTGTTAGAATTCCTTTTTGAATTAATTGCTCTGCTACAACCTGATTTTGGTCGATATCTTTGTCATAGTTATCCACAATTAAAATTAAAGGTTGAGTGGCTTTAGCTAGTAAATTAAGATTTTCTTCGCTGCAATCGGAGATAATTAAACGAGCTTCAGTGATTAACTTGCTTAATTTATTTTCAGGTAACAGAGAATAGTAATCTGCTTGACTGGCAATGAACAAACAAGAACTATATTTTACTATCACTGGTTCTGTAGTCGGAATTACGCTCTCGTCAATCAAATTATCAATCCACTGCATTAAACGATTAAAGGGAAATTTTTCAGAACCAATTGTCACTAGAATCATAGCCAATCTCCGTTTGCTTATCAATTATTGAAGTATTACTGGATGAGATTAGCGTTTGTGTTTGAGTTAATTTGATTCTATGTATAACTTTTGCGCTAAAAAATTTGGTTGATGCTCAAGAGCGAAGGATAAGTGAACCTCTTGCTTGATTTAACTAAACTAACAGCTAGTTATCTTAAACTTTTACATTGAGCCTGAAAGCGGAGAAAATGATCGCATAATACCAAAGCTACCATTGCTTCAATCATCGGTACAGCCCTTGGTAATACACAAGGATCGTGTCTCCCCTTGGCAGCTAAGACAGTTTCTTCTCCTGTTTTAGTAACAGTACGTTGTTCCTTACCAATAGTGGCAGTGGGTTTGAATGCAGCACGCAGAATAATATTTTCTCCATTGGAAATACCACCTTGGATACCTCCCGAAAGATTAGTTACCGTTCGAGTCTCACCTTTTTCGTCAATATAATATTCATCATTGTGTTCGCTGCCTGTCATGGTTGTGCCAGCAAAACCAGAACCAATTTCAAATCCCTTAGTGGCAGGTAAAGACATCACAGCTTTAGCCAAATCTGCTTCTAATTTATCAAAAACTGGTTCACCTAAACCTTTGGGAACATTACGCGCTACACATTCGACTACACCACCAAGAGAATCTTTTTCTCTTCTAGCGCGATCAATTAAATCAATCATCTTGTCTGCATACTCAAGATTGGGACAACGAACAATATTGCTTTCTACTTGTTCGAGGGTAACGCTATTACTATCTACTTGAGCTTCTAAATCTTTAATGCGTTTGACGTAAGCAATTACCTCTACACCTGCTACTTGCTTAAGGATTTTTTTTGCGATCGCTCCTGCTGCGACTCTCCCAATTGTTTCTCTAGCTGAGGAACGTCCACCACCTTGCCAATTACGAATGCCATATTTGGCATCATAGGTAGCATCCGCGTGGGAAGGACGATATTTAAACGCCATTTCGTCGTAATCTTGAGAACGAGCGTCTTTGTTTCTAACTAAAATTGCGATCGGAGTTCCTAGGGTTTTTCCTTGAAAGACACCAGAAATGATTTCACAGGTATCACTTTCTTTTCTCGGTGTCGTAATTTTACTCTGTCCTGGTCTTCTACGATCCAAATCTACTTGAATTTCAGCTTCGGATATTTCTAGTTGTGGTGGACAACCATCAATGACGACACCAACGCCACCGCCATGTGATTCTCCAAAAGTTGTGATGCGAAATAGATGACCGAATGTGTTTCCCATGATTCAATAGTCAAGAGCAAGCGATCCACAATTTTATCGCATTTCTAGCCCAGAGAAATTTTTGAGCTTTACTCCTGCCAAAAAACCCTAGAAAATCAATCATGTAGAGAAATTATAATTTTAGGCGAAATTCATTTGATATTTTTATTTATTTTGAGTAATTAAAAGCGACTAGTCTCAAAATTATGTTATACCTATTAAGGTTTTATAAATTTGGCTTGTGTTTGAGGCAGTGTAAATAATTTTGCTCTGCGACTTTGTCTTGAAATAAGACTAGAAGTAATAAACTCAAATCTTTAGCCAGTTCTGCTACTAAATCCTCTAGTTAGCAGTTTTTTTATGTGCCAATTTTTAGCAGAGTAATCAAAATAATTAAGAGCAATTCATGACAGCAATTAGCATCAAAGTTCCAATCAAACAGTCTCCTCAACTAGATACAAAAATTAAATTAAGAGATATTATTAACACATTACCGAAAGAAGTTTTTGTTAAGAATTCAAAAAAAGCTTGGTCTAAATTAATCATAAATGTTGTTTTAGTTAGTTTAGGTTATTGGGGATTAGCAGTATCTCCCTGGTTCGTTTTACCTTTTTTATGGATTTTTGTAGGAACTGGTTTAACTGGCTTTTTTGTAATTGGTCATGATTGCGGTCATCGTTCTTTTTCTAATCGTAACTGGGTTAATGATTTAGTTGGTCATCTGTCATTTTTACCTTTAATTTATCCTTATCACGCTTGGCGAATTCTTCATAATCATCATCACAAACACACCAATAAATTAAAAGTCGATAACGCTTGGGATCCTTTTACTTCGGAAGATTATGCTCAGTTTTCACCCCTAGTGCAGTGGTTTTATCGCAGATTACGGGGTTGGTTTTGGTGGGTAGGTTCAATTGCTCATTGGGCTAGTTTGCATTTTAATTGGTGGCAATTTGAAGGCAAACAAAGACAACAAGTTCGCTTTTCAGTATTGGTAGTGTTGTTAGGCGGTGGAATTTTCCTACCTACATTACTAATGACTACTGGTATTTGGGGTTTAGTTAAGTTTTGGTTATTACCTTGGCTGGTTTATCATTTTTGGATGAGTACTTTTACTATCGTTCATCACACTATGCCAGAAATTCCTTTTCAATCAGAATTAGAATGGCATGAAGCTTCCGCCCAACTTTGTGGAACTGTGCATTGTAAATATCCTTGGTGGGTAGAGTTTTTATGTCATGACATTAATGTTCACATTCCCCATCATCTTTCTAGTGGAATTCCCTGGTATAACTTACGTCAAGCTCACCAAAGTCTAAAAGAGAATTGGGGTGATTATTTATACGAGTCTGAATTTTCTTGGTCTTTAATGAAAAAAGTTGCCGAACAATGTCATTTATATGACAAACAGAATAATTATCGCACCTTCAAAACTTATCATCAGGTTGATTAGCGATCGCTCTGTAGGGACGTTGTTTGAAACATCCCTACTCCAACAATCTTTTTTAAATAAATTTATTCGTAAATCCAATTAGATAAGAAATATTTAATAGGAACTAACAGCATACGTAAATTTTTATATGGAACTAAACCTTCATGCTGAAGACGACCAAGAATAATACCTGAATGTCTATTTTGATGTTGAGCAAAATTAATTATTGCTTTTTTGGAAAATTTTGGTTTGGTTTGAACTATAAAATCATTTAAACATTGTTCATTAATTAACCAATTACGAGCTAATTTATTTGCTTCCTCTTCTTCTGAATTTTTTTCTAGTTCGTCTAAGTTATCCAGATACACACCCTGATGTCCAGCAACTATATGTCCCAGTTCGTGCATTAAACTAAACCAAAAACAATCGATTCTATTGTGCCTAAGAGTAAGAGCGACTACTGGATGATTTCCCAAATAAAAAGCAGCACCATCTAAATATGTTTGATTCAAATGAGGAACAATCGTAAAATGAACCCCTAAATCGATTAGGATTTGAGGGACATGAGCGACATCTTCTTTTCTTTCTGCACAGCTAAGAATATTAGGAATTGCTTTAGTCAGTTTATCTAGTTGAAATTCTCCAAGTGTTTGTTTACTGACTACTTGTTCTACCCTTTTACACCAAGCAATTTTGGCATTATATTCTAGCTCAAGAATTTGACTATGACGAAAATTAACCAAGAATTGAGGAGTTTCTTGAGGAGATTTAATACCTAAGAATTTAGATACAGATTGTTCTAGCTCATCTAAAGATTCTGTCGATTTTATCCATTGACGTTTAACCATCTCAGAAATCGGCGCAAGAGTATACAAACGACTCCGACGCTCAATTTCTTCCTCTTTATACTTTTTTTTGCCAGATGTAAACGATAATTTGACTCTAAATTATTCCAAAATTTCGCAGTAGTTCCAAAAGCTGCTGATAATTCTATAGCTGTCTCTGGAGTAATTTGTTTTGTTCCTTTAATTATTTCGTTAATCGAATCGCTTGCGGTGGACGATTTGTAATTTCGGCTAAATCTTTTTGTGTCCAACCACGTGCATCTAATTCTCGTTGTAAAATACGTCCTGGTGATATTGCTCTTGCTGGTGTTAAAGTGTTGCTCATCCTTGCTTTTCCCTTCCGTTAGTGATAATCCTCAATATCGATAATTAAGATATATTTACCTTCTTGATCTTTTTCGAGTATCACAATTAATCGCCATTGTTTATTCAGGCGTAACGATCTTTGATTGTCTTTACCTCGTTTACCTGAGAGTTTCTCAAATCTCCGACTTTTTAAGGCATATAACAAGAATCTCTAGTTAAATTATTGAAACAATTAACGGTAAATTGTCAAAAATCAACCATTTCTGTAACAGCTTTAGCTATTAATTCTGGTTGCCAGAGAGCAACAGTATTTAAACTGCCTTCCAGAAACATAGTTTGACAGCGACGGCGTTGAATCTTGCCACTGGAAGTTTTGGGAATGCTGCCAGTTTTAATAAGAGCGATCGCACTTACTTCAATTTCGTGTTCTTTGGCTACTGCCTGACAAATACTATTTACCAATTCCTCTACATTCAAATTTCTTAAATAACTGCGTTCGATTTCCTGAACAATAACTAATTTCTCTGCTGTTCCTGTTTCTACGGCAAAAGCTGCACCACAATTTAACCTAAAAGCAGGATGGGATTCTTGTACCGTTCTTTCTACGTGTTGGGGATAACAATATCTGCCCCAAAAAATCATGACTTCTTTTAATCGCCCAGTAATGTACAATTCGCCCTCTTGCAAAAAGCCTAAATCACCTGTACGTAGAAAGGGTCCTTCACCAGTAGCCAGATAACCATTAAATGTCTGCTGAGTTTCTTCTGGTTGTTCCCAATAACCCTTACCAACTCCCGAACCCGATACCCAAATTTCTCCTACTTGCTTGTCGCTACATTTAGTTAAAGATTCGGGATTAACAATAATAATTTTGGTATCTAACCAATTTTTACCACAACCGACAATTGCTCTTGCTCCTGGTTGTTCGGGGGTAATTTCCACTACTTGATTTTGAGCCAAAGCTTTTCCATCAACATATTTGATCTGAGGAGGTGCAGTTTGTAAACCTCCAGAAACAAATAAAGTAGTCTCTGCCATGCCATAACAAGGATAAAAGGCTTCTTTACGAAAACCACAAGCAGCAAAAATACTACTAAATCTCTCTATCGTTTCTGCCCTTACGGGTTCAGCACCAGAAAAAGCTACTTGCCAACTACTTAAATCTAATTCAGCTAACTGTTCTTCTGTAGCCCGTAAACATAATAAATCATAAGCAAAATTGGGTCCCCCACTAGTAGTAGCGCGATAATGAGTAATCGCTTTTAACCAGTTAAGAGGCTGTTGACTTAAAGCGATCGGAGACATCAAAATACTCTCTGTCCCTAAATAAACTGGCTGCAAGACATTGCCAATCAAACCCATATCGTGATACATCGGTAACCAACCCACAACTACCGTATCTTTTGTATGTTGGAAGGCTTGTTTAATCATCTCCTCATTACAAAGAATATTGTCATGCGTTACCATCACTCCTTTAGGTATACCTGTCGAACCAGAAGTGTATTGTAAAAAAGCCAGAGTATCAGAATTAATTTTTGGTTGCAGCCAATCTTGAGCCAGATCATCAGTAAGATCATCAGTAGCAAGACAATTAAATCCTGTATTTTCTAATTGAGACTCAAAAATAGTTAAAAAATCTTGAGTCGTTAAAACAATCGTTGCCCCTGATGCGATCGCTCTTTGTTGTAGTTTAGCAATTTCTTTACCGTGGCGTGGCGGAGTTGTAGTAACCGCGATAACTTCAGCATAAAGACAACCAAAAAAAGCGGAAATAAATTCTAAACCCGCATCATAAGAATAAACCAACAAAGCCCTCGAACCAGCAGGCACTAAAGATTGCAATTTAGCTGCGATCGCTCTTGCTTGACGATCTAATTCAGCATAAGTTAAATGTGCCGATTCTGTTTTACTATCTTTAAGGAATCTATAAGCAATTTGGTTTGGTCGATCTAAGGCTCTATAGTTTAAAAGATCGACTAAATTAGAATAATTTGTCATTTACTCCTGTTTAACTGATAAAAGTAAAAAAGTAAGGAACTTATGTTGTCAAAAATAATTCAAAATACACTAGCTAACTATTGATAGTGGATTAATTATTTTTTATCTTTGTCGTATCTGTATTATGTTGTTCATTAACTTTACCTCGAGTAACTTAAATAAATTCTTATCTCGTGTTTTTACTACTGGTATCCTAGCAGCAATGGGTATCTTTGCAGGTATAGTTCCAGAGATTTCTCCGCAATTTCCACAATTGTCAATGATTTCTTATGCTTATGCTCAAGAATATACTCAAGACGAAGTAGTCAATTATGCTAGGGCTGGTTTTCAAGTAGAAATGTTGCGACAACAGGTTTATAAAGAAATCAAAAGTATTATTAATCAACCTCCACCAGATATAGTTTGTAATCAGCCAGCGACTTTACAAAATTTATCTAGTAATGTCAGAAAAATTGCTACCAAATATTGTGATGATTCCCGACAAATTGTCCAAAGAAATAACTTAACAATTAATCGCTTTAATGAACTTAAACAAGTCTATGACCGTGGTGGTTCTTTTTATCAACAAGTTCAAAATATTTTAATTGAACTTCAAAGACCATAAAAAAAATATTTTTTCCCAAATCATTATTATTTTTTGATCTTACTTTTCACCTTTTATATTTAATTAAATAAAAATATGGTCTTGACCAATCAGGATTGACCATATTACTAAAAATTTAATCTTGCTCAAGATTACACTTTAGTTAAATTAGAAAAACTAATTTTTAAGTAATCTTCTTCCATTTTTGCTCCTGATGGAGTTAACGCAGCTAAAGCTTGAGGCAAAACCAAATTGCGACGATGATTCCCAATTCTAATGTTTAACTCATCACCAGTTTTATTTAATTGAATTTGTTCTTTAGGAATTCCTGGCAAATATAATTCCAGACTATAATTGTCTTTGTTTTGCACTACTTTAACAGTATTTTCGCGATAATAAACCTGAGCAGGGTCTTCATCTTGATAGAGAATCTCTTTAAGCTTTTCTAAAGCTTCTAACCCACACATCTCCTCAGAAAAAAGCGGTGCTTCTTTCACTGGTAAAGGATGAAAATTATCATAAATTTCTTGTTTATAAACTGTTTGATTTTTTTTCCAACGTTGGAAAAAAGGATCGCTGACAGAATCGGGAATAATTCGGTTAGCTACAACCAAATCTGTCGCTACATTATACAAACTTAAATAAGCATGAGCGCGGAGAGATTCTTTTATCACCATTTTTTCAGGATTCATTACCAAACGCACTGAAGTTTGATTATTATCCGTCAACACCTTTTCTAAAGCTTCAATCTGTTCGTAAAATTCATAAGGTGCATCCATCACTTCTTTATCTGGTAAGGAAAAACCCGTAATCGGTTTAAAAATTGGCTCAAACAATGGTCGCAATGCTGCTGACATTCCCTGTAAAGGTTTGTAAAAACGCCTCATATACCATCCTCCAACTTCTGGAAGACTGAGTAATCTTAAAGCAGTTCCCGTAGGAGCAGAATCAATAATAAGTACATCAAAATCGCCTTCATCATAATGGCGTTTCATCCTTACCAAGCCAAAAATTTCATCCATTCCTGGCAAAATTGCCAATTCCTCAGCTTGGACACCTTCTAGACCTCTTGCTTGCAATACTTGGGTAATATAACGTTTCACTGCACCCCAGTTACCTTCCAATTCCATCAGTGCATCTAATTCTGCACCCCATAAATTAGGACGTACTTGTTTAGGTTCGTGTCCTAATTCCAAATCAAAACTATCTGCCAGAGAATGAGCAGGATCTGTACTCAAAACCAAAGTTCTATAACCAAGTTCGGCACAACGAAGACCAGTAGCAGCAGCTACTGAGGTTTTACCTACGCCTCCTTTACCAGTCATCAAAATTACGCGCATATTAAAGTTTTGTCCTAGCTGAGTAAATATAGTTACATTACTTATTATTATTGTTAATTTTGTTTAAAACCGAACAAATTTTGTTGCAAAACTTCCCAGGGAGAAATGTGCCAATAGTCTATGTGAGCAATAATTAAACCGTTTTGATTGAGTTTAAGTTCACTCCAACCAGGAATGCTCAAACGTGGTTTCCAAGGCAGAGGGGAAGTCAAGTGTAAAGTCCATTCTGTTTTAAGACAATTTTCCTGAAGGCTAATGTCATGTAGATCTAAGTTTATATCTCTAAAAAAATTGCCTAAAAAACCAATCATGGCTTGATAGCGTTTAATTCCTCGAAACTCGTTCAAAGGGTCTTTAAAATAGACATCTTCAGCATAAATACTATAAGTTTGGTTCTTGGGAAAGTTTTGATAGTCTTGTTTAATAATTTCAATGATTTCCATTATGTAGTCTATGATTCGCTAGCGTCTACTTCTGACCATAATCGCTTTAACTGATATTTCCAAGCAGCCAAAAACTGTTCTCTTTCCTCTGGTGGTTGATTGAGTCCGCCCAACATTCCTTCTTGATAAAATCTTTCTAGAGTTTGTAAAGTTGTCTCCAAACTTTGATTTTGAAGTTTAGCAGCGTAAATAATTTGACGAATACGTCTTTCAATTAACTCCTGAAAAGATTCTGACAAACCTGCTTCTGATAAAGTTTCTAAAGATGTAATTGCACTTTGTAAATCTTCTGAAGTTAAACTTTCAAGCCGATGATAAAAAACACCCCACAAGACATTTTGTCCTACAGCATAGCGAACTTCACCAGTTGATTCAAAATTAGCTGTTAACAATTGTTCAAACATACCTTGTGCCTCGGTTACTGGTGCAATCGGAGTCAACAAGCGTAACCAAGAATGATTTTCTGATAAAATGACTAATAAGCTAAAGTGATCGCTTTTGATTTGCCAAGAATCTTCATCATTGTGAGCGATCGCATCAGAATTAAACATTTGAGAGATAATGACGGTAATTTCTTCAATTTTCATTATTAAAAAAAGTTTTATTAATTAAAAATTAATACTTTAGCCAGCTCTAAATAATCTACATTTAGTAAGACTTTGGCACAAACCTGTTGTTATTTAAATCTCTACTATGAATACCAACAATAAAGTTAGTTGGGAATGGTTCTCCCAATTAGACTACCAAACTTATCTTCTCCATAGACAATGGATGCAACAGGCTCTTCAATTAGCTCAACAAGCAGGAAACCGAGGAGATGTACCCGTTGGCGCAATTGTTATCGATAGCCAAGGAAATTCAATTGCTCAAGCAGCCAACCGCAAAGAAAAAAATCAAGATCCTACTGCTCATGCTGAAATTCTTGCCTTACGTACTGCTGCTCAAGTCAAACAAAATTGGAATCTTAACGATTGTACTCTCTACGTTACCCTAGAACCTTGTCCTATGTGCATCGGGGCAATTATTCAAGCTAGGATCAAATTACTCGTATATGGCATTGACGACCCCAAAACTGGTGCGGTACGTACTGTAATTAATCTTCCCGATAGTGCTTGTTCTAATCACCGATTAAAGGTCTTAGCTGGCATTAGAGAGTCTGATTGTCGTCAGCAGCTACAAAATTGGTTTGCCAGTAGAAGACTCTAAGTTCTGAGAAAAGTCCAAGCTTTTAACTTCATAGTTAAGCTGGTTATTTTTTCTTCATCAATTCTTTGAATCTGCCTAATTTTACCGAATTTTTTGTGCTAAGATCATTAACAGGTAGCCATATAATTAAAAACCCTCTTGATTTAAAAGCCTTTTAAGCTACCAGTACTAGTAGAATATCTTTCTCTCTTCCCCGTGAGAGGTTAAAAATAGACGAGAATGGATACTCTCTGACTTAAATCACAACTAAGGGTAGACCTCTCAAACTGCCCTTATTTTTATGAATTTTTCTAAATCGGCAAACGCTGAATATTTTTATTACTGCCAATTATCACCATAATTAACCCTTGAGTAAGTTTTTGCTGAGGATCTGGGTTAATGACAAATTTATCACCATTACCAACTGCTAAAGCAATCACTCCATAACGCCCTCTCAGTTCCAATTCGGCTAGAGTTTTGCCATGAAATTCTTCAGGAATTAATATTTCAACAATACTATTTTCTGGGTCTAATTCAAAGCGGTCGAGAATAGCTGGTTTAGTCAAAGTCTGAGCCAAAGCACAACCTGCTTCATACTCAGGAAACACCACATGATCTGCACCAACTCTCTGTAATAATTTACCATGAATTTCTGAAGAAGCTTTAGCAACGACATAATTGACTCCAGCTTCTTTAACATTAAGAGTAGTAATAATGCTTTCTTGAAGATAATTACCAATGGCTACAATTACCGTATCCATTTCAAAAATACCTGCTTCTTTTAATGACTCTGGTTCAGTCGAATCAAGTTGAATGGCATGGGAGGCAATTTTTTGGGTTAATGCTTGACTAACCAATTTTTCATCGATATCTGTCCCTAAAACCTCATAACCCATTCGATGTAAAGAACTACAAACTGCTCTGCCGAAACGTCCTAATCCAATCACTGCAAATTGACGATTTTCTTTACGAAGATTATTCAAAAATTTGAGAGATTTTAAATTCACTCTTAACCTCGTTGATCTTTAATAATTTATTTTATTTTCTCCCGAGTGGTTTCATTTGATTGCTTAACCAACTAATAAATTTTCTTCAGGGTATTTTAAGGTAGTAGGACGAGGATCTCCAATAATAGCTGCAATCAAAAGCAAAATTCCAACTCTTCCCGCATACATCGTCATAATTAACATTAATTGAGATAGCTTAGAAAGACTAGCAGTAATCCCTGTAGACAAACCTACAGTTGCAAAGGCGGAAACAACTTCAAACAAAATTGCAATTAAATCGATACTTCCATCTATTGAAGAAATAATAATAGTAATAAAGACAATCGATGCAGCCGAACCAAAAACTACCGCAACTGCTTTTAAAATTAAAGGATAGGGAACTTCTCTTTGATATAAAACGACTTCATCTTTTCCTTCTAAAACTGAACGAGTACAATTAAACAAAATTCTCAAAGTCGTAGTTTTGATTCCTCCACCTGTACCACTAGGACTAGCTCCGACAAACATTAAACCAATAGTTAAGAATAAACCTGCCGTAGTCATTTTGCCAATATCAATTGAATTAAAACCAGCAGTTCTAGTAACTACCGATTGAAACCAGGCTGCAAAAAATTGCTCTTGTAATCCTAAATTACCCAAAGTATTTTGATTGTTAAACTCAATTAACCAAAAGCCGATAGTACCTAAGATTAAAAGAATAATTGTCGTGCTTGTCACTACTTTAAAATTTAGAGAAAAACAAAATCTTTCTTGTCTTCTTTGTACTTTATCCAACAACCATAAATACATTTCAATAATTACTTGATAGCCAATCCCACCAAAAATAATTAATCCTGGAATAACTAAATTAATTGTCCACGAAGAAGCATATTGTATTAAACTATCAGGCAACAAGCCAAATCCAGCATTATTCCAAGCACTAATACTGTGAAAAATAGAAAACCATAATCCTTGTGATAAACCAAAATCTTGGGCAAAAATTGGCAGCATTAAAAAAATAGCTGTAATTTCAAAAATTAAAGTTGTGGCAATAATTGAACGAATTAAATTGGAGCTTCCTTGTAAAAAAGGACGATCAAAAGATTCTTGAATGGCAAACTTTTGTCTGAGGTCAAATTTTCTCCCGATCAATAAAATTAAAAAGGTAGTAGTTGTCATATAACCTAAACCACCGATTTCAATTAAACAAGCAATAATTAATTGTCCCCAAAAAGAAAAATAACTACCTGTATCGACTACGACTAAACCCGTAACACAAACCGCAGAGGTAGAGGTAAATAAAGCAACAATCGGATCGTTCCACTCACCACTACTGGTTGCCAAAGGCATCATTAATAACAGAGTTCCAATCGCCATAACAGCTAGAAACCCCAGACAAATAGTACGAGCTATAGTCATAATCCATCAAAATTTTAGATCAAAAAAAAATGCTCTTTTTTGGAGCTTACCCTAGATTACAAGAATTTAATTATGTCTGGTTTTATTTTGAGTTGGATTGGTAACTTCAATTACCCATTGAACTAATTTTTGCCATTGCGGGGATTGAATTAGCGTATTAGTATCAAATTTTATGCCCCAGTTGTGAGAAAATTCTGCAAAACTTTCAACCCAGTTAATTACAGTTGCCATTGCAGAGAAAGGTTTATATTGCCAAGCCTGTTTAAGATAATCTGTCATTTCTACAGGATGATCTGTATAGTAAAGATACCAAGCAATCCATACTAATGTACCATAACGAACCGAATATTCCATTAGTCTAACTTTTTCTGGTAAATTAGGTTGAGTAAAAAAAGAGTCAATTACGGCACTAAGAGAACGAGCTTGTGGCAAACCTTTGTGCATTGCACTCTGCTCATGTTGACGATAGCAAACAGTAATTTTACGCAACCAAGCAGATTGACATCCTTTATAAGCAAGTCTTAAAACTAATTCCGTATCTTCAGCAGGAGGAAAACGAGCATCAAAACCACCTGCATACTCTAACCATTTACGACGAAACATCATCGCACTAGGTAAAACTGGCTTCCATCGTAACCAGTTTTCAAGATTTAGCTGCGGAGTTTTTTCCCACGGTTTAACATCTAATAACTTGTTGCCAACAGAATCAACTCTTTGCCAACCACTATGAACAATTCCTAAATCTGGTCTTTTATCAAATATTTCTGCTTGTGCTGCTAGTTTACCTGGCAAAAAGTAATCGTCTGCATCTAAAAAAGCAATTAACTGTCCTTTAGCTAAAGAGATACCATGATTTCTAGCTGCTGCTACTCCTTGGTTGATTTGTTTGATATAGCGAATTTGATCGTGATAGGGTTGGAGAACTGATTCAGTGCGATCGCTAGAACCATCATCAATGACGATTATTTCATAACTGCAATCTTGTTGATGTAAGACACTATCTATTGCCTGAGTTATATAGCGATCGCAATTGTAAGTAGGAATAATCACACTTACCTGGGGTTCAGCAATAGTAGCTTTCATAATTGCTCAAAATCAACGCTTATTTTGAAATAATATTTTGTCTAGATAGTTTTGATTAATAGCTAATTATCTTAGCTTTAATTGATAATTTTTGTACTAATCAATGATTAAAATGATTTCCTGCGCTCTAATTGAATGTTATTGAAATTAATGTTATTTTTTCTATTTAAAAATTAAAGATAACATTTAAACTAAAATTCAACAGTCATTTTTTAAAATTTGACTATTATTTTGCTAGTAATTTTCATTTTGGTAAATGTTTAGATGCTTAGGTAAGTAAATTCGATTAAACTAGTCGCTCTAAATAAAAATGTTCTAAGTAGAATCAACTAAATAAAAACAACTAAGTAATAATAACTAAAGATAATCATGTTAAATTGACAATTTTATTTTTAACAAAATTTTTAGCCTTAAGCAAGTATATTGACTTGAGTAAATTTGAAAAACAACTTAAATAGATAATTTATGGAACTGAAAAAATAATTTTCTGAAGAACAATTTCAATTGTCTTTATTGTATTTTTATCATATCTTTACACAACCTTTAATTTCTCAGTTAGAAATTTGATGAATTTATGATATCGTAAACGAGGATTGCTGAACTAGAAAATACTTAATCATTGATGTAGTTCATATTTTTCCTATTTTAATAATGCCAATTAATACGTAGAAACACATGATGATTAGGTTAAAATACATAAAATTATGTGTTAGCAAAAAACATATAAATCAAGAGAAAATAGCCCAAACCTTTTGCTATTAAAAAGTTTTTTTGTGATCTCTATTACTAAAAAAAATCTAGGTTGATTTATCATTGCCAATAAGGGTTTTAGCTGCTTACAATAAGGCAGTGATTTAAGTCAAATCACAACCAAACAAGAGGGAGCGTTAATTATGTCAAGTATTCTTTCTAATCTTAGTACTACTCCATTACTGGAAATGACTAACTCCGATCTCGGTTTAGACATTGTCGGTAAACAGTTATCAAGCAATTTATTTTTTATTGAAGGCGATGGCAATGATTTTGTTATCGGTGGTGAAGAATTTGATTTGATTAAAACTGGTTTAGGAGACGATCATATCTCTGGTTTAGGTGGAGATGATAATCTTTTCGGCGGTGCTGGAAATGATATTATCAGAGGCGGAGAAGGTGACGATTTCCTCGACGGTGGAGATGGAGATGATGTTCTCATCGGCGGTGCTGGAGATGATGTTCTCAAAGGCGGCAAAGGTGCAGACGTTATGACTGGTGGCTTAGGCTCCGATATTTTTGAATTCTTCGCTGAAGACTTAACTTCAGGAGAAGTAGATAAAATCCTTGACTTTACTAAAGGAGAGGATTTAATTCGATTCAATGGTATTGGTAGTGATGCTACCGTTCAATATAACAGTACAACTGGTAAAGTATCAATTGACGGTGAAGATGTACTGTCTCTTGATAAAGGCTTAAATCTTAATGCAGAAGATAGTGATGGTAATGGTAATTGGGAGCTTTTCTAATTAAATTACTTAGTAATTAATTTAATTTAAATAAGAACCCACGGCATTTGTCGTGGGTTTGCTAATATGAGGTATCTGATGCTGAAATTGCTAAGCGACTGCCTATGCGCTGCCTTCAGCAGATCAGAATCGAGCTTTGAGTCATCCGAGCAGGATGTGATCGATACTAGAAAATATATTCAGATTATTTCTATTGTTGAGAATATATATGAGAGGAGAACTCTCGGTTAAAACGATCAAATCTTACTTAAATCAAGGGCAGTGGAGTACTGTAATCGCCGTCTGCACCGAGGCTTTACAACATAACCCCAGTCGTCTTGAATTATACCCCTTGTTGGGAAAAGCTTTTGCTCATCAAGGAAAATGGGATAATGCGATCGCAGCTTATCAACAAGTTATTGGTAGCCAACTTGATCAAGCGGAAATTCATGGCGAGCTTGGTCTTTTGTATAGTAAACAACATGAGTTGGTTCAAGCAGCTTGGCATTATCAGCAAGCTTTGGCTTTAAAACCAGATTGGGAACAATTGCAATATAACCTAGCAGTTGTTTTGCATCAATTAGGAGATTGGCAAGGAGCAATTGCTGCTTATCATCGTACTATCGCTCTTAAACCAGATTACGCAGCAGTATATTTTAACTTAGGGGTACTTTATGACCAACGAGCAGAATTGACTGAAGCGGTTCAAAATTATTATCAAGCCATTAAGCTTCAGCCGAATTATATTAAAGCCTACAGTAATCTAGGTAGTATTTTTGCTAAGCAAAAAAAATTCAATGTAGCTATTGAAATTTATCAACAAGGATTAAAACTTGATCCGACTTGGGGAACACTACATAACAATTTGGGACAAGTTTTCTGGTTTAATGAACAGCCAGAGCTTGCGCTAGCTAGTTTTGAAACTGCTGTCATGGTAGAACCAAATATGGCTTTGGCTCACCATAATCTTGGTAAGCTATGGCAACAACGAGGTAATTATCCTGCTGCGATCGCACATTATCAAAAAGTAATTGAATTAGAACCTAATAATATTTGGGCTTATAGTCATTGTGCTGATGCTTTGATGACTCAAGGAAATTTACCATTAGCGATTGATTATTTACGTAAAGCGATCGCCCTCCAACCTACTTTTGTTAAAACCTATTGTCAACGAGTTCAGTATCAAGAACCAAAAGATTTACTTGAACAAGCTAGATTCTCTTGCGCTCGTTTTTTAGAAGCTTTACAACAAAAACTTGATTATGAGCAAGTTTACGAATTTCTCTGGCAAACTTATTTTTATTTGGGAGAAATTTTATTTGAATATGGTGGAATCAAGCAAGCAGAACTTTATTATCAACAAGCCTTACAAATTAAACCCCAAGAAGTAGAGTTATATCTGCGTTTAGGTAATTGTTTAGCCAAACAAAAAAAATTAGATGCAGCTATGACCATTTATCAAATGGGATTGACGCTACAAGCTAATCATCCGCAAATTTGCTTTCAACTAGGCAAAATTCTTGAAAAACAAGAACAAGCAGAACAAGCCATCAACTATTATGAAGCTGTCTTGCAACAACAACTAGATGAAAATTTAGAACGTTGGCAACAATTACCCAATCTGTTTCCTTCAGACGATAATTTAGTTCAACTGCCTCAGCAAATTTATTATGACACTCAAGCTTGGATTAGAGATTGTGAATTAGATGACTTTAATTATGTCCAAGTACCTTGGGAAGGTACAAAATTAATTAAAACCAGTAAAGAAATTTCTCAACCAGAAATAGTCAGTGTCACAGAGCGAGAACAGATTGAGGTCAATTGTGGTGGTGTTAATTGCTCTGCTTGTATGAGCAAATTAATTGAACAATTTAAACCAGTTCAAATCGGCAATCATGCCTATAGGTGTTCTGAATTAACCACAAATATTGATACTGCTCAACCTTTTGTTGTTACTATCCCTGAAGGAAGAGCGTGGATTGCTCCACAAAAAAATGATTGGATCATCTGTAATGCTTTAGCTGTAATGACTCCTGATGGTTATTTATTAGGCGATTTATCTCGTCATTATCCGTGGTTTTTGCCTGGGTGTCCTTATCAAAAACGTCGTAGCCATACTGTATTTAGTTTGGAAGAAATGCCGACTTTAGAAATTATTGAGGGGACAGTTGTTTTGCTATCGGGTTTGGCAGGTCATGTTTATTATCATTGGATGATTGATATTCTCCCCCGAATCGAAATACTTCGTCGTAGTGGTATAGACTTAAACCGAATCGATTGGTTTGTGGTTAATAATTTTGACCGACCTTTTCAAAGAGAAACTCTCAATTTACTCGGTATTCCCGCAGCAAAAATCATCCCAAGCGATCGCCATAGTTATTTACAAGCTCAGGAACTGATTGTACCCTCTTTTCCTGGTTATTTGGATTGGGTCCCTTTAGAGACAATTAAATTTTTACGTCAGATTTTTTTACCTCAGATCGATCTAGCTCATCATCGCTATCCTGACTTAGTTTATATTAGTCGCGCTCAAGCGCGTGGTCGACAAGTAATTAATGAGCAAGAAGTTACTAATTTATTACAGCAACTAGGATTTCAAACAGTCTTTTTAGAAAAAATGTCTGTCTTGGAGCAAGTTGCTTTATTTGCTCATGCTAAAGTGATTGTCTCGCCTCATGGTTCTGGTTTAACTAATTTAGTTTTTTGTAATCCTGGAGCCACTGTAGTTGAACTTTTTTCTCCTCATTATGTTAGAACAGATTACTGGATTATTAGCCAGCAACTACAACTCAAACACTATTATTCAATTGGAGATAGTTTTGACTGTTCTACCTTGAGGCACTTAATGTATCAGAACTCTCTTACTGAAGACATTCTGGTGAATTTAAGTTCTCTTAACTTGATTTTAAAAGTAGTGGGACTAATAGATTAAAGAGAGATTATGGGCAAAATTAGGTTGGAATTAGCCCTATAAAATATTGATTGAATAACCATTCCATAAAATCTCAAATTATTGGTATTTGCTCTGTGAATCTTAACTATTTAACTCAAGCCATTGCTACTTGTGAAACAATTCTCAAACAAGAACAATTAGAGCCTGAAACTTGGCAGAAATCTTGCCGTGATTTAGGTAATATTTTGCAAGGATTAGGTCGATTTGATGAAGCGATTGTTTGGCATTCACTAGCTCTAGAAAGCAAACCTAATCTAGTGGAAGTTTATGCTCAAATTGGTCAATTATATGCCCGCGAATCCCAGTGGCAACCAGCAATTAATAGCCTTAAACAAGCTCTAGAATATCAACCAAATTCAGTCCAACTCTATTCCACACTAGCTAAAATTTACAATCAGCTAGGAGAACAAGAAGCTGAAATGGAGTGTTGGTATCAAGCAACTCAAATTAATCCTAATTTAGTTAATGCTGGAGGATACTATAAATTAGCTAAAGCATTTTATCGCAGAAATAAGCTTGATGAGGCAATTAGCTGTTATCAACGAGCAATCGAGCAGAGTGAAGCTGTGGTTAGCGAAGTTACAGCAAATTCTACCGCAACTAGTCAGCGTAACTTCGAGCCTCATTATGAACTAGCTGAAATCTGGCTCAGACAAAGACAATTCAACCAAGCTGCTGCCTGTTATCAGCAAATTTTAGCTCAAGATCCTAACCAAAGTCGCGCTCATCATAAACTAGGAACAATTTATCTTCAGCAACAACAATTTGAGGAAGCTATTGCCGCATTTAGGCAAACGATCAAAATTGAGCCAGAGTTTCCCTGGGGATATCGAGATTTAGTCAAGACATTGATTCAACTCCAAAAATGGGATGAAGCGATCGCAACTTGTCATGCGATTATTAATCTAGTCGAGGAATATCCTTGGGTTTATGTCCAATTGGGTAACGCCTTAAGGGAGAAAGGTAGAATTTTTGATGCGGTAGCTAGTTTTCAAAAAGCTTGTGTTTTAAAAGGCTGGCAAGAATGTCGGAGTAAAGACTATTACTTTACTCAAGATAATTTTAGTTTTCGGATTTCTTTGTGGCAATCTTGTTTACAATCTTTAGCGGATCGAGCAGAGATTCGAGCGTTAGAGGTTGGTAGTCACCAAGGAATGTCAACTTGTTGGTTACTCGATAAAATTTTGACTCATCCTTCCGCTCGCTTGACTTGTATTGATTCTAGCTTTGATCGCTATTTTGAAAGCAATCTTGATCAAACTGAAGCACGTAGTAAGGTGACTCTGATGAAGGGAGAGATACAGCAGTTGCTTGCCACTCTGGTTCCCAATACCTATGATGTAGTAAATCTTCAAGATAGATGTAAATTAACAACTCAGATCGAACAAAATGCTGTTTCTATTTGGCAACTGCTGAAGGTGGGAGGAATTGCTATTTTCAATGATTATGGTTGGATTAATCCAACTAATCCTTCACAAAATCCCAAATTAGGTATTGATCGCTTTCTGGAGTCTGTCAAAAATCAATGGGAAATTGTCAGCCATGCTCCCCAAGTTTATCAATTAATTATTCAAAAAAAATATGAATGACAGCTTTAATTCGCTGGATGTGAAAGCAACTTTAACCACCACAATTGAACAATATCAGCAATTAATTAAACTTAATCCCGAACGAGCCGAATTTCATGCCGATTTAGGCAGTTTATATGCTAGTCAACAACAATGGCAAAAGGCGATTGCTTGTTATCAAACCGCAATTAAGTTAAATCCCAATTTTGCTGGTGCTTATCGTAATTTAGCCAGAGTCTTAACCCAAACTGGTAATCAACCCAAAGCAGTAGAACGTTGGTATCAAGCTTTACAAATCGAACCGAATTGGGCAAAAGCTGAAAAACACTATTTGTTGGGAAATACTTTGATCGCCCATAAAAAAGCTGGTAAAGCTGCCCAATGTTATCGTCAAGCAATTAAACTAAAATCGGATTTTCTGGCAGCTTATCAACGCTTAGGAGAAATTTTAGCTAGTCAAGAAAAATCTCGGCAATTGATTAATTTGTTTCGTCAGGGAGTCAAATTTAATCCCGATAATCCGCAATTTCACTTTTGTCTGGGACAGATTTTAGCAGCACAACAACAATGGGAACAAGCGAGTGTTCAATTTCGTAAAACGATCGAATTAGATGATAATTTTGCGCTTGCTCACTATAGTTGGGGTTTGGTGTTAACTCAACAACAAAAATGGACGAAAGCGATCGCAGCTTATCAAAAAGCGATCGCGCTTCAAGTCAACTATTGGGAAGCTTATTATCAACTTGGTAATGTCTTTAGTCAGCTTCAGCAGTGGCAAGAAGCGATCGCAGCTTATCAAAATGTTAGTCAAATTAATGCTAATTATGTTCCTGCCTATTTACAGTCGGGCAAAATATTTTGCCACCTTGAGCAATATCAATCTGCCTTAAGTTGCTATCAAACAGCTTTAGAATATACTTCCCAATCATCTGCTTTAGAACAACAAGCTTTAGAAGGTTGTCAACAAGCAATCTCTCAAATGCCAAATCCTACGGCAAAAGATTATTATCAACTAGCTAAATTTTTTAGAGCTAAAAGTTATTTTAAAGCAGCAATTACTGCCTATCAACAAGCTTTAACGATTAATCCTTATTTTCACTCAGCTTATATCGATCTTCAATATACACCTACGGAGCCGCAATTATTTGAAGAGTTAATTACTTTTTATCAAAAGATTGTTAGCGATCATCCCAATCTTAGCGTTGCTTGGGGTAATTTAGGAGACGCTTTAACCGAACAAGGTAAAATTGACGAAGCAATTGATTGTTATCGCAGTAGTTGTTATCAGCGAGTAATTCAGCTTTATCCTCAACTTGCTTCCTTAGATTGGCAACACAAAAAAGAAAAAGGTCCTGATTTTATTATTGCTGGTGCAGCAAAAGGTGGTACATCTTCACTCTATAACTATCTTAGTCATCACCCTCAAATTCTGCTGCCCCATAAAAAAGAATTGGATTTTTTCTGGAAAAATTTTCAGAAAGGAACTGATTGGTATTTAGCTCATTTTCCTGCAATCACCGATCAACCTAATTTTATTACTGGAGAAGCTACACCCAACTATATTCGTTTTCCTGTAGTCGCCGAAAGAATTTATCAATCTTTTCCTAAAGTTAAACTGATTTTTCTATTGCGTAATCCTGTTGAAAGAACGGTATCTTGGCATTATCACAAAGTTAATCATGGTCTGATTAATGGTAGTTTAGCAGACGCGATCGCTCTTGAACTAAAACAACTAGAAAATCGGGATGTTGCGAAGTTAGCTCAGGCTGGTTATCGTAATCCAGATAATATTCTGGGTAGTCTTTATCTTTATCAACTCCAACCTTGGTTAGAATTATTCAACCGAGAGCAATTTTTAATCCTACCAAGTGAAGAATTGTATACTAATCCTGCTCAAGTGATGGAAAAAGTCTTCAGCTTTTTAGGTTTACCTAATCATCCGATTGCTAATTACGTTAAGTGTAATGCCGGTTCATACCAAAACAACGACTCTCAAGTAAAAAATACTTTAACTGATTACTTTCAAGCTCATAATCAACAGTTAGAAGAATATTTAGGCATTAAATTTAACTGGGATTAAACAGTTTAAATCAGTAAATCAAACAAGATTCCCACAAAAGTCTTAGAAAGCTCAGTAATTTAGCTGAATATAATTTTGAGTTCTAATGATTTATTAATAATTATGAATGTTGAGCGAGTACCCCTTAAAATTGATACTTATTTAGACCAAGCTAAAAATCATATTTCCCAACAAAAATGGGAGCTAGCAATTGTTGCTTGTCAACGAGTAATCGCTCTGTGTCAGGGACAAATATCAGCTGCTACTCATTCTTTAACACCTGAATCTTTGTTAAACCAGGGAGACTTACTACTGGCTCAGGGAAGCTTAGAAGCAGCGATGACTCAATATCGCCAAGCTTTGGCTTTAAATCCAAACATTTCCCAAGCGTATCAACGTCTTGCCGAGATTTTTAGTACACAGGGTCACTGGCAACAAGCTACCGCTTACTATCGCCAAGCAGTACAATTAAACCACACTTCTGAAGCAAGTGATTCGACTGCAACCTATGAGCTATATCGCCAAAAAGGAGATTTACTGCGCTCCCAAAATAAAATTTCCGAAGCAATTGAATATTATCTTCAAGCAGTTAGACTTAAACCAAATTCGCCTGACTTATTAGCTAATTTAGGTAGTTTATATGCCCAGCAACAACAATGGCAAAACGCGATTGCTCATTATCAACAAGCTTTAGAACTAGAACCAAACTTTGCAGGAGTTTATCGTAATCTATCACGAGTTTTTCAGCAAATTAATCAACCCCAATTAGCAACACAATACTGGGAAAAAGCTTTGCAACTCGAGCCTCATCGAGCCACAGCAACTGAATATCTTGAACTAGGGAATCAATTTCAACAACAGCAAAATTGGCAAAAAGCGGTCTCGTTTTATCAGCGTGGGATTCAATTACAACCAAATTCTCAAGATGCCTATTTGCATTTACACAAGTGTCTTCAAGATTTTGCTCGACCAGAACAAACGATAGCTATCTATCGTCAGTTAATTCAACAACATCCTGCTCAACCAGAACCGTTAATTTATTTGGGACAAGTTTTTAGCTCTCAAAAAAAATGGCTCGAAGCTAGTTCTGTTTATCAACAACTAATAAAAATTCAACCCAACTTTTGGCAAGCATACCTCTATTTGGCAGAAGTAAAAATACAACAACGTCAATGGCAAGAGGTCATCTCCATCTGTCGTCGAGCTTTGGCAATTCAATCTGATGTTTCTTGGCTCTATCATAATTGGGGATATGCAGCTTTTAAACTTCAACGTTGGCAAGAAGCCTACCAAACTTTACTTCAAGCGATTAAACTTAATTCTAATTTTCCTTGGTCTTACTTTTATTTGGGTGAAACACTAGTAACTCAGGGAGAACAGGAAAAAGCAGTTAGAGCTTATTTAGCAGCTATTGAGCTAGACCGGGATTTACCAGGAGTGTACAAGCAATTAGGAATTGTTCTCCGTCAACAATTTCGAGCCAATCCTGAAGCGGTGATAAGCAAATATCAACATAATCCACCAGTATCGGAAACTAATCAAAATTCTTCCTTTTATTGTCAATTAGCAGTTAATTTGGTTCAAAAGAAACAGTTAAGTGGAGCAATTATTTTTTATCGTTTAGCTGCTGCACTTGAACCTCATGAGCCTGAAATTACCCAAAAACTTCAACAAGTTCAACAACAGCAAGAACAACTAGAGGCTGAAATTCAAACTCTTAATCAGAAGATTCATTCAAAACCACAACTTCCCCATTTATATACTCAATTGGGT
This sequence comes from uncultured bacterium, assembly GCA_964562685.1. Classification (GTDB taxonomy): domain Bacteria; phylum Cyanobacteriota; class Cyanobacteriia; order Cyanobacteriales; family Xenococcaceae; genus Stanieria. The sequence goes on from CAZLUP010000029.1 coordinate 50,890, forward strand.
AATCTGCGAGCAGATTTAGGAGAATATCAAGAAGCTTATCGACTTCATCGGCAAGCTAGTGTTCTACGCGGTTGGCATTTAGCTTTAGAAAGCAGAAATTATCAATTTCAATATGATTGGTTTACTCACAACATTCCTGTATGGCAACAACATCTTCAACAGTTAAAACAAATCGATTCAATTAATGTTCTCGAAATAGGTAGTTTTGAAGGAATGGCTACTTGTTGGTTATTAGATCATATTTTGACTAAAGATCAAGACCATCTTACTTGTATCGATCTCTACTTCCAAGCTAATTTTGAATATAATCTTGCTCAAACGGGGGCAATTGACAAAGTAACTCAAATAGTAGGAAATTCTCAGGAAATTTTACCTACACTTGTCGATCAACAATACGACTTAATTTATATTGATGGTTCTCATCTTGCCGATGATGTTCAACAAGATGCCTGCTTAGCTTGGGATTTACTCAAAGATCGAGGGTTGATGATTTTTGATGATTACGAATTTACTTTTTCAGAAAATTCCGCTCAAAATCCTAAAATTGGTATAAATCAATTTTTAGCAACTAAAGCTTCTAAATTTCAGATGATTCACCAAGATTACCAATTGATAATTCAAAAACTTATTCAAACTAATTAGGGAAGGTAAAAAAAAATTGATAATTTCAAATAATTATTTTGTAAAAGGCTTGAAATAATTTAAGTAGCTCCACTTAATTAAACATCAAACGTTCAACAGTATAATTTCCCTGTT
>CAZLUP010000030.1:0-26459 GCA_964562685.1 uncultured bacterium
AACAGGGAAATTATACTGTTGAACGTTTGATGTTTAATTAAGTGGAGCTACTTACTAGATCTTCGACACAAAATAAGATTGAGGCATCATCTACAAAACCAGAAACCGAACCCCTCACAATTGAAGCAACTACTGTTGATTGGCAAGCCGAACCAAATCAACCAGAAACAGAACCAACCTCTGAATGGGAACTTCATCAAAAACGAGCTTCTTCGTAATTAGTTATTTGATTGGATTGAGTGAAGGAGTAGGACTTAGATAAGTAGTCTTACTCCTTATTACTTTAGAACTGGCTCAAAAGCGATCGCTTTTTAACTTCAGACAAAGCCTCAATATTTTACTATACTAGTACTTCCCAATTAAAGAAAAAAAAGTTATTATGATAAATCGTGAGTTTTTATGGCAACTATGAATGCAGAAGCGATTATTCGTTCCATAGAAGCTGAACATATCAGAACTGACTTACCCGTAATTCATGTTGGTGACAGCGTAGAAGTAGGCGTAAGAATCAAAGAAGGTAACAAAGAACGTGTTCAGCCTTACAAAGGTACCGTGATTGCTATGCGCAACGGTGGTATCAACAAAACTATTACTGTCCGTCGCATCTTCCAAGGTGTCGGAGTAGAAAGAGTATTTTTAGTTAATTCTCCTATCGTTGCTCATATTAAAATTGAGCGTCGCGGTAAAGTTCGTCGTGCTAAACTATATTACTTACGCGATCGCGTTGGTAAAGCTACTCGGATTCAGCAGCGTTTTGACCGCCCTATTTAAAAAAAAAATTGATCTAGTTTATTAACTAAAAATTGCCAAAATACGGTAATATAAGGTAAATCAAGCTTGACACTTAAGTTAAGATGGAACAAATGCGTCCTTAGTTCAGTTGGTAGAACGTCGGTCTCCAAAACCGAATGTCGGGGGTTCAAGTCCTCCAGGGCGCGTCAACCTTATTTATACCGTGCTAGTTAAATCAGCTAGACTTAAGTTATCTAAACAAAGTAAAGTAGGGTATCAGCAGAATACTCTATTCTGATAACTCCTGGAGGGTAAGACCATTGGCTAAAAATGATGTCGTCAAAAAAGAGCTTGAAGTCACCAACGAAAAAGGTGATGGTTTTAATTTAAACCAGTTTACTAGTGAAACCAAAGAAGAACTAGAAAAAGTTGTCTGGCCTTCTCGTCAACAACTGTTGAGTGAGTCGGCAGCTGTAATTTTAATGGTTACTTTGGTTGCGACAGTAATCTATTTAGTCGATAATTTCTTCGCTTGGGGAGCAGGAAAAGTATTCTAATGAATTTTGCAGCAGACCGACCAGAAGAAATAGAGCAACGACAACAACCACAACCGCAAGGTAGACCTCGTTGGTATGCCGTGCAAGTAGCTTCTGGCTGTGAGAAACGGGTAAAAACAGACTTAGAGCAACGCATCAATACTCTAGAAGTAGCGGATCGCGTGTTGCAAGTACAAATACCTCAAACCCCAACAGTCAAAATTCGCAAAGATGGTTCTCGTCAACACGGTCAAGAAAAAGTCTTTCCTGGCTATATTCTTGTTCAAATGATTATGGACGATGATGCTTGGCAGGTAGTCAAAAACACCCCCAATGTGATTAACTTTGTTGGTGCAGAACAAAAACGCAATTACGGCAGAGGAAGGGGTCACGTTAAACCATTACCATTATCACCTGGCGAAGTCGAACGTATTTTTAAACAAGCAGAAGGGCAAGAACCAGTTGTCAAAGTCGATATGGCAATCGGAGACAAAATTGCAGTTCTCTCCGGTCCCTTTAAAGATTTTGAAGGGGAAGTCATAGAGGTAAGTCCAGAAAGAAGCAAACTTAAAGCATTATTGTCAATTTTTGGACGAGACACTCCAGTAGAATTGGAATTTAACCAGATTGAAAAACAAAACTAGAAATGCCAAGAAAAGTTGTTGCAATCATTAAATTAGCTCTGCCAGCAGGTAAGGCTAACCCTGCACCTCCTGTAGGTCCGGCTCTAGGTCAGCATGGTGTTAATATTATGGCGTTTTGTAAAGAATACAACGCCAGAACTGCTGATAAAGTAGGGTTAGTTATTCCAGTAGAAATTTCAGTTTTTGAAGACCGAAGTTTTACTTTTATCCTCAAAACTCCTCCAGCTTCAGTCTTAATTAGAAAAGCTGCGGGAATTGAAAGAGGGGCAAGTCAACCCAATAAACAAACTGTAGCTACGATTACTCAAGCTCAGTTGAGAGAAATCGCAGAAACTAAAATGCCTGATCTAAATGCCAATGATATTGAAGCAGCGATGAAAATTGTTGCAGGTACGGCAAAAAATATGGGTGTTGCGATCGCAGAATAATTTCCAAAACTAAAATCTAAAATTAATTAGGGGAGAAGCCTAAGCTTCGTTAACTACCCAAGGAGAGTAATCAAGTAATGACAAAAAAACTATCGCGTCGAATGCAAGAGGCGTTAGCTAAAGTAGATCAAGATAAAGCTTACGAACCTTTAGAAGCTCTAAAATTATTAAAAGAAACCGCAACAGCTAAATTCGTCGAAACTGCTGAAGCCCATATTCGTCTGGGGATTGATCCTAAATATACCGACCAACAATTACGTACCACAGTAACTTTTCCCAAAGGAACTGGTCAAACTGTACGTATAGCCGTGATTGCTCGTGGTGAGAGAGTAAAAGAAGCAGAACAAGCCGGAGCAGATCTAGTTGGTTCAGAAGAATTGATTGATGAAATTCAAAAAGGCATGATGGATTTTGATATTCTGATTGCCACTCCTGATATGATGCCCAAAGTAGCAAGATTAGGGCGGATGTTAGGACCTAAAGGTTTAATGCCTTCTCCCAAAGGTGGTACGGTTACAGATGATTTACCAACTGCTATTAGTGACTTTAAAGGTGGTAAACAAGAATTTCGTGCTGACAGAACTGGTATCGTTCATGTTATGTTTGGAAAGGTATCATTTTCAGCCGAAGATCTTCTGGTTAATTTGAAGGCTTTACAAGAAACCGTTGACCGCAATCGTCCTTCTGGGGCAAAAGGTCGCTACTGGCGCAGTATTTATGTGTCTTCTTCGATGGGACCTTCAATTCAAGTAGATATTAGTGGTTTAAGAGACTTGAAAATGACTGAAGCAGCTTAGAATATCAAAGATTCTAAATTGTTGATTCTAGTCCACACGAAGGTTGTCAACTAAATATTCAAAGTTTTAAACGACCTATACCAAAGACAGCGGGTGCTGAAATCAGCTTAATATCCTGCCGAGGTTGATGTCCTAAACAGAATTCCCTTGCTCTGAAGATAACTGTAGCAATTAGGGAAAGACATCAGACGCGACCCCGGCATTTAGCTAGGGGTCTTGTTATGTGTCGAAGTAATTCCCACCAAATCTAAGGAGGTGAAACCAGAATGGGAAGAACCCTTGCCAAAAAGCAAGAAATCGTAACTGAGCTTAAAGGGATTTTAAAAGAATCTCAAATGGCTTTTGTGATCGATTATGAAGGGTTGTCAGTAGCAGAAATAACTGACTTACGTAATCGTCTACGTCCTACTGGTGCTACTTGCAAAATCACCAAAAATACCCTCATGAATATTGCCATTGAGGGGGACGAAAACTGGCAACCGATGCAGCAGTTTTTGAGTAATGCTTCTGCTTTTCTGCTTACAGGAGAAGAAGTAGGTGCTGCTGTTAAAGCTTATAAAGAATTCCAGAAAGCCACCAAAAAAACCGAACTACGGGGTGGTGTAATGGAAGGTCAAGCCTTAACTAAAGAACAAGTTGAGGCCTTAGGAGATCTACCTTCTAAAGAAGAACTTTACGCTCAAATTGCTGGCGCACTCAATGCTCTAGCAACCAAGATTGCTGTCGGAGTCAAGGAAGTACCTGCTTCTTTGGCGCGCGGTATCAAAGCAGTATCGGAAAAAGAAGACCAAGCTGCTGCCTAAAGTTTGTTAATTCTAAATTTTTCATTGTTAATTAATTAAGGAGTAACTGAAATGTCTGCTGCAACTGATGAAATTCTCGAAAAGCTAAAATCTCTATCTCTGTTAGAAGCTGCTGAACTAGTTAAGCAAATTGAAGAAGCTTTTGGTGTTAGTGCTGCTGCTCCTGCTGGTGGCATGATGATGATGGCTCCTGGTGCTGGTGGCGGTGCTGCGGAAGCTGAAGAAGAGAAAACTGAATTTGACGTTATTCTCGATGAAGTTCCTGGTGATAAGAAAATTGCCGTTCTTAAAGTGGTACGGACTCTCACTGGCTTAGGTTTGAAAGAAGCTAAAGAATTAGTTGAATCTACACCTAAACCCATCAAAGAAGGTGTACCCAAAGACGACGCAGAAGACACCAAGAAGAAATTGGAAGAAGCTGGTGCTAAAGTTACTGTTAAGTAATTTCATCATTTTTTTTCAAATGAGCAGTCTCTCAGAGACTGCTTTTTTTTATGCTCAACATTTGATTGCCACCTTTATAAAAATTTTTCCATTGCAGCTAGACGAGCTTTGCCTAATTCTTCTGGATCATGAAAAGTCTGCCAAACATAGCGATCGCGATTTTGTGTAACTAATGAGATAATCGGTTGGTAACTTGCTTCAACTCGCTTTCTAATCTCTTCAGCCGAAAATTGATAAATTGGCTCTAGAGAGACTACCTTGTAGCCAAATTCAGTCATTTCGGCATTAAAGCTAGCAGGGCCATCTCCACAACCAAGAATTTTGAGATTTAAGTCTGCATCCGAGAGATTAAACATCAATTGATATTCTTTGAGTGTTCTACCCCAAGGCACAATATCGTTTAGTTTCATTATTTTTTATTAATAGCTGAAATTAAATTTGTTTCTTTGAAAACTGCGATAATTAACACTTTTTATTTTTTTTCTAATGGAAAAATTTTAGTTAAATCTAATAATAAATTATCAAAATTGGGAAGATTAATAACTTGATTCGGTAAAACAATTTGCCTGACTTGATAACCAAAATTTCCTTGACTAGATTGATAAGGATTATTATAAATTTCTAAATGATTTTCTACTAAATTAAATAACCAATAATTACTAATCTCTGCTTCAGCATACAAAGGTAATTTTATTTCTCTGTCATATTTTAAAGTTGAGTCAGCAATTTCAATCACTAATAGTATGTCTTGAGGTTGAGGATGACTAGCAAGATAATCATCATCTCGCTTACGAATAATAACAAGATCTGGTTCTGGTTCACTATTAATTGTAGGTATACTAATAGGGTCTTGACATCGTAAATCTGCAATATCTTTGAGGAGAATTGCTAATTCTCGAATCAATTTCATATTACAAGAAGTATGTGCCGTTCCTTTAGCGGACATTTCAATAATTTCTCCACGAATTAGTTCAATGCGATCGCTCGATGAAAAAAAGCCTAATTCTGTTAAACGATGATATTCCTCAATGGTGAAGCGTTTGGGTCTAGCCAGAGTCATGCTGAAATTATCATTCAAACCAACAATATTTAAGGCGGACATTGCCACCTTAGTTATAATTATGAACTAAATTTTCTGAATTATTCTTCCCACAATCGACGACGAGGCGAACCATTAAGCCGTTGATGAGTATCTTGTAATAAAGTAGGAATATCAAGATTTTCTGGACAACGGGGTAGACAATCACCACAGCTAGTACAACGATTGCCTTTTGTACCTGGAAACCAATGACCAGCATTTTCAAACATCCGATAGCGGTATTGTCCGTATTCTGTCATGTCATAAGCTACAGCTAGGTTACGCAAGCGCAATACTTCAGGAATATTAATCTGTTCTGGACAAGGAAGACATTGATAGCATTGGCTACAGCGAGTATAAGCTAGTTTATGCTTGAAATGTGCTTCTAAACGCCTGAATACCTCTTGTTCTTGTTCATTTAAAGGCTCATCCCGGTCTGCTACTTGTAAAGGAGTGATTAATTCTTCAGGTTTAGCAGCACCCACACTTAAAGTAGCAATTCTGCGATCGCTTAATAAAAACCGATAATTCAATTCTAGCGGGGAAAAAGGTTGACATAAATTTTGTAAAGTTTCTGGAGGAGTATACAGTCTGCCTCCTTTATCGGCTGGAGAGATAATAAAAACTCCCATATCTTGTTGATGAGCTAATGCGATCGCAGCTTGATTGCGTTGCCAGAAATAATAGTAGTGAAGATTAACAAAGTCAAATAAATTAGTTTTAATCGCAGCTAAAATTAGTTCTAAGGAACCGTGCGTAGAAAAACCAAGATGCTTGACTTTGCCTTGACTGATTGCTTCTTGTATCGCTAACAAACAGCCTTCAGGTTGAGTGATCCAATCGAGATGTTCCCAAGTATTAATCCCATGAATTGCCAAACAATCAATATAATCTAGCTTTAATTTTGCCAAAGATTGATCGATCCATGTTTGCATTTGCGCTCGCTTTGGAGTTGGCGATAGCTTAGTAGTAAGATAAAACTGATTTCTTGGTAAAGCTAGAGATTGTAAAGCTTGCCCTAAATACTCTTCACTTTTACCATAAGCTTTGGCGGTTTCTAGATGATTAATTCCCAGTTCAATTGCGGTTGCGATTGTCCTTTGTGCAACTTCGGCAGACTCCAGACAACGCATGGTTCCAAGAGAAAAAACAGATAAATTGAGATTAGTTTTGCCAAACCGCCGATAAAGCATGAAATTTATTTGAAATTCAGAACTCAGTCTCTAAGAATTCAAAATTACTACTTTATACTAAGCTAATTGGGTAATTTATTGATCGCTATTACTATAACCACCTCTTTTAATCAGTTCTTCTGGACTAAGACCGGCGACAAAGTCTTTAAAAGCTTTTCTTTCTTCCTCATCGGCATCGCGATCGACTGGAATAGAAGCATCTGCAACTACTTCTTCCATCACCCAAATCGGACTATCAGTCCGTAAAGCGATCGCGATCGCATCACTAGGACGACAATCAATTTCTTTGGTGACTCCTCCTAAATTCAAACATAGTACAGCATAGAAAGTATTATCTTGAAGAGAATGAATAATAATTCTCTCTAAATCAATTTCCCAAGCATCAAAAATGTTCGTAATCAAATCGTGGGTGAGAGGACGAGGTGATTGCTGTCTTTCTAAAGCATTAATAATAGCTTTAGCTTGATCCTGTCCAATAAAAATAGGTAATGCTCGTCTTTCAGAACCATCTTTTAATAGTATGATAGGACTACGAGTCATCGCATCGAAAGCAATCCCAGCAACTTTCATTTCAATCATTGATTTAGCCTCTCAGTTAACATCGGCAGTAGTAAAACCAGAACAAAAGGATGAACAAGACAAATTTAATTGAGCTTGAAATCCGAAACTGAATTTAACTTTTTTAACAACCTTATTAGGAGAAAATACTTAATCAGGTCGCTTAAAATGGTACTGTTTAATCACAGTATGCCCTAATTTATAATTATTGCCTTGGCTGTTCAAGAAAAATTACAGATATCGGCAGGCAAAAGCCACAGTAAATATTCCATTGTGTTTATCGAAGTTTAGTTATATTGTCTCAAATTTAAGAATATGTTTACAGGATTAGTTCAGACTTTGGGAGTCATTAGTAGTCAAGGTCAAGATCTCTTTAAGATCGAAATTAAGGGTAATCATTCTGCCATAGTTTTAACAGATTTGGCTATTGGTGATAGTGTGGCAGTAGACGGAGTTTGTTTGACTGTCGAAACAATTTTATCCCATGGTTTTGTTGCTACTGCTTCACCAGAAACTTTAGCAAGAACAACTTTAGGAATGCGGATAGAAGCAGCAGATTATGTAAATTTAGAAACTTCTTTGCGCGTTGGCAGTAAAATTGGTGGACATTTTGTAACCGGTCATGTAGATGGAATTGGCTGTTTAATTGAATCGGTTTCTTCTCAAAAATCTTGGGAGATGACTTTTGGTAAACCTCCTAATCTAAGCGATCAATGGCAGCATAGAATTGCCCGTTATCTGGTGACAAAAGGCAGTATTGCGGTGAATGGAATTAGTTTAACTGTTGCTGATTGTGCTACCGATGGAAGTTGGTTTAAAGTTGCTGTTATTCCCCATACTTATACAGAAACTAATCTTTGTTATCTTCAACCAGGAGATTTGGTTAATCTTGAGAGTGATATTTTAGGTAAATACGTTGATAAACTGCTTGGTTTCCGTTTACCGACTCAACATCAATCAGAAGATATTAGTTTAGCTTTTCTTACTGAAAATGGTTATGTTTAGGAAGTTTATTTGAATTAAAGACAATTTGTTTGAATGTTATCAAGATGTTCAGTAGTTATAACAATTAAAATTATCTTGGTTCGCTTACTTAAGTCAATTTTTCAAAAAGTTAGTTGTTTTTACTATTAATCAATTTAAATTTTCAGTTAAATTAAGCGGGATTAAAGCTTACTAATATAAATTTATAGTAAATTTTACTGAATAATAAGGACAGACTATAGCCGATTTTGTCGATCTATGTATAGATAGAATAAGAGTTAAGTTGCAATTGATTTTATCTCATTAAATCTTTATTAATAATCACACTTAAAAGCCGTGAATAAAGCTAAGAAAGACCAAATCACTCGTAATGTTATGGAGTTACTTGTAGAAGAGGAAATTGAACGGCAAATCAGTCGTCTTCCTCTTCCGATTAGTCAATATATTAATCGTGTTGAAGTAGCTACCTATGCGTTAAATAGATTACCTCCTTTATATGCTTCTTCTCACGAAGGGTTTAATAAACAAAAATTAAAAGGTAAAGCAGAATTTAGTGCTGATGTTACTAAAGCGGTACGTCAAGGATTTGCTGCGGTACAAAAGGATTTATTGCGTAATTCTACACCTCTAATTGCAGAAGAATATCGAGAATTAGAAGAAGCTAAAAAAGCCTTACAAGAATTAGTAGATTTTTTACCTCATCGAGAATTTTCTTGGGCAAATTTAGTTAAAGTAATTAAACCTGTTCTAATTAAATTAAACCAACAACAAAAACTTAATCAAGACTTAGTAAAATCCAAATCTAGTTCTAGTTCTTTGTGGGATGGTTCGGCTTATCGAAAATAAATTTGAGACAATTATAAATAGTAAGTTAAAACTCAAAAATTAGAAGTAAAAAGCCTTGCCTAGAAATATTATGGTTGATTTTTTTTATGGTTTGGGTTGTTTGTTTAGAACGGGAATGGACAATTCAGTCGAAGAATTTAAATGGTAATTAGGTTTCTTTTCAGTTGATTTTATCTTGAGCGATTTTTCATCAAGATTAAAATTATTAGGAGAAGAGTGTAAAGACAATTGTTGTTGAACAGGTTCTAGCATTTGTGTAGTCTGAACTTGTTGTTCTAATTGTTCAGTTGAAGAGACTAAATTACCTAAACCATTCACTAAATTTTTAACATTATTAACAAAGGTAGGATCTCCTGTAATTTGTTCTAAATCGGAAGTGATTTTTTGAGCATTGACAAAAGTTACCCTGGCGGAATCTAGAGTTTGTTGTAAGGTTACCAAATTATTTGGATGGCTAAAAGTTGCAGAGATATCTTTGAGATTAGCTGAAGCTGCTGCTGCATTTGCGGTTAAAGTTTCTAAGTTTTGAATTAATTGTTCGGTATTAGTATTACCTAGACTTTTTTCTATTTGTACTGTTAAATTTTTTAGGCGATCGCTAGTAGTTTTGATATTATCTAAAGTGGCTACTAGATTACTACGATTTTGAGTTATTAGCTGATTGACACTGGTAGTAAGTTTACTAATTTGATTGGCTGTCCGTTGATACTGTTCGGCAGTAGAAGCAATTTGTTCTGAACTATTGTTGGCTACTTTGGTAATTGCATTGGCCGTATTTGAAAAAGTATTTAGTTGTCCTCTAAGAGCTTTTGCCAAAACCGAAAGCTCTCGACTCAATCGAGTTGCTTCACTTGCAGCCATTGAAGTATTCTGTACTGCTGCATTGATATTTTCAAAAAATTGTGGATCGCTGTAAAGAGTACTCATCCGAAACATCAAAGGCATGAGATCGTCAAGAGTAATTCCTGGTTGTCCTTCTAAGCGTTCGTTATTGCAGATAATTAGACTTGAATCACAATTTTGACTTAGAGGTGTGATCTCTTGAGCTTGTTCAGGAAGTTCGTTTTGGGGAATTATAGCTACAAAAGTTTCCCCAATCAATCCCGAACTACTAGCTTGAATCAGAGCATTTTTGGGAATTAGGAGATCGGAAGAGGAAATTTCCATGATTACGTCTACACCGTTAGTTCCAGGGATAATATCGGTGATTTTGCCAACTTTCAAACCCCGATAACGAACAGAATCTCCGATTTGAATCCCATTAACATTGGGAAATTCAGCAATTATTTGATAATTTTTTCCAGTAAAATTAATTCCTCGCAGCCACAATGCAACTGCACCAAATAGAGCAATACCAACCAACACCAATAAACCGACAGAACCTTCTCGAATTGTTCGCGATCGCAACATTTTGAACTTCCTCTCACTGAAAATTTAGTTTAATCGATAATCCGAATTGGACCTTCAATACTGCCACTGAAAAACTGTCTAACTAGAGGATTATCTGTGGTATCAATTTCTTTAACATTTCCTTCCCACTGAATGTGACCGCCATACAGAAAAATAATTCGGTCAGCAGTACGACGAATAGTACTATTTTGGTGGCTAACCATGACGTAAGTACCACAAACTCCATCCATACATTGCAGATTACGAACTAAATTCTCGATCACCGTCGAAGCGATTGGATCTAGTCCAGCAGTAGGTTCATCGTAGAGAATAACCTCTGGATTTGCTTGAGGAGTTTCGGGATTGGACATAATAGCGCGAGCAAAACTAACTCGTTTCCGCATCCCTCCCGATAGTTCCGCCGGATAGCGATCGCCAGTACCACCTAAACCTACCATTTCAAGTCTTTCTTCAACTAGTCTTTTAATCTTGTTTTTGGGCAAATGGGAATGTTGATATAAAGAAAAACCGACATTTTCTTCTACAGTTAGGGAGTCAAACAAGGCTGCTTGCTGAAAAACCATACTAATCCCAATTGGATCTTCTCCGTCTTCAATTAAGCCTGTTCGTTTTTGTCCCTTGATATAGATTTCTCCTGCATCGGATGGGAGCAAACCAGCAATAATTCTTAAAATCGTCGATTTTCCTGTACCAGAAGGACCAATAATGACTAAAGCCTCTCCCTTCTGAATGGTTAAATCAACCTGATCGAGAATGACATTTTTCCCAAAGGACTTACTGACACCCTTTAGTTCGATTAGAGGTTCTCTTGGTTGGTCTAAGTTTGCTGCCATAAAAGTCAATCAAGGTTGCAGGTGAGCCAAAGCTGCCAGTATAGATAATTACTTATGCAACCTAGTACACACAAGTATCTATAAAATAACAAGTTTTAACCTAGGATTTGTTGAAGTAATTTCTAACTTAAACTCTTATTGTAAAGATTTCTTTTGAAAAACCTTGAGCCAAAAAAAATAGACTTCTCAAGAATAGAAGTCTAAATTCAAGCAAATTTGCCTAGGAAAATGACAATTATTGTGGTATCAAGCAAGCAACTAAATGATGAGTAAACGATAAACTATCAATTACCATACCTGTACACAATAGCATCATGTAGAGAATTGAATATTTGAATAAAGAACGAGCTAGTTGTTTGTCTTGAGGTGCTTGTTTCAGTTGCCAAGCTTTGCGGAGAAAGATTCCGTTGAGAGCAAGAGCGAGCGCTCCATAAACGATGCCTAAGTTACCAATTGGATAAATCAATAACAAAGTAAATGGAATGACCAAAATTGTGTAAAGCCAAATTTGTTTAACTGTAATTTCTTCTCCTTCAATCACTGGTAGCATCGGGACTTGCACCTGAGCATAATCGTCTTTAATCATTAAAGCCAATGACCAAAAATGAGGAGGAGTCCACAGAAAAATAATTACAAATAATAGCCAAGGTATCCAGTTTAAATCACCTGTGACTGCTGCCCAACCTACCAAGGGAGGAATAGCACCAGCAGCACCACCAATGACAATATTTTGGGTAGTATGACGTTTAAGCCAGTGAGTATACACCAACATATAAAAAACAATTCCCGACATAGCTAAACTAGCTGCCAAAAGATTGACAAATACAGCTAACAACCCAAAAGAAAGTATTCCTAAAATAATGGCAAAAATCAAAGCGTGCTGAGTTTGTACTCTCCCAGAAGGAAGCGGGCGTTTGCGCGTCCGTACCATCGTATAATCAATGTCTCGATCATAGATACAATTTAAGACTTGAGCGGAAGCAGCAGCAAGAGTACCTCCTAACAAGGTAATAATTAACAAGAAGGAATCTACATTCCCCTCTGAAGCAATCCACATCGAGGCAGCAGTGGTAATTAAAAGTAGAGGAATAATTCTCGGTTTAGTTAATTGATAGTAACTTTTGATTACTTCTAGAAAATTTTCATTGCTTCGGGCAATACTGGTCCCAGTCATTCTTATCTATTCCCAAATTCTATATTAATAAATCAAATAGGAGCTTATACAGGCATTAAAGCGTAAATAATTTTTTAAACGCTTATTTTTAAGCTTTAGTTCCTAATTGCTTGCTTTTTGGTAACTTTGATTACCAGAGCGATCTCGTAAAGCTAAAACGGTAAATGCTACCAAGACACCTAATAAACTTGCCCCAACAGCTTGATGAGTTACAGTCAAGGGTTCGACTTGAAGATGTAATTTAAAAGTAGCAATTCCCAGTAAAATTTGTAAGCCAACTAAACCAGCAGCAATATTAGCTAATTGTCTCAACTGCTCGGATAAAGCAGGAGTACGCCAAGCCAACCAAACTAAGACAATCGTAGCGATAGTAGGAGGAAACACTCCAGCAATATGACTATTCATCACCAGACACAATTGAGAGTCACTTAAGCATTGATGTAAAGCCCAGCGAGAAGCCACTAAAGCCCCAATTAAACTTTGAAGATAAACCAGAATAGCTGCGCTTAAGCCCACCCAGGCTAATTTTCCTGCTACTTGAGTACCTTGATAAGGAGTTAAACAAGTTCCGATCACAATCAAAGTACAGAAAAACAGTAAAGCCGTACCCAAATGAGCAGTGACAATATCAAAACGCAGTAGTTGAGTTACCGTTAGTCCACCAAGAATACCTTGAAATACGATTAAAAAAAGAGCAAAACCAGCAGCCCAAGGTAGCCAAGTCGGCACTTTAGCCCGATACCACCAAGATAAACCAACTAAAGCGATCGCGCTTAAACCAATTAAAGCAGCATCTAGACGGTGAAACCATTCTAGAAACACTTGGAGATTCATCTGTTGAGTTGGTACTAATTGACCATAACACAAAGGCCAATCTGGACAAGCTAAACCTGCATTCATTACTCTGGTTGCACTACCTACTGCCATCAAGAGTAAAGTCGCGATCGCTATTTTCCACACTAAACGTCGTAGCCAAATTTGAGGTTGAGACTGAGATAAATTTTGGTCACTTGGTTTAACTTGTGGCTGAAATATTGACTGTGCCATAGCAATAAATACGCTTATAAAACTTTATTAGTGTTATAGTGATTGCTCAATTGCAAAAGGGTCACAAGAAAAAACATCTTTTTTCCCCATATATCAATCTAGCGACGTTTTTACTAGAGATAAATTTTTTTGGATATTCTTCAGATTGACTTAAAAATTAATTAATAAAAATTCATCAAATTATAAATAAAAAATTAAAGTTATTTGTTTTGTTCTCAATCGCTCATCAGATTGAGTTAAAAATGCTAATCTTAACTTTAGTGATCCCGAAAAAAATCTAAAAAATAATCTGAGATTCTGTCTCTAACTAACTCCTAGCTAGAAGTTTGTCTTACCCTAGTACAAAGAGAGGTAGATAGCTTAAATTCAATTTTTTGTTGTGATTGAACTAATTGTGTCTCCGTTGTCGTAATAAATTCATTTCATTCCTAGCTAGCAGATTTAGAGAAGAGATACCCGTGAATATTCCCAGTAATATAGTTACTCTAATTGCAGGTATAGTACTAACTTTGATCAGTCTTTGGTACGGTCAAAATCATGGACTATTACCAGTAGCAGCTTCCAATGAAGCTGCTCAAGTAGATGAACTTTTTAATTTAATGATGACCATTGCTACAGGTCTATTTTTGTTAATTGAAGGAGTTCTCATCTACATCCTGATTAAATTTCGTAGACGCGAAGGCGATACTACTGATGGTCCGTCAATTGAAGGAAACGTTCCTTTAGAAATTGTTTGGACTGCCATACCTGTGGTGATCGTTTTCATTTTGGCTATCTACAGTTTTGAAGTTTACAACGCCATGGGTGGACTCGATCCGATGGCAGCCCATGATATGGGTCCCAAAAAGCTTGCCCACTCTCATCAATCGGAGTTAATTGCTTTTAATTCAGGAAACAAACAAGTAGCGTTAGGTTTGGGAGCTTCTCCTTATAGTGATCAAGCAAATAATCCTTTAATTGTCAATGTCAATGGGATTCAATACGCTTGGATTTTTACCTATCCTGAAACAGGTATAATTTCTGGAGAGTTACACATTCCTGTAAATCGTCCAGTCCAACTCAATATTTCTGCTGGAGATGTGCTGCACGCCTTTTGGTTACCAGAATTTCGGATTAAACAAGATGCGATCCCAGGCAGAGAAGTACAATTAACTTTCACCCCCACTAGACTTGGTCAATATCCCGTCATCTGTGCCGAATTATGTGGGGCTTATCACGGCGGAATGAAAACGCAATTGTACGTACAAACAGCAGCAGAATACGACGAATGGATTAAGCAAAATACGATCGCTGATGGTAAAACGAATCAGTCTGTAGCTTTTAATTCGCAGCCTACAGAACAAAATTTGTTGACTTCTTATGCCGAAAAAATTGGTTTAGAAGCTAATTCCTTAGCACTACTACATCATTCTCATCATTAATCGAGTTTCATCAATCACAAAAAATCACCTCAAAGCCCAAAATACTTATCCAAAACAAGGTTGCAAGTCTATCTAATTGGTGAACAAACATTCAAGATTTAGGATTTTATGAGTACATCAGCAGATACTGCTATTTCTCAAGTCAATGGACATGAGACTGAACATCAACCAAGGAAGTGGCAAGATTATTTCACTTTTAATACCGACCATAAAGTCATCGGTATTCAATATCTAGTTACAGCTTTCTTTTTCTATTTCATTGGTGGTGCGTTAGCCGAAGTGATGCGTACCGAATTAGCAACTCCCGATCCCGATTTTATTCAGCCTGAGTTTTACAACCAGACGATGACGATGCACGGATCGATCATGTTGTTTTTGTGGATTATTCCCGCAGGGGCTGCTTTTGCTAACTATCTGATTCCTCTGATGATTGGGGCAGAAGATATGGCATTTCCTCGGTTGAATGCCGTGGCTTTTTGGATGCAGCCGGTAGGAGGGGTGTTGCTATTAAGTAGCTTTTTTGTCGGCGCACCGCAAGCTGGCTGGACTTCTTATCCTCCTTTAAGCTTAGTTGCAAGTAAATGGGGCGAAGAACTTTGGATTATGACCATTTTAATTTTGGGAACATCCTCAATTTTGGGAGCGATTAACTTTCTCACCACTATTTTGACGATGCGTATCCCAGACATGGATATCCATAGTATGCCTCTGTTTTGCTGGTCAATGTTGGCTACTTCTGCTTTGGTTTTGCTAGGTACACCAGTTTTAGCAGCAGCTTTGATTTTACTTTCCTTCGATTTGATTGCAGGAACGGCTTTCTTCAATCCGACAGGAGGAGGAGATCCAATTGTCTATCAACATATGTTCTGGTTTTACTCCCATCCAGCAGTTTACATTATGATTTTGCCCTTTTTTGGTGCAATTTCAGAAATATTGCCCGTTCATGCCCGTAAACCGATCTTTGGTTATCGAGCGATCGCATATTCAAGTTTAGCTATTGCCTTTTTGGGCTTAATCGTTTGGGCGCACCATATGTTTACTAGTGGTACTCCTGGTTGGTTGCGGATGTTTTTTATGGCAACTACGATGATTATCGCTGTACCAACAGGCATTAAAGTTTTTAGTTGGTGTGCCACGCTTTGGGGTGGAAAACTCAATCTCAATAGTGCTTTACTATTTGGGATGGGTTTTATTTCTTCCTTTTTAATCGGTGGTTTGAGTGGGGTAATGATTGCCTCCGTCCCCTTTGATATTCACGTCCATGATACTTATTTCATTGTTGCCCATTTCCACTACGTACTCTTTGGTGGGGCGGTTTTAGGTTTATTTGGTGCAGTTTATCACTGGTTTCCTAAAATGACGGGGCGTATGGTTAATGAAACTTGGGGTAGAATTCATTTTGTTTTGACTTTCATTGGTCTAAATCTGACTTTCTTGCCTATGCACCAATTGGGTTTACAGGGGATGAACCGTCGCGTTGCTTTATACGACCCCAAATTCCAATTGTTAAATGAGGTTTGTACGATTGGTTCCTATATTTTGGCAGTTTCGACCATTCCTTTTGTGATCAATATCCTTTGGAGTTTGTTTAAAGGCGAAAAAGCTGGTCGTAATCCTTGGCGCGCTCTTACTTTAGAATGGCAAACCTCTTCACCACCTATCATCGAAAACTTTGAAGAAGAACCTGTGTTATGGGCTGGTCCTTATGACTATGGCATTGATACAGAAAGTATTGATGGTAATGAATCTGTTGAAGAGATGTTGGCAGAAGTAGGTGCCGAAGCGAAATAACAGTTACCAGTTACTAGTAGAGACGCGAAATTTCGCGTCTGTACATCAGTTACCAGTTACCAGTAAAGATAATTAATGAATTGTCCGTACATCATTTACTGAAATTAAATAAAGACTAGCTGGTAACCTATCCTCTCAAAAAACTAATTACAGAAAGGAATTTATGCAAGGTTCAGCTATAGAAGAGTCCAAACTCAATCTTAATTATCACAAAGAAGCAGAAGCTCATCATGGTCATCCCGATCATCGGATGTTTGGAATTTTCGTCTTTCTGGTTTCCGATAGCATGACCTTTTTGGGCTTTTTTGCTGCATTATTAATTTATCGCAGTATTATGCCCGTTTGGCCTCCTGAAGGTACACCAGAATTGGAATTATTAATCCCCATACTCAACACAATTATTCTGGTTTCTAGTAGTTTTGTCATGCACCGAGGACAAACCGCTATTAAAAATAATGATGTTTCTGGTTTGCGTCTTTGGTTTGGTATTACTGCGGTAATGGGGGCTGCTTTCTTGATGGGGCAAGGCTACGAATATTTTCATGCCGAATTTGGTTTGACTACTAACTTATTTACTAGTTGCTTTTTTGCTTTAACTGGTTTTCACGGTTTACACGTAACTGTCGGATTGTTACTCATTTTATCGGTTCTCTGGCGATCGCGTGAAGCCAACCATTATTCTAGTAGTAGTCACTTCGGGGTTGAAGCAGCAGAAATTTATTGGCACTTTGTCGATGTCATTTGGGTAATTCTGTTTGTATTGGTTTATTTGTTGTAATTGTGATTTACTTTAACGATTATTGCCCCTTAAATGGGGCTTTTTTTATCTGAACCAAAAAAACCGTATAACGTATTGCTATAAAAGAAGAAAGCATTGCTTTTGCTCATGCTAAAAATCGGTCAAGTAGCTCAAAAATTAGGATTAAATCCCCAAACTCTATACTTTTACGAGCGTATTGGTTTAATTAAAAGTCCTCAGCGCACGGAAGCCGGATATCGAATTTATGAGGACGAAGATCTGGAACGACTGCTTTTCATCACACGTGCTAAAGCATTAGGTCTAACTCTAGAAGAAATTAAGGAATTGCTGACCTTAAAAGAAGGAAAAAATCTTTTTTGTGAAGAAGTTTATAACCGACTGAGCAATAAGATGGAGCAAATTGAAAAACAAATTGAGCAATTGCAGGCGTTAAAAGCAGAACTTTTGCCCTTACTAGAACTTTGTCGAGTCAATGCTCAACGTAAAGGAAATAACAGTCAGTGTGTTGTTTTTGGAGCATCAGACGACAAAATCTCAGCAGATATTTAGAATACCAAATTGTCTAGAATTTGACTTGAATTTTAAAGCGATCTTTGCACTTGATTCTTATCACCCCTTGACTCTATACCACAGATTTACCAAGAAGTCTCTCGTCGTCGTAACTTTGCCATTATTTCCCACCCCGACGCAGGTAAAACCACCCTTACTGAAAAACTACTGCTATACGGAGGTGCAATTCAAGAAGCGGGAGCAGTTAAAGCCAAACGCACTCAGCGTAGCGCGACTTCCGACTGGATGGCAATGGAACAGCAACGAGGTATTTCGATTACCTCAACCGTACTACAGTTTGAATATCAGGGACAGATTCTCAACCTACTGGATACTCCAGGACACCAAGACTTTAGTGAAGATACCTATCGCACCCTAGCAGCAGCCGATAATGCAGTCATGTTGATTGATGCTGCTAAAGGTTTAGAAACCCAAACTCGCAAATTATTTGAAGTTTGTCGTTTGCGTGGTTTGCCGATCTTTACCTTTATTAATAAACTAGACCGCCCCAGTCTCACACCCCTAGAGTTGATGGATCAAATCGAGCAAGAATTGGGCATGAAAACCTATGCGGTTAATTATCCCATCGGTATGAGCGATCGCTTTCGAGGCTTATGCGATCGCCATATTAATTTGATTCATTTCTTTCAACGAACCGCAGCCCACGGTAGCCAAAAAGCAGTAGATAAGGTTTTTCATTTCAACGATCCTCGGCTGAAATCTTGGTTAGAACCAGATTTATACGACCAATTTCAAGAGGAGTTGGAACTAATCGAAGAAGTTGGAGCATCCTTCGATTTAGAAGCAATACATCGCGGTGAAATGACCCCTGTATTTTTTGGTAGTGCCATGAATAACTTTGGCGTGGAGTTATTTTTACAATCCTTTTTAGACTATGCAGTCAAGCCAGAAGTTCATGATAGCAATATTGGCAAAATTGAACCTACCCATCCAGAATTTACTGGTTTTGTCTTCAAACTTCAGGCAAATATGGATCCCAAACATAGAGATCGTATTGCCTTCGTGCGGGTTTGTTCGGGTAAGTTTGAGAAAGACATGGTGGTTAAACACGCTCGTACAGGTAAAAGTATTCGTTTGTCCCGTCCCCAAAAGTTATTTGCTCAAGAACGGGAGTCGGTAGAAACAGCTTACCCAGGGGATGTGATTGGTTTAAATAATCCAGGAGCTTTTGCCATTGGGGATACAATTTATACGGGTGAAAAAATAGTCTATCCTCCCATTCCCTCTTTTTCACCAGAATTGTTTGCCTATCTTAAATATATCGATCCGAGTCAATATAAAAACTTTAACAAAGGGGTTGCCGAACTCCAACAAGAAGGAGCAGTACAAATTTTACAATCTATTGATGAAAGTAAACGAGAACCAATCTTAGCAGCCGTCGGACAACTTCAGTTTGAAGTAGTGCAGTATCGTCTTCAACAAGAGTATGGGGTAGATACTCGTTTAGAACCTTTGCCTTTTAAAATTGCGCGATGGGTAGAAGGTGATTGGGCAGCTTTACAAAAAGCTGGACGATTGTTTAATAACTTTATCGTACAAGATATTTGGCAACGTCCCGTGTTGTTATTTAAAAATCAGTGGAATTTGGAACAAGTATTGACAGATTGTCCTTATATCGAGCTAAGTCCGATTGGATTGCCACCTAACTCCGATTAAGTTTTAATATTAACTCTTCAAGAAAACTATTTACTAAAAGAGCAAAAAAGCTGATAACAATAATTCGCTAGGAAACTACGGCAATGGATGCGCAAGAATTTTATCTACAAGGATTAGATAAAGCGATCGCTGGAATTTACATGGATGCCATTCGTGATTTCGATCTAGCTTTATTAATGAATTCAAACTTACTCGATATTTACTATAATCGAGGTCTTGCCCATTATAAATTGGGAAACTGGGATGCAGCCATCCAAGATTTTAATCACGTTTTAGAAGCCAATTTGGTTAATGGTTTTACCCGCTTAAATGAAAGCTTTATTTTGCTAACTCATGTTTATCGAGGACTCGTTCATCATCAGTTAGGAAATTATTTACAAGCACTAGAGGATTTCCAGCAAGCCATCATTTTAGACCTTAGATTTGCTCGAGCTTATTACCATCGCGGTCTGGTTTATCTTGAACTAGAAATGAAACAAAATGCTCTTGAAGATTTTCAAACTGCTAGTCAACTTTTTGCCGAACAAGGCAATATTAAGGCTTATCAAAATGCTAATAATTTAATTGAAATCTTACTCTAAAAATCTTGTTTCAGTGCAAGTATCAAGCTGTATTTAAAGAAATAGGAGCGAACTTTGTTAGAGAAAATTCGGACAGATTTAAACTTTACTCAGGATTGTATTAATCCTTTTGCTGAGGAAAATAAAAATCTTTGGGTCAAATTAGAGCATTTGGGGCGTTATCTATTTGCAGTAGACTATTTACGTCGATTCAATCCTGTTTCTGTTGCCGATATTGCCTGTGGCTACGGATACGGTTTGCCCGTATTGAATCAAATAACAGAGCTGGTCATCGGAGTTGATAGTAATACTCAAATCTTAAAACAAGCATCTAAGCAATTTCATAATTGCGATCAAATTTGTTTACTAGAACACGATTTAGAGCAGTCAAACTCACTAGTTAGTAGTTTTAAATCAACAGTAGATGCAATTGTTAGCTTTGAAACTTTAGAACATTTAATCGATCCAGCTATTGCTCTCAAGCAGTTTTTTCATCTCCTGCGTTCAGGTGGATTTTTAATTTGCTCAGTTCCCAATGTCTTATATGAACCCCTTGATGCAGCAGGATTACCCACTAATCCTTACCACAAACAACTGTTCAATTGTGAATCATTTTCACACTTACTCGTACGAAATGGCTTCAGGATAAATTATCGGTTGGGTCAAGCCAGAGCGAATATTCTGTTTAAGCAAGAGTCAAAATTATTAAAACACCGCACTATTCAACAACGAATTGGAGATTATTACCAGCTACATGATCCTGAAATCCTTCGTCATTTGTCTTACCTCATCGCTTATCCCACTGTTGAAGATGTTGATGGTTCTTACACTCTAATCGTAGTAGCTCAAAAGACCGATTAAAACTTGCGATCGCGACTGTGCAAATAAATTTGATTCAAACTTTAGTTCAATTTCAAAAAACCGATGACAAAAAATTACGATTCTTGCCAAAGTATTTCTATGATGGAAAAAGATTGGGAGCTAGAACAATTACCTGAATTAAGTGTTGAAGATTGTCTTAAACTTGACGATAACAGCATTAAAACAACCTTAGACCTTCTAAACTATGGGTGCAATCTTACCCAAAGACAAACCTTAGCTGCTCGATTACAAGTGCCTGTTACACAGATTAACAAATGGGTTATCTTGGCAGACTTGTCTCGAATACCATCTATCGGCTTGACTTATTGTGAATTTTTACTTCAAATAGGTATTTGTTCTAGCTCTCAACTAGCTCAAATGCGTCTTGATGATTTGGAAAAGCTGGTTAAAATTTTTCAGATTCGGATTTTTCAGCGAAGGGAATTATGTCCTACTGTTAGTCGAATGTCCGAATGGATTTCCCAAGCTCAGTATCTTAATAAAATAGGTAATAATAAAAACGATGACATTGCACAATAATCTGAATATTTAAAACGATGTCTGTTGAACCCAATTAATTGACTATTAAGCAGGAACTAGAATTGTCAAACCATTGGGAATACATTTAATTTCAACTGGAGTCTTTCCGCAAAGATTACCGTCTACAACAATTTTTTGTTGAGGTTTAGCATTGACTTGGATTCGTTGCGCTCGTAGGTAAATTACATCCTCATGTTTAACAGCAGTATTATTAAAGCCGGATCGCAGGAGTTGAAACAAGGCTGCGATAAAATTCATGCGATCGCCAGAAGTAACAATAGTGATATCCAACAGTCCATCATCAGCAACTACATCTGCCGTTCCTTGCGCCAGTATAGACGTGGTTGGAGCAGTATTAGCAACAGTTATAGCAACAGCTTGAAGTTTGAGGTTTTGATCTTCTGTTTCAATCTCGGCTGTAAAAGACCGCATCCGTTGCAGTTGTCCAATTCCTGAAAAAATGTATGCCAAAACCCCAAAACGTTTTTTAGCAGTGCGATCGGCTTGTGCGATCGTTTCCGCTTCATAGCCGATACCTGCCAATAATACCATCGGTTGACCGTTACAGGTTGCTGCATCGATCGCTCTAGTTTTTCCTACCAAAATGATTTGGCAAGCTGCTTTAATTGACTGAGGAATTCCCATCGCAGCAGCAAAGGCATTAGCAGTTCCTCTGGTAATGACACCAAAAGGAATACTAGTTCCAATTAAAGCTTCACTTGTCTTAGAAAGAGTTCCATCCCCTCCAGAAGCAATAATCATCTCTACACCCTCCTCCAGTGCATGAGCGACTAACTGAGTAGCACTCTTTCCCTTGGTTGTTTGATGAATTTCTAATTGAATTTCTGGCTCTAAAATTGTTTGAATTTTAGCCAAATCTTCTTCGGGATTATTTTGTCCTGCTGCTGGATTAAAAATAAGATAAGCAGAGCGAGTCATAGTTATTTCTCCTACAAAGAAAAAAATCAGTTTTTATATGCTTTAAGACAGATGAGAAGCTGAGTCAGGTTAGCCAAGATCTGGATGAAGCTTTCAAAGGTTAAAAATATTATGACTAACAACAAACAAGCCGTAAGCGACCTAGAGTATGATTTACTTGTCGTACTCAAAAACAAGGCTGAAGCTGTGCAGATGTATGATACTTATATCCAAGATGCCCAACAGGCGGATTCGCAACCTTGTGCCGAATTGCTACAAAAATTACAGCAGGAAGATATGAAACAAGCAGAGGAAGTTCGTCAGCATCTTCAAGAAGTGATGCAAAAAGGCAAAATGTAGTTCTTGTGGGGGATAAGTCTTGGTCTAGAATTTCACTAGAATTTAGATGTCCAGCAAAAAGATTTATGGTAATGCCTGTTGAATTTATCAACCGAGTTTTTAGCTGGTCTTTAAAGTTATTTTGGCTGGCTTATCTCCTATTAGGATTTTATTGATCAGCCCATCACCTGTTCTGGTTAATTGGATTTCTTGTTGCCATTTCTTTCTTGGTTATAGTTTGGAAAGCTAGCCCCTGGTTAAAAAATTCCCCCGGTTTATTTTTTCAGGAGATTTGGGTACTCTTGGCGATCGCTTTAATAGTTAGTCTCTTAGTGTCTTTAACCGCCTCTTGGTCAATGATATGGGTTCTCGTAGTCCTTCCCCTTTTAACGACGCTTTTAGCAGTAATAGAAATACAGTCTGCTAGCTTTAGTCAAAAAACTAAGTTTTTGTTGCTCGTGACTTTAGCTGCTCTAGGTTTAGGGATGGGTGAAATAATCGATCTGGTATTTTTTCCCAGTTTGAGATACTAATTGCCAATAAATAATGTGGACTTTAAAGTGGATTTTTGGGATTATTTTGAGCGTTTTAATATTTTGTTTAAGCGTACCTTTTCACGCTCAACAAGCATTGGCTCAATCAAATCTTGCGCCTTTAGTTCTCAACCAAAAGCCAACTCCTATTGAGCCACCAGAACTAGAGGTCTTTTTAGATCGATACTTTACTCAGCAGATGGCGAAACTGCACATACCTGGTGCAGCGATCGCTATAGTTAAAGATGGCAAGACATTGTTGACTAAAGGTTATGGTTATGCGGATCTAGAACAGAAAATTCCTGTCACGCCAGACAAAACCCTATTTCGTGTGGGTTCTGTCTCCAAGCTGTTTACAGCTACAGCAGTAATGCAACTCGTCGATCGCGGACTGCTAAACCTAGACGATGATGTTAACCAGTATCTCAAACAGTTCCAAATCGAGCAGGAATATCTTAAACCAGTTACAGTTGCCAATTTATTAACCCACACTAGCGGTTTTAGCCAGCAATATATTGGCATTGCTGCTCGAAGTGAAGCTAAAATGCTGCCATTGACAAAGTATGTAGCTACGCGCCAACCGCCCCGTGTGCGACCACCAGGGATGCTGTATAGCTATACTAACTACGATGCTGACCTAGCAGGCTATCTAGTAGAGACAGTTTCTGGTATTCCCTTTACTCAATACATCGAGTCAAATATTCTGCAACCCCTTGGCATGAGCCGTAGCAGTTTTTTACAACCTCTTTCAGATAATTTGGCAGCGGATTTAGCGGTGGGCTACGAGTATAAAAATAAGGCATATAAATCTTTACCCTTTCTCTATCTCAACGCGATTCCTGCTGGTGCGATGAGTGCCACTGCTACAGATATGACTCGCTTTATGTTGGCTCATCTGCAAAATGGACGTTACGGCGAGCGACGCATTTTAAGCGAGACTTCCGCCCAAGCAATGCACGAGCAGCAATTTAGCGATCGCCCTCAATTGCCTGGTGTCTGTTATGGCTTTCACGAACGTTTTAAGAATAATCAGCGAATTCTAGCCCATAGTGCCATTTTTTATGGCTATACGGGATTGCTAGCTTTAATCCCCGAACAGAATGTGGGAATTTTTATTGCTTACAATAAATTTGAGCCGAAATTCCACGAACAATTAGTTAACCAGTTTATCGACCATTATTATCCTGCTCCCGAAAAACCTCTACCTCAGCCCCTAACAAATTTTCAGCAGCGAGCCAGCCGTTTTGTCGGAACTTACCGCAATCTCGAATATTCGCAACATACTTTCTCCAAGTTAGCTTCGCTGTTTAAGCAAATTAGTGTCGATGAGGACAAAAATGGGATTTTGACAGTAGATTTCCCACCAGGCTTTTTTGTTACCATGCCTCCCCAAGATGACCCTACTCGTATAGTAGAAGTAGAACCGCTACTGTTCTACCATTTTAACGACGATGATTACGTTGCCTTTGCCATCGACGAACACGATCTCATCACTTATATGTTCCATCCCCTCGATTTAGGACCAGCAGGTTTTGAGAGGTTGCACTGGGATGAAACTACTGATTTTCAAATGGCAGTGTCTGGATTTTTTATCGTAACTTTTTTATCAGCATTGTTTACTTCCCCTATCGGTCGTAGTATTTTTCGTTCATCAAAAAAACGCTCTCAAACTAATCCCTTAGCGCGATGGGCTTGGTTGGTAGCGGGTTTAGTCGGGACTCTCAATCTAATTTTTCCCATCGGTCTAGCCCTAACGCTTTGGCTGATTGGATTTACAGAGATTATTTATGGAGTACCTCCCGTAGCGATCGCTTGGTTTTATCTTCCGCTTATAGCTACTGGTCTGACTGTTAGTTTACCGATATTTACTATTTTGGCTTGGAGAAGCAACAATTGGACTCTCAGACAAAAATTGCATTATTTAGTAGTGGCGATCGCTGCATTGGGTTTTATTTGGTTTCTCGATTATTGGAATTTATTGGGATTTCGATTTTAGTAAGGTTGCGTCTTTTTTGAGGAATCTAAGTATTTATGACGATTGTGAAACTGCCATATTGAAAGAAAAAGGCTTGTTCTCCATGAGATAGCATCAGTATTAAGTAGTTCACTTTCATTAGAAAGTAGCAAATGAATTAGTAAAACGATTGTCTTAAATAAACAGAGGATGAGAACTTTTTAATGATTTCCTCAACTTATTGAGCGATCAACATAGTATAAAAACATAAATTGTTGCGAGATATCCCCAAAAACTATGGCTACTGTGCTTTATGGGGTACTCTCCACCGCCTCCAGATGCCTGTTGCGAGTATGTCCATCTTTATTAAACCAGAGCATTACTCCACCCTAAAATGCCATGACTCTTGTTTTGGCTACACCGCAATTAAATATTTGGAGAAACTTACAAATGCTCAGTTTTTTACTTTCCGATTCAACTTACGACTCTTTTTTAAACACTTTGGTTAACGGGTTTTCACAATCGACTCTCAAGTCTTTTAACGAAACGATCTCGTTTCCTCTCAGACGCAAATATCTAACTCGAAAGCTTACACCTTACTTAGAAGACAGCAGCCAAGTTTTAGATTTGGGTTCTTCTGATGGCAAGCTAGCAGCCAGCATCCAAAGAGAATTGATAAACCAACCAAAGAATGTACAGTTTATAGGATGTGATATTCACGTTCAGCCTGAAACCTTCATTCCCATTGTGCAATACGACGGTCAGCGTCTTCCTTTTGAAGATAATTCCTTCGACTGCGTTCTGATTGTTGACGTGCTGCACCATACAAATAATCCTGGGCAAGTATTGCAAGAAGCGAAGCGAGTTTCGCGCCAAAACATTCTGATTAAAGATCATTACTGGAGTAACGAGAAAGATTTCACGCGGTTAAAATATGCCGATTATATTGGTAACAATCCCTATGGCATTCCTTTACCTTACAATTTCTTGACTCAACGAGAAAGATTTCACGCGGTTAAAATATGCCGATTATATTGGTAACAATCCCT
>CAZLUP010000030.1:26559-51341 GCA_964562685.1 uncultured bacterium
ATGGCATTCCTTTACCTTACAATTTCTTGACTCAACGAGAATGGCAGAATTTAATTGAACAGTGCCAACTTTCAATTGTTGAGCGTAAAACTTATAAGTTAGTTGTCGATCCTTGCAAACATATTATCTTCAAGTTGAAAGTGTAAATTTTAAAAAATGCGATCGCACATTGCCAATGCTATTTTGAGGTATAAATCCATCGCGATCACGAAGTGCCTCGCCTTTGGCGAGATCGCGCTTAATTATTAATTTTTGCTCAATTCTACCTGTTCGTAAACATCAATTATATTTCCTTGAAACTCAATACTCGCTAACTTAAAATAGTCATTCTCTAATGTATAAAATTGTAATAACCATAAATTATCTTCAGTGCGACGATAACATTCAATTCTGGCTTTTTTAGTATTAACTAAAACATATTCTTCCAGACTATCTATAAATTGATAATCGGCAAATTTATCACCGCGATCAAATGCTTCAGTAGAATCTGATAAGACTTCAATAATTAATTTGGGAAACTGTTTATAAGTAGAATTATTTGTATCGCGCTCGTCACAAGTTACCATTACATCGGGATAATAAAACCTATTTTTACTCTCAATTTTGGCTTTCATATCCGAAATATAAACCCTGCATCCCGATCCTCTTAAGTGGTTGCGTAGTAGAATGGCAATATTCAAAGCAATAGTCACATGAGCATCAGTTGCACCAGCCATTGCATAAACTTCACCATCGATATATTCGTGTTTAATACTACTAGTCTCTTCTAACTGAAGATATTCTTCTGGAGTGAGATGAGAATTCTGAGGCGAAGCAATCATGATTTTACCGAGATAATATTATTAGTATTATAGTTATTTAATAATTAAGAGCGATCTCGCCAAAGGCGAGGCACTTCGTGATCGCGCTTACAGGATGACATTTTCAGATCGTAGCTTTGATAAGCCAGAGTGAGTAAATTTTTATAATTCCAAGTGCCTTGGTCGGTCAGACGATAGGCAAGAGCAGAAGGAATGACTTCTAACCTTAAATACGCTCCACCAAACCTATCAAAAACAAATTTCAGCAGAATTATATCAAGCTCACTTTCAAGAAAAATTAAAAATCGATCTATTCATCTTATTTCAGAATCTTTTCAGGAAATATTCATCATCGAGTCAGCTTATTTTCAGATTGTTTGACGAAGATAATAAGTACAAAAAAGAAACTTCAATCGGTGGGAGAAAAAAAATGAAACGTCTTATTCTTGCTACTTTATCTACATTGGCAATTTCAGGAATGATTAATCCAGTTTCAGCAGAACAAATAGCTGCTACTAGTACTACTTCTATTCGTGGCAATGTAGAACTGACTCCATTTAGTTTAGTAACTAATGGCTATCAAGGTTATTTTGTCAATCAAGGAATTCCTGGCAATGCTAGATATTTATCAGCCATAAAAACAGGTAAAGTCGATGCAGAAAGCTTAGTTCAAGCTGCGATTGCTTTAGAAAGATTACCATCAGACAAAATTAATGATAGTAGTTACTTAAATCATGTTCAATTGCACTTAAATAATCTAGATAAAAACTAATTAGGAGGAAATAAAACAACGCCAGAAAGTAAATATTATTTGGGAAAACCAAGAACAATCAACCCCAAAAATATCTCTTGCTCTCAACTAAAGATATTCTGTTTCCGTAAATCCATTTTGACAATGGCTTCGTATCACTTAAAAGAAATTGTAGTTTATTGGGAAGTAAGACTTGATGGTTGCGATCGAGAAAAGAAAAAAATCATTCAACATTCATTGTAAGACAATGCAAAAAGTGGCGATATAAATATTAAATTCGCCACTCACATCTTTTTAAACAAATTGCAGTTGATTAACTATAAAAAAAGGAATTTAAACCCATGAAACATTCGATTTTTGCTAGTTTATCAATACTTGCCTTATCCACTACTATATTACCTGCTGTCAGAGCCGAGAATCGCGATCGCAGTAGCACAAATAAGCAAAACACTACTTCACAAATTTTCATCGCCCAGAATCAAAATGGCTCAATGTTAATGGCTGCTGCCAACGATGGTACTCCACAAGATATGACCGAAGAAGAGTGGATGACTGCCCAGGGCAAAGTTTCGGTTTCAGAGGTAAATTCAGACAGTTATACTCGCAACTTTAGGGCTGAACCTGGGGCATATTGATGAAGAAACTGTAGGGTTGATTACCCTGGTGGGTTTGACTACTATCGGCATATCAGCTTATATGATCCTTTATTCCCACCTGCTTTATGAACAGCTATCACCTATGCTAAGCATCTTTGAGCGCAGAATTCCTCATCGAGAAGAAGTAGGAGAAGCTAACTTTGATGCTATAGAAGCCGATGTAATTGTCTATGGCTTAGGTCGCTATGGTAGCTGGTTGGTGAATAGCTTGAGCAGCAAAGGACTGGTTGTTCATGGGGTGGACTTTGACACTCTCCACACTTCAGGGTAGAGATTCTTGAGATTGGTTATCGAGCATCATTACTAATAAGCATCCATATTTTCCCAATTTATTTCGCTTGAACTTTTTGAGATTATTTAAAGTTAATCTTGCAGCTATAGCAAAAGATAAGATAAATTGTTGAAGTATCATCTATCTTTTTAAAAAAGTTAACTAAGTACGGCTATTTATTACTTGGACAAAAACTTTATTGTCAAGTTTTTCATTAAATCATTTAAAAAAAATTTTAATAATTTTATATTTTTATCTTGGTAGTGAGAAAATCTTAAGTTGAGGACTTTGCCAACTACGAAAATCTGGTTTATGAATAATTGATTATTATTAACTCATGGTAGATGAGCAATTTATATCAAGAAGCATCAAAAGGAAATATCTTAATTGTTGACGATCTGCCAGACGATTTGCGCTTGTTGTCATCTATTTTAAGCAAGCATGGTTATAAGGTTAATTGCGTAGTAAATGGAGAGATGGCATTAAATGCAGTTAGAAATAATCTTCCCGATATAATCTTGCTTGACATCATGATTCCGGTCATAGATGGTTACAAAGTCTGTCAAATTATTAAAGCTAATGAACGAACTCGCAAAATTCCCATCATTTTTTTGAGCGGGTTAGATTCAGAATCTGATAAAGTGCAAGCTTTTCAATTAGGAGCAGTAGACTATATTACTAAGCCTTTTTTTATCAATGAAGTAGTGATTAGAATTGAAACTCAATTGGCTTTTGGGAGAGAACAAAATAAATTAGCAGCAATTATTGAAGAACAAATTCACGAACGTCAAATTGTCGAAAAGCAACTGAATCAATCTCAAGCTCTTTTGGCTGGAGTTTTAAACAGTTCTTTAGATGGTGTAGCAGCTTTTGAATCTGTACGAAATAAAGAGGGAAAAATAATTGATTTTCGTTGGGTAGTAGCTAATCCAGTAGCAGCAATGACAGTGGGAGAAACTAGAGATAGTTTGTTGAGTCAGTGTTTATTTGATCAATTACCAGGACATTTATTTGACGGACTTTTTAAGTTATTTGTTCAGGTAGTGGAAAATTGTATTGTTTTAGAACAAGAGCATTTTTATAAATCTGATTCTCTACAAGCTTGGTTTCAAATTGTCGCAGTGAAGTTGAACGATGGATTTGCGATGACTTTTCGTGATATTACCGAACGCAAGCAGATGGAAATAGCTCTTAAAGAAGCTAATTGCGAACTTAAACGTCAGGCTAATATCGATAGTCTGACTCAAGTTGCGAATCGTCGTCGTTTTGATGAATATATTATTCAAGAATGGGCAAGATGCGCCCGAGAGAAACAGTTTTTGTCTCTAATTTTATGCGATGTCGATTATTTCAAGGCTTACAATGACCAATATGGACATCAAGCAGGGGATGATTGTCTTTATCAAGTAGCTCAAAGAATGAATCTCATTGTTAGACGACCAGCAGATTTAGTTTTTCGGTATGGTGGGGAGGAATTTGCTATTATTCTTCCGTTTACTAGTGGTGAAGGTGCAGTAAAAGTAGCTGAAACGATTAGACAAGAGATTAAGCAATTAAAAATCCCCCATAATTTATCTCAAGTTAACGAATACGTAACTCTTAGTTTAGGTATTTCTAGTATTATCCCTCATCCTAATTCTGCTCCAGAACTGTTAATTGCTGCTGCGGATCGCGCTTTATATGAAGCTAAAGCTCAAGGACGCGATCGCGTTTTGTATAATGGTTTAGAAATTCCTTTTTTTTAATGAAAAACCAACTCTTCTGAAGGAGGAGTTCGCCACAACTGTTCTAAATTACTAGCTGGCATGGTTAAATACAAAATATCTTCAGGAGTAAGCAAGGTTTTTAATAAATCCCAACTGTGAATAGTATGACCATTTCTTTCTAAATAAAGAGGAACAAAATCTGCTTTCATGGCTGCATCTTGAATTTTCATGCCACAAAAAGGGTGTTTGGCAGTGATCATTGTAGCTAAGGCTACCCAGAGTAAATCTTGAGTCATGCCATTACCTAAAATTCTGCCACCCAAAGCAGCAGCAACAAAGGAATGAGTTGATAATTCAATTGGGGACAAAACTCGATCAAATTCAAAAACTTCTTGCATTGATTGAGCAAACTGCGGATCGTAACTCCTAACAATAGTGGCTATTTGAGGAGCTAGTGCTTTAGCGGTTAGAGCTATTTCTAAATTAATCATGTCGTTGCTAGTAACGGCAATCAAGCTAACAGCGCGATCGCAATTAACTGCTTTGAGGGTAGCATTCAAACTACCATCTTCAATGATCACGGGTACTCCCAGAGAACGAGCCGTATGCAGAAACCGATTGTTAGGATCAGAATCGATCACAACAACTTCATGTCCTTGTTGATGTAGCTGTCGAACAATTTGAATGCCAATTCCGCCCAAACCACAGACAATATGATGATGATGGGTTGGGACTCTGGCAGCATCCCAAGCTTGTTTAAGACGGCTGCCCAAAATAAAATCGTTAATCAAAGCGTAGCAAATTCCGACTACTCCTGCCCCGACCAACATCATTACCGTTGTAAAAATTTTAATCCCATCAGGAGCTTTTTCAGCGACTTGTTCTTGTCCTCCTGCTCCTGTGATCATGCCGACGGAGAAATAGAGAGCATCGACAATCGAAGTATTAAAATTCACACTAACATAGATTAGGGTTGCCAAAAAAATCATCAACAATAAAAACAAACTAACGACCGCAACCGAACGAGCATATCTTTGATATTGGGGTAAGTTGGTAATTGCTTTAAGAACTTTTTGCCAATAGGAACGACGTTGATGACGAATAGTTGGTTTTGTCCCGATGATCAGATGATCTCCTGGTTGTAAAGCTTTCCCTTTGATCACTGCGGAAACTAAATCAATTTCTCCTTGAGCAGGAAGATAATAAATTAGCATTCTACTGGGATTGTTCCACAATTCTTTTAATGATTTACCTAGCCAAGGATGATCTTCATCAATAACTTCTTCATGAATGGGCCAAGTTTGATTAAATAATTTTAATTGTCCAATCGCTGCACTGCCCAAGGCTGCAAAGGTAAAAATGGGTGCAGATAAAGAAGCTACACTCATCGTAAAGTGGTCGGGAAGGGTTTGATCGAGACGTTCACCCAAGGTTTGATTGAATAAACGATTAATGATCCGAATCCGAGGATTAATTAATCTAGCTTGAGTCAAAATTGCCAAATTAAGCGCATCATCATTATGAGCCAAGATTAAGGTTTGAGCTTCTTTAATTCCTGCATTAATTAAAGTAGTGGCTGAAGTCGAATTCCCGATGATAATTTGTTCTGTAGGTGATAAACTAATCGGGCGATCGCTAATCCCGACTACATCTGCTCTTTGTTGTCGCAGTAATGTATAGATTTTATACCCAGTACGACCAAGACCAGACACAATGATCCGGGTTTTCATAACCAACCATAATTGAGAGTAAAGATCAAAACTATTTTTTTCTTTTTTATTGTGAACTACTTCTCTAGCTTGGAATGTAGCCGATCGCACTAGAGTGATTTTTTTTTATACTGGTATTACTGAACTTAAATTTTAGCTAAAAATTCGGTAATCCCTATCTCTGATTAATTTTTAGACTTTAATCCTTGAATTAAGATCGAAATAGATAAGTGAAAATTTAAAAATAGTCTTGATTAACAAAACAAGCTCATGAGTAATACAAGCAATTTTCGCCAAGCGATTAGAGAAGCTAAAGGACAAGCTTTAGTCGGTCCCAATGTTATCGCTAATGCCTTACCATATCTCGGTGGTGGTTTAATTCTGACTGCCTTGGGTACTTATGGTGGTTTAGGGGTGATTAATGCTCGCCCTGACCTTTTTATGCCTACTTTTATCGGTGCCATAATCGCTGAATTAGTTTTATTTTTTATCGCCCGTGGAGTAGCAGAAAAAGGAGATAACAGCACAGCTTTACCTCTATTGGCTCTCTACAGTCTTTTATCTGGCTATACTCTTAGTGGTTTAGTTTTTGTTGCTCTAAGTACTTCGGGAGTAGGTATTCCAGGTATTGGGATTGCAGCAGCAGGTTGTGGTGTAACTTTTATTGTCGGTCGTAATATCGGTTCTAACCTTTCCGATAGCGATGGTTTAGCTTTGGCTCAAACTGTTCGTTTAGGAGTTATTGCTTTACTGGTCGTTCTTTTGGCTCAACTAGGCTTGGCTTTGTTTGGAGTATACACTCCTGGTTGGCTAGAAATTGCTATCTCTGGAATTGGTGTGGCTTTATTTGTTGGTTCGGCAGTAGTAGATTTTTATATCCTGCCTCGTGCTTACCGTAACGACCAATATCTACCTGCTGCTCTTTCGATGTATCTTACTTACATAAATCTGTTTGTCTTTATCTTACGACTTCTGATTGCTCTTAACAGTCGTGACTAAAGCAATAGTTAAAAATAAGGGTGGATTTTCAGTCCACCTTTTCTTTTAAGATAAGATATAAAAGTAAAGAATTATGAATTTTACTAGACAAGAGGTAAATTAACTGATGAGCCAATCTCAACCTACTACTACTCCTAAATTAGAAGAGCCTAAATTTGGTTTCAACGACTACGCTGAACGTTTAAATGGTCGGGCAGCCATGATTGGTTTTGTATTGACTTTAGTAATTGAGTATTTGACAGGACAAGGTTTACTATCTTGGTTAGGTTTACAGTAATTGGTTTAAATTAAAACCAGGTTAAAAGTTTTTGAGGCGTTCTTGAGGGAACGTCTTCATAATTTAAATCAAGTTTTCAAAGCAAATCGATACAAAAATCAATTTAAATCTAACTAAGGCTTGAATTTACAATCATGCTGCTAAGATAAGGACACATTAAGGGATGTTTCCCGTTAAGCTTAAATTAATTGCAATCAATGTTTTGATTGGGCAACACCGATGAACATTTTCTTTCCTAGATCTTTAAAACTAGCCTATCGTAAAGAGCCTATTTCCAGCTTTATTCTTATTTTGGGTGCAGTGGATGCTGTACTTGGTGGTGTTGGTGGACGCTGGAGTTTGTTATCTGTTGGTTTAATTATCGCTTTGATCGGAATCTTAGTTCGTTGGCAACAACTACAAAAATATCAAGCGAGTGCAGTAAAAAATACGACTAAATATGCTCTTCCTCCTAGTTCATCTAATTCTCCTCTACCTCTGTTAACCCATAATAAACAACGAAAAGGTTAAAAAGCATTTCAGTGACCAGTGACCAGTAGAGACGCGAAATTTCGCGTCTCTACATCAGTTATCTAATTACTAATTATGAGGGATGAATAATCAACCATCAACCTCACCAAGGTGGGCGTAGCGACCAACAATTAACCATTAACAAAAAACCAGTATCTTGGGCTGTATTTCATTTAATCTAAGAAAAGCTATATATTTTTATAGAGCAAGCAATATTAGCCTGCTCTGGTTGTTGTTAATTAGAAAAAAATCATGGATCAAACTATAGATGTTCTGTTTGAAGAAGGTTTGGCAAAATATCAGGCAGGAGAACCACCAGAACAACTAATTCCATATTTCCAATCCATTTGCGATCGCGCTCCTAAAAATGCTCCCGCTTGGACTTGTTTAGCTTGGCTTTATTTATTAACAGATCAACCCAATAAAGCTCTCAAAGCAGCACAAAAAAGTGTCAAAATTGATGCTCGCGATCCCCAAGCTCGAATTAATTTAGCTCTAGCTATGTTAGATTCTGAAGAGAAGGGAGTTAGACCCCATATCGAACTAGTGCAAAGAGCGATCTCGTTTGACAATCGTTTCAAAGATGAAATTGAAACCAATATCAAAGACGGATTAAGCAGAAAACCTGACTGGAAAAGCTTGCAACGCATTAACAGTTGGTTGTTTGAATAATTAATTAACCAATACCATGAATTTAATGAAACAAGTATTAACGGGACTAAAGGCAGATGATTTTCGCCATCCCCTTGATTTACAAGCTACCACTACCTTAAAACAATTACCAGGTTTGGATTTGGCAATTCGCAGTTTACTCGGTTCGGTAGCCGAACAATTTTTTTATCTCAACAATATTGCAGCTAGTGTTTTAGTTAGTGAAAAACAATTACCTCAATTACACAAATTATTACTAGACGCTTGTGAAGTTCTCGATTTAGAACCTCCTCAGTTATACGTCCAGCAAAATCCTGTCCCCAATGCCTATACTTTTGCCATGCGGGGCAAACAACCCTTTATGGTACTTCACACCTCTTTAATTGAGATGTTAACTGCTGAAGAAATTCAAGCAGTGATTGCTCATGAATTAGGGCATCTCAAGTGTGAACACGGCGTTTATCTAACTATGGCTAATATTATGGTCTTAGCAGCCAATTTGCTTCCTACCTGGGGAACAATTTTAGCCCAATCCTTACAAGAGCAAATGTTGCAATGGGTACGCTGTGCCGAATTTAGTTGCGATCGCGCTGCTCTACTCGCTACGCAAAATCCCCAAGTAGTGATGTCTGTTTTGATGAAACTTGCTGGTGGTTCTCCTCGTTTAGCTTCTCAGTTAAATTTAGATGCTTTTATTAAGCAAGCCAAAGCCTACGATAGTGCAACTGAAGACCAATTAGGAGAACTGCTTAAAAACGCCCAAACAGCCCAATTAACCCATCCTGTGCCTGTAATTAGAGCCAGAGAAATTGAAAGATGGGCAAGTTCGGCAGAATATCAAAGTTTATTAGTTAAAGGAACTAAAGAACTTCAGGGTGGTTGGCGTAATTGGTAATCAATTTCTTTTGCAATCAGCAAGAAATATATTTGGGAAACTGAAAATAATTTAATAACTCTGCTAAAGTAGCGTTATCTGCTGTAGGAGTTTGTTCTTCTAGAGTTTGAATAGTTTTGAGATTGAGATAAGGAAAAATTTGCTTTTGCAAAACTAGCTGAGAAGCTTCGGTAAAATCCTGAATTTCTTGGTGCAATCTAGCTTCTCTTCCTTTGGCAAAATGAACTAAAAAACGAGCAGCTTTAAGTAATCTTCTTCTAATTTCTTCTTTTTTTTGTTGAGTTATCAATTGAGTTGATGGCTCTAAAACATTTGATAATAAGAATGGTACAAGATCGGGATTTTCTTCTAGAAAAATCAGGACACTTTCTCTAAGATAGGCTTCTATACCTTCCATTCCTAAAGCACCTAAATCTGCTAGAGCAATAATTCTCGCAACTACTGATATTTTTGGTTGAGATTGATAGAGTAAAGGTTGATAAATTGAACCTTCCTTAGGCTCATACCTACAAATAGTAGCTCTGATAGCCTCTTCAATAATCTTAAGATCTTGCCCAGTAAAACAAACAGAGCTATTAATTTTCTGGCTAACTAGCTTTTGATTGAGATTTTTAAGATAGGTAAATAATTTATTAATTGTAGTTGTTTCACTTAAACCAAATGGTCTTCTTCGAGGCGTGTATAATTCATCAGGCGGAACATATTCTTGGACGAGATCATGAGTAATCGCACTAAGTTGAATTAAGCTTTTGATTCGCTCAACATTTTTTAATTCTTGAAAATTTTCTAAATCGAACTCAAGAGCTTGAAAAATCATTAAAGCTCTACGTTCAACAGCATAAGCATGGTCAACGGTATGATAATAAAGTTTTTTTTGGTTCGTTGCTTTAGTAATTTCTTTTATCGCAAACTGCTCTACTAATTGAACTGTTTCTGCAAAGGATTTAGGTATTTTCGTTTTGTCATCATTCATTGACAAATTAAATTACATAGTTTCATCAAAATTAAGCAAGTATTTAGTAAGTATTAAAATATCCGGTTGGTA
Organism: uncultured bacterium; assembly: GCA_964562685.1. Classification (GTDB taxonomy): domain Bacteria; phylum Cyanobacteriota; class Cyanobacteriia; order Cyanobacteriales; family Xenococcaceae; genus Stanieria. The sequence goes on from CAZLUP010000030.1 coordinate 36,830, forward strand.
CTCTGTTAATCAGAAAACAATTAATTAAATTTAATATAATTTTGAAAGATAATTTGAGCAAACACTTGAACTAACAGCTAAAAATTGCTCAAATCTAACCAGATAAGACGATTTAAGAATATCAATAGTTACTATAGTCGTCAAGGAATTTAAAGATTTTACTTACAATTAATGGGACTTTCAATCTGACAATTGTAGAAAGAAAGCCCCACCAAATAAATAATTGTTGAATCCCAAATAATTTAGCTGCGCCAAACTTGTTCGAGAACTTGATCTGGTTTGAGATCTGCCAATTTCCCAGTCGATGATTGAAGAATGAGATAATTTTCGCTCTTTGGAGGAAGTACTTTTTTCTCCTCAGTCGAACTAGATAAAGCGATCGCGTAAGTACCAGTAGCTACGGCTAGATACATAGGAATACTAACCGTACAAAGTAACAGGTTAGCTCCTGCCACAGTAGCAGCTAATTTACCTACATCAGTAGGTGTAATGATTTTTAAAGAAGGAACAGTTTGTTGAACAGCACTAATCCATTTTCCGTTATTGGCATCCTGTAGCAAGACAATGGGTAGCTCTGGTTGTTTTGAGCGAATATCTGTCACTATTTTTTGCCAACTAGCAAGAGGATAAAGTTCTGAACTGCTATAAAGCAGAATATAACCACTATCTTTGATATCTAAGCGATTGGTTTCGTTTTCTGTCCAATTAATGTCGTTTTTAGGTACATTGATTTTAATTGGGGGACAAGGAGCATTAATTCCCAACCCTGTTAATAAATCATGGTAAGTATGAGCTTTATACTGTTCTGATTTAAAAGGAACTGAATTAGAAAGTAACCAAGCATTGTTGTTTTTGTACCCAACTCGAACAGGAATTCCATTGAGCCAAAGTAATAGTTCAACAAACCAAGGAGTTCCAGCCGTTAGCGCAACATCATATTCTTGATCACGAATAATTCCTAGAAGATTTAGATAATCAGCTAGACTACTGCGATCTTTGTAATCAAATATCAAAACATCATCGACATTTTTACAGATTCGATAGGCAGCTTTAGCACGGGGTTCTACTAAAACATCAATCACGGCGTTGGGGTATTTACTCTTGAGAGTTTCAAGAGTAGGGAAAAAGAGAATTTGATCGCCGATTCCACCAGGAACGAGGGCTAGTATTCGCATCTTTTAGGAATAATGAATAGACCTTACATCTGTTGCTCAATTTTAATGGAAGATATACCTAAACCGTTTATTTTTTAGGGAAAAATCGTAAATGTATTTATTAATTCCTGCTGCGGGAATGGGTCGTCGAATGGGTAGCGATCGTAATAAACTTTTATTAGAATTGCAGGGAAAGCCTTTACTAGCCTGGACTTTACTGGCAGCAGAGTCCGCTCAAACCATTCAATGGATTGGAATTATGGGACAACCCCTTGATTTTCCCAATTTTAAGGCGATGATTTCTCAACTTTCTTTAACTAAACCGATTGAATTGATTCAAGGGGGAGAAACCCGTCAAGAGTCAGTTTATAATGGCTTACAAGCTCTACCAGATACAGCCAAACAAGTTTTAATCCATGATGGAGCGAGATGTTTAGCTACACCAGATTTATTTGACCGTTGTGCGGAAGCTTTGGCAGATTGTCAAGGATTAATTGCAGCCATTCCTGTCAAAGACACGATCAAAATTGTTGATAGTTCTGGATATATTAAAGATACCCCAAACCGCAGCAATCTCTGGGCTGCCCAAACTCCCCAAGGATTTGAGGTTCAATTGTTAAAACAAGCTCACCAAAAAGGACTTCAGTTGGGTTGGCAGGTAACTGACGACGCTGCTTTGTTTGAAAGATGCCAACTCCCTGTCAAAATCGTGATGGGGGAAGAAACCAACCTTAAAATTACCACTCCTGTAGATCTTGCGATCGCAGAATTTATTCTTCAGCAACGAGGCTAAGAAATTGCCTGTTTTAAACTCCGACAAAAATCTCCAATTTCTTTTAACCCTTCCTTCGGGTTTTCTGAAGCTAAACGTTGGACAAAAGCACTACCAACAATGGCTGCATCAGCACCCCATTCCTTGACTTGTTTGGCTTGTTCGGGGGAGGAAATTCCAAATCCTACTCCAATCGGTTTATCCGTTACCGAGCGCAAATCAACTAGTAAATCGCCCACGCGAGTAGCAACTTGAGTCCGCATCCCAGTCACACCAGTTACAGAAACTAAATAAATAAAACCTTGGGATTTAGTTGCGATCGCTTTAATTCTGCCAATGGGACTAGTGGGGGCAACTAATAATGTAACTTCAATTCCCGATTCTGTAGCTGGTGTTAGGAGTATTTCTGCTTCTTCTAAAGGAAGATCGGGAACAACTAAACCTTGTACTCCTACTGCCTTAATTTTCTCTAGAAAAGCTTTTATTCCCAAATAATAAATGGGATTGTAGTAATTAAAAAGAATAATCGGAATCTCAATTTCTGTTCTTACTTCTTTAACTACTGCCAAAACATCATCTAACGTTACTCCTCGTTGTAATGCTCTAGTAGCAGCAGCTTGAATTGTAGGACCATCTGCTAGAGGATCCGAATAAGGCACACCTAATTCAATTAAATCAGCGCCATTCTTTGACAGAACTTTTAACGCCTTCGCCGTTGTTTCCAAATCAGGATCGCCAGCAGTAATAAAAGGAATTAAAGCACATTCAGAACGTTGCTTAAGAGATTTAAAGCAGTCAGAAACAGAAATCATAACCATTAAAAGTAAAAAGTAAAAAACTGATAACTGATAATCTTATTACGTCTGTATAAAATTAAATTGATTGTGATCAGAGTACAGTACCTTCGCTCAGAAATATCTGCCAACAAAGCAAAATTGCCTCAATTAGACAAAAATAAACAGCCGTTTTGAAAAAAACTAACTTCAAAACAGCCAGGTTAATATTTTCTCACTAATTAGAACAAACTTTAGGAACGATCCTGAGCTTGAGCTTTTTTTTCGGCTTCTACTTCAGCTTGCAATTTAGCTAGTTCTTCTGGAGACATTTCTGACAGACGCTTTTCTAAAACTGCATCTTCGTATTCTTGAAGCTGTCGATTATAGGTCATATTTTTAGTAAAAACCCGAAATAAATAGGTTACTAACCAACCAAATAACCCAGCTACCAAAATAGTTTGTGTCCAGATACCAGCAGAAAGCTCATCTACTCCCACAAATTGCAGGATCAGATAAATCATTCCGCCAGCTATAAAGACACCCAAAGCGATCGCAATTACATCAATTCTACGCATTTTCATAGTTCCAAAACTCAGCTTTTTGCCATCCTCAAAGTAATCAACTTTCCAGAAAAATTTTGATAGTTGGTTTTATTTCTTTGAGTTAATGACTTCAAATACCAAGCCTGACACATTTTAAACAGGGCGACGCTTAGGACGGAAATTAAGAAAAGGACTTAATAGTAACATTCCAGGGAAACACAGGAAAACTAAAAAGTACATAAATACCCTCTCAATCGAACTAGCCACATACCAGCGACTTTTGAGATAAAAATAAATCATTGCGGGTAGCACTAATAAATAAACACCGCTCAAAACTAAATATATTAAAGCGACTAGAGTAGTAGTTTCTATTGCTAGCATAACCAGTCTGTTGATTGAATCTCAATTATTGTAACCTGTGGAGTAGAACGAGGTTCTTCTTGGTGCTTAATCAAACCAAAAAAAAATTTTTCTGGAAATCAGTGTTGCAATATACTCAATTTACTGTATTATAAATAAGGCTTAAATAAATAGATCGCTCAACTAAGCAGAAGTTAGGGGGTGTGGCGGAATCGGTAGACGCTGCGGACTTAAAATCCGTTGACCTTCAACAAGTCGTGAGAGTTCAAGTCTCTCCACCCCCATGTTGAGAGTATTCTAGGAGTGTCAATCCTTTCTCTCTCACAAGCTTATTAAACGTCAACTCATTCGCTCAAAAATCGCTTACTTAATTAAAAATCTACCCTAATAGAGCGAGTAAATTTAGCACTTCCTAAAAACTTAATAAAATAAATATGTCTAACCTGTAAACATATAGTAGAAATTACTATCACCGAGAACACAAACAGATCATTTTGTCAAATAGGGCTAGTAGAGTATTTCAGGAATAGAGAAAGTAGATTGATGAGTATAGTACAAACTTATGGGCATAAATGAAGCTAATAATTTAGGGGTGGGGGTGTACTGCGATTTTATTCCCAGTAGATAAACAGCTTGTGTCCTATCCTTTCCTCTAATCTTTACCCTAGTTCTTTTAGTCTTACCTTGTCTTCAGGGCTAACTATTTCCCTCTGCCCACCCACCCTCTCCTAGAATGCTATAGCTATCTGTTTTGACAGATAGACCGCAAATTCAAGATAAATTAGGTAACGCGATCGCGCTTATTCTATTAATAATTAATTATACTTTCCTATTTGTTTTACAATCATTACTAATCTCAAAATTTATTTAAAAAGCTTATCTCTGTGTTTAGGAGGAATTATGAATAATCGACCAATTATCCTCGGTATTGTGGGTGATAGTGCTGCTGGAAAAACGACTCTGACACAGGGAATTGCTCAAGTCTTGGGACAAGAAAATGTGACAGTAATCTGTACAGATGATTATCATCGTTACGACCGTCGCCAAAGAGCCGAACTAGGAATATCTGCACTACATCCAGATTGTAACTATGTAGACATCATTGAGCAACATCTCAATTTGTTGCATGACGGACAATCAATTCTTAAACCAATTTACAATCACAGTACAGGAGAATTCGATCCGCCAGAATATATTAAACCCAGTCAATATGTAATTGTAGAAGGATTACTAGGCTATTCCAGTCGTCCGATGCGTGACAGTTATGATGTCAAAGTTTATCTAGCTCCTCCAGAATCTTTACGTGCCACCTGGAAAATTAAACGGGATACTCGTAAACGTGGTTATACTGAAGAACAAGTAATTGAGCAACTACGACAACGAGAACCCGATTCGGAAGCTTATATTCGTCCTCAGCGTCAGTGGGCTGATGTAGTAGTTAGTTTTTATCCCCCCAGTAAAGAATCGGAACAAAATAATCTTTTACTTAATGTTCGTTTGATCCTCAGACCAACTATTCCCCATCCAGATCTGACTCGGATTTTAACAGCGGAAGGTAATCATTTGGGGTCGGCTATCAGGCTTGATTTAGACCGAGATATGGGTAAACCTGTGGATGTTTTAGAAATTGATGGTCATGCTACTGTCGATCAAGTCAAAGAATTAGAACGGGTTATGTGTAATGACGTTCCTTATTTAGGTCAATTTTGCAGTTTAGAAGGAAATCAAGAAATCGGTAAAGTTATCGGAACAACAGGAGAAACCCTGCAAAGTTATCCTCTTGCTTTAACTCAATTACTAATTACCTACCATATGCTCAAAGCAGCTAAAATCTAGCTTAATGTTCTATTTTTTAAGTCCTCAAATTAATTTGAGAAAAAAGTGAAACTTGGTGATGATTAATCGCGATCAATTCTGATCCAGCCAAGAGTTTTTTTGCCCATTCTGAAAATGATTGAATTAGCCAATCCTAATTGACTAACAGCTTGGACAAGAAAACTAGAATTTTCTTGTAAATACGAACACCAATGAGGACAGTTTTCACAATCAAGACAAATTACTGTCGAACAACCCCAAGGTTCTCGAAAAACTTTCATGGTTTCAGGAAGTTCTTTGACTAGAGAGCGGAATCGAGAGAGCGCAACTTTCTCAAAGTTAGTACTTGTACAATCAAGTGGTGATTCCATGATCTCTGCTCCTTTTTGTTCACGCCAAAACAACTATTTGGTTAATGCTTTTTCAGGCTAACACCTCTTTTTGATATCTGAATCTCTCGAAAGATAATTTTAATTAAATGTGGTAATTTGCTGTCTTAGTGAACTAGAAAACAGGGTTTCTAATTTTAGAGAAAATTGGAATAGTCAAGATTGAAGACACATTGGACAACTCAAGGAGTAATATGCCCCAAATAGGACAATCAGCACCAAATTTTACGGCTAAAGATCGATATGGTAACCTGATCAGTCTTCAAGATTTTTTAAACGAGTGGTTAGTCTTGTATTTTTATCCTAAAGATAATACTCCTGGTTGTACTTCTGAAGCCAAAGAATTTAGTGTTTATCAAAATCAATTTGAGCAATTAAATGCAAAAATTGTGGGAATTAGTCCTGACTCAGAAATTTCTCATGGCAAGTTTATAGATAAACATCAACTCTCAATTCAATTACTTAGTGATCTAGAACATCAAATTATTGAAGCTTATGGTGTCTGGCGACTCAAAAAATTTATGGGTAAAGAATATATGGGAGTAGTGCGATCAACTTTTTTAATTAATCCAGAGGGAAAAATTGTTTATATTTGGGACAAAGTTCGGGTTAAAGGTCATGTTGAAGCTGTGTTGAAAAAATTGCAAGAAAATATTTAATAGATTTAATTAACTTTGATATTTTTAGTTTATTTGGAATTTAAATAATAATGCCACAGAATTTGAGTGGCAACAGCACGCCAAGGTTTCCAAGCTTCAGCTATTAATTCTAATTGGATTGGTGTAGGACGAGTAGGAAGATTTTTGATTTTTTGTACTGCGATCGCAATAGCTAAATCTCCTTTGGGAAAAACATCTGAATGTTGTAGAGCCATTAATAAATAATTATCAATTATCCAATCTCCCATTCCTTTAATTTGTTTTAATTGGGTTCTAATGATAGTTTCTTTTTGTTCGGCTAACCAATCAAGATTTATTTGTTGATTAATAATTGCTTCAGATAAAGCACGACCATAACTAATTTTTTGACGACTAAAACCAATAGTTTTTAGTTGGATTTCATCTAAAGCAAGAAAGTTTTCTGGAGTCAAAGGTTGAACAATTTTACATAATCTTTGATAAACCGCTTTAGCTGCTGCTAAAGATACTTGTTGTTCTAAAATAATCTGCAATAAGGTAGGAAAACCTGGTTCTCTTTGCCACCTAGGTGGATTTCCTAAAGTTGCCAAAATTTGAGCTAAATCGCGATCGCTTTGGGCTAATTGTTTTAATCCATTGAGAAATTCTGTATCTGTAAGGAATTCGCTCGGATTGTTAAGCAAATTTTGTTCTGGTAACATCAGTTTAACTAGATTTATTTTGTAGCATAGTTAATAATTGGTTTCTTTCTGCTTCTAGTTCTTGAATAGTCCGTTGTAAGGTTTCGATTACTCCATACATTTCTATCGGATCGAACACGCGCAATAAGCTAGTTTGAGTGAGGAGTCCTAACCCTTGTCCCCAATTCCAAGAAACTACCAATCTTCTTACTTTTCTGCGCTGCATTTCTTGATGAGCAGTTAATAAAGAGTCTTCAGGGCTGCTGTCAGTCTAACAATATCTCTTTCAGTTAAAATTCCTAAAATCTTCTGCTCTTGCACAATTAAGACACAGCTAGAACTAACTATTTAAAAATTACTCTTATTATTAGGGATGTTACAATTCAACCTACTATAGTTTTTAATTACTCTTCACATTATTCGCGTTAAGGTTTATCATAAAAGAAATGTAACAGATAATAGGCTATAAACCTTGCTTGATAAAGATTATAGCTATTTTAGGTTATTTGGTCTATAGAGGAGGAATCTTTAACGCCAGAAATTCTGGGAGTTTTGCCATAAAGTCGATCCAAGACCCGTTTGACGGAAATTCTACGCCATTGTTGACCCCGCTTAGTGGTGTAACCCTGATGATTTAACCAATCAGCAATCTGTTGTAAGGACTTGCCAGATTTATGATGACGACGAATCAATTCAATGATTTTTTGTTCTTCAGGATTATCTACTAACTCGCCATCAATCGCTTTTTGACCAAAAGCAGGAGAACCATAACCTGCATAGCCACCTTGGGCTGCTTTGGCTTGTTTACCTTGTTGAAGCCTTTGCCAAATAGTTTCAGTTTCTGGATTGTCTGCGCTCATAGCTATTGAAATAATTAAGAGCTTTCTGATCGTAGTTTATCAAGACCAAGCAGAATTATCACTATTACTACAAATTTAAAGATCAAAGGAGAAAAAACCGATGGCAACTTATCAAGTCAGACTGATTAATAAAGATCGGGGACTAGATCAAACAATTGAAGTAGCTGACGATCAGTATATTTTTGACGTAGCGGAAGAAAACGATCTAGATTTGCCAATTTCTTGTCGTTCTGGTTCTTGTTCTAGTTGTGCTGGCAAAATTATTGAAGGTAGCGTAGATCAATCAGACCAGGCTTTTTTAGACGACGAACAAATTGAGGCTGGTTTTTTACTGACTTGCGTTGCTTACCCTACTGCCAATTGCACAATTTTGACCCATCAAGAAGACGAACTTTATTAATTAAGAAAAAGTTGTGTTTAAAAATAAAAAACAAGCTTAGTAGATATTTATAACTACCCATTAAATCTAACTCGCTCAAATACAAAACTATTGCCAATTAAAATTAACTAAAGGAATAAATTTATGACTAAAGCAGTTTATCTTGAAGAAAATAATTTTGACCAAATTATTAGTCAAGAACATTTAGTAGTAGTAGACTATACTGCTTCTTGGTGTGGTCCTTGTCGTTTGATTGCCCCTTTAATGGATCAATTAGCACAAGAATATCAGGGTCGTGTCAAAGTTATCAAAATTGATGTCGATAAATATCCAGCCAATGCCAAACAATATGGTATTCGTAGTCTTCCTACGGTTCTAATTTTTAAAGATGGGCAAATAGTAGAAACGATAGTAGGTAGAACACCCTATGAAACCTTTAGTAATGCCTTAGAAAAGCATCTTTTGCTTTAATTGATTAAATCTTACTAATTAATGTCTGACAAAAGGGCTGGGGATTGTATCGATTCCTAGCCTTGAAGATATAAATATATTACATTGATTAGAGTCAATTCTAAGCTTTAATTAAAGCGATCGCTCTATTAATTTCCTCTTCATAAGTTTATTTGAGTCGATGGTAATGATTGCCAAGCGACTTGTAGATTAATTTAATCTAGGTTGTTAATAATTAAACTTAAGCTTGTTCGTGAACTGCTTGTTGATACAATTTCTGAATTTTTCTGAGAACTTTATCAAATGCTGACTTACGAGGTTGGTTAATCGGATCGAGGAGTTGTAGTTTTTCAATTAGTTTAACTTCGCGAATATCTACATCTCCATCGCTGTAAATTAAACCGCTAATTTTTTCAAATAATTCTTGATAATCAGCTTGAGTAGGATTTTTGCCCAAATATTCTTCTAACCATCGGTAGCATTCTTCAGGTTTAATTGGTTTAAGTTCTGCCAATAAAGGTTTGATTTCAGCATCTTCAGCCAGTTGAAAATCACTAGCAATGCGATGAAAATATTTTCTTTCCTCGGGTTGAATTACACCATCAATCCAAGCAGCACCAATTAAAATTTTGAGTAATTGTTTCATTTTTCCGATTTTTTTCCAATCTATTTGCATCTTAAAACTCTCGTTGTAACTTAACCATAAAAAATCCATCCATGTTATGTCTGTGGGGAAAAACCTTAATCCAACCAGGGAATGTCGCAAAATGATTAGCTGGAGAGTCAGAGGCTGGAGAATTAATTTGCCACTCAGGATGAGACTGAAGAAAAGATTCGATGACTACTTCATTTTCTAAAGGATTCAGGGTACAAGTCGCATACACTATGATACCTCCTGGCTTAACCCAAGTTGCTGCCTGATTTAATAGTTCCTGTTGCAACCGAGAAAGTTCCCGAATTTTAGCTGGGGTTTGTCGCCAACGAATATCAGGTCGTTTGTGAAGCGTACCTAAACCAGAACAGGGTGCATCTAACAAAACGCGATCGCTTAAAAATTTAGAGTTAAATTGTACTGAACTATCGTTTTGAAAAATTTGGTTTAAATTACGGCTATCTCCAGGACATATTTTAATTGATTTTAGTTGTAGTCGTTGAGCATTTTCTTGAACTTTTTTGAGGCGTTTTTCCGAGAGATCACAGGCATAAATGATCCCTCGATCTTGCATCAATTCAGCAATATGAGTAGTTTTTCCTCCTGGTGCAGCACAAGCATCTACAATAGTTTCTCCTGGTTGAGGATCGAGTAGATGAGTTACCAGTTGCGCGCTACTATCTTGAACTATCCACCAACCTGCTTCATAACCAGGTAATCGATCAATTTTTCCTGCACTGCTAGTTAATCTTAGGGTTTGAGGTAGATGAGGTACACGTACTGTAGTTATACCTTGGTCTTGAAAAGCTTTTTCTACAGTTTCTAGGGAAGTTTTGAGTAAATTAATTCTCAGATCGATCTTGGCAGGTTGATTGAACCAGTTACATAATTGTTCTACTTCTGATGCTGGTAGTTGTTGTAAAAAAGTTTCGACAATCCAGTCAGGAAAACTATAGTTAACGCCAATTTTAGCTATGGGATTGTTTGGTAATTTTAAAGGATCGCGATCGCTTGCTTGACGAATATACTCTCTGAGTAAACCATTAACTACACCTGCAAGTTTTTTTAAGCCATGTTGTTTCGCTAATTCCACACTGGTATTAACTGCTGCCGAAGGAGGAATATGATCGAGATATCGCAGTTGATACAAACCCATTTGCAAAATAATCCTTAAATTAGGAGGTTGTTGCTGGGCTTTTTTTTTGCCAAGTAAGTCGATTAAATGATCGAGAGTTCTTTGACGGCGTACAATTCCATAAACCAATTCACAAGTTAAACTTTTTTCTACCGAACTTAGTTTTGGAAATCGCAAAACTCGATCTAAAGCAATATCGGTATAAGCTTTTTTTTGATAAATTTCTTGCAAGGCGAGAAAAGCTAGTTGACGGGAATTAGGGGTGGTTGTCATCAGATTGTAAGGATTAATAGTTGATTGCCATCAAAAAAAAATTGGGTACTCTTGAATTACAGAATACCCAACTCTCAAATTTTGCCAGAAATTAAATACGCAATCTTTAGTCGTTGAACAAAGTTGAAAATAATTACAGTTTTAATTGTTTTTTTAGCTCAAAGAAGCACCACTGCGGTCATAGGACTTACGAAAAGTAGGATGAGCTTTACCTTGAATATTGCTCCAATACTCCTGATCCACTTCCACGCCAATTTCTGATGCAGTACGACCCAACATTGATTGTTGACGATTTTTAATATTGTGGTGATGACGCATCATGAGCGCACGAGCTTGTTGTTTAGTAGACATAATTATATAGACCCTCCGAGTTGCTTTATTTAAAAATCTATTTTATTTAGTTCCTTTTGCTAACATAAATATATCATAATTCTGTAACAAATTTTACTGTTTTTCTTTTGTTAATAAAAATTAATAATTAAGATTGGGAGACATTAACACAAGTTTTGGCAAGAATTTGCTGTTTTAAAGGTTTTAATAACCAGTAAAGAGCAGATAAAATCATAAAAGTAGTCAAAATAATCAATAAATGCCATTTATTTACTAAATGTTCCCCAATACTTACCATGATTATGGTGGGCTGTGTGAGCAAATCCCAACTATTAAATCTTTCAAATCTGCCCAAATAGATCCCAACGGCACATAAGGTGTGAATAATTAAATTAACCGAGACGACATATTTTGCCTGTCCTCGTTCGATTAAATAACGATCTAACCTCATTAGAGCGATCGCGTAAGCTCCAAATCCAGCTAAGATGAATAAAGAATATTGAGGAATTAAAACAAGGATAATCAAGGAAAGAGGATAACCTTGTTGGCTAATTTCAATCAGATGAATTGTATCTGTCAAGATATAGGGTGCATTGGGCAAAAAAGCCAGAAAAACACAGAAAAAAATCCACCAAATAATCGAAGGATTAACCGATGGACGGAATAAAAACCAACTACATAGTAAAGGAATAAAAGCTAAAAACAAATTCCAAACAATGCGATGGCTACTAAGATTGAATAACTCCAAAGCTGAAGATAACCAGTTAAGCAATTAATTTTTCCTTCCTAATTAAATTCGCGGTGCCGATTGGGGAGTTTCTTCAAGATTACGAACAAGATTGCGACAACCAGCACAATCACAACCAAACAGATTAATTGCTCGATCCCCTTGGCGATCTATTCTCTCTAGATCCGCTTGATTATATTCACTGCAACTACAATCATAAAAAGGATAGTCTGTTTCAGAAGCTATAGGTTGGTTATTCAAGTTAGGTGCAGTAAAAACATATTCTTTAGCGGTATTAGCTTCAGCAGAATTGGCTGTCATCAAAGCTAAAGCTAGAGAACTAGAACAACCCAAAACAGTGAGTATTTCCTTGTTCATTCTGATCTCCCAATTTAATCATTTTTCGTTAATCTTAGCTTCCGTTCCCACTGCTGTCTAATCCAGTCTTGTAAAATTGGATTAACTACTTCAGGAGCTTCATCTTGAGGACAATGGCCCAAACCTTCAAGGGGAATAAATTGTTCTACCGCAGGAAAATTAGCTAATTCCCTACCTAACGCAATTGGTTCCCAAGGGTCTTCAGTTCCCCAAAGCAGAATAGTGGGACAATTAAGACGAGGTAACAAATCTTCTGGTAAAGGTCCTTGAGAATAACGGGTAAAGGCACAAAAAACCTCTGCTGCACCTACTTCTGTTGCAGGTTTCATCAGCATCTCAATTAACTCATCGGTAACTGCTTCAGAACGACGATAAGCTTGTAAAAGAATCTTTCTGACTACCTTTGGTTTGGCAATTTGAGCAAAAAATAAATTACCGATAGTCTTGTTACTTAACAATTGTTGGACAAAAGATGCACCAAGATTACGATACCAGGGTAAAGTTCTTCTCTTGCGATCATGGAGAAGTCTTAAAGAACAATTAATCGCTGCAATTCCTAATACTAAATCTGGATAATCGACCGCAGTTTGCATGGCTACAATACAACCAATCGAATTACCAACCAAAAAAGCTGGACTTCCCACTACTTCACGACAAAAATCCGCTACTTGTTGTCCCTAGGTTTCAAAAGTATATTCAATCTCAACTCCTGGAGTCGGTTTAGCCGAACCACCAAAACCAATCAAATCTAAAGCATAACAACGGCAAGTTTGTCCCAAAACTGGTAAATTTTTCCGCCAATGACCACAAGAAGCACCAAAACCATGAACTAATACTACCGCAGCACCAGTTTCACCATAGCTTTGATAGGTAATTGGGTAACCACGCCAATTCCAGATTTTAGTGGTGTTAGCAAAATCGCTAGTTGTTAAAGAAGGCATAATATTAGTTATTTGTCCTTTGTTATTGGTTAAAAAAGTAAAAATAATTGTGAGTTTGTTAAAGAAACTGTGTTTGAAGTAAATCTTAAAATAAATTCCAATTATGGGTAGGATAGTTGCGATTTACCTAAGCCTACTTTGTAGTAGTTCTCTAAAAAAAATGCAAGATCGCGCTTTGGTAAGATATTTCAGTTTGATAATAATTAGTACGCTTCAGAAATCTCTAAATATTTAAAATCATGCTGATATCCTCCCTAAGTAATTGGGAACTATAAAAATGTGGCAGCAAAACTTATATTGAATTGGAGAATTTTACCTTGACTGATTATTATTGGGAGCAAATTGAAGCCGAACTTCAAAAAAGGACAGAAGCCTTAAAAAACTCTAATAAAAACAAAGATAATTTTTCTGACAATTTAACCGATCTTCTCAACAATCTTAATAATTTAGTAGGAATGCAGAATGTAAAAACTGACATTGGCACTCTTATCAATTTTTTAAAAATCCAGAAAATGCGGCAAGAAGAAGGTTTACCCGTTATATCTATCACTCTACACTCAGTTTTTTGCGGACCACCTGGAACAGGCAAAACAACTATTGCTCGTGTAATGGGTGAAATGTATAAGCAGCTAGGCATTCTTTCCAAAGGACACGTTATTGAGATAGATCGCTCAGGATTAGTTGCAGGTTATGTTGGTCAAACAGCTATACAAGTAGATGAAGTAGTGAAATCTGCCTTAGATGGAGTATTGTTTATTGATGAAGCATATACACTTGCTCCCGAAGGTGGTTCTAAAGATTTTGGTCAAGAAGCGATCGATACTTTACTCAAAAGAATGGAAGATTATAGAGATCGATTGGTAGTTATTGTTGCTGGCTACCCTGAAGAAATGTCACGGTTCATCGATGCTAATCCTGGTTTACAATCAAGATTCAATCGATTCTTTCATTTTGAAGATTACAAACCAGATGAATTACTGGCTATCTTTGAGATAATTTGCCAACAAAATCACTTTATCTTAGCCGAGCAATCTAAACAGATTTTACTGAGTCAATTAACAACATTGTATGAAAATAGAGATAAAAAATTTGGCAATGGTAGACTTGTCAGAAATATTTTTGACAAAACTGTCGAAAAGCAAGCCAACAGATTGGCTCAGATGTCTCAACCTAGTAAAGAACAGTTAATGACAATTTTACCTGAAGATATTAGACCTCCTGCAAAAGTCGAAGTAAGCTAAGTAAAATAAAAAGAAATTTA
>CAZLUP010000031.1:0-51297 GCA_964562685.1 uncultured bacterium
TTCTTTGAAAAACAATTGCTCAATTAATTAATATTTTTGCAGGAGGTCTAATATAAGCAAAATATTCTAAATGAAATCCATATTTAAGAGCCAATGGCATCAAAGAACTAATTTCAATTACTTTATCAATAATTTGCAGTTCTTCGGGATTATTTTGTTGTAAGTAAATCTGATATTGAGGACTAGGATAAGTCAAAATTATTTTAGAGCGATCACTTGTAATTTGATTTAAATTATTAAAAAGTCCTTCATAACTGTCAGGTGGTAAATGTTCGATTACATCAACCATTGTGACTAGATCGATTGGAGCAATTAATTTATTACGAATTAATTCAAAGTTTTCAATTACATTGACCTGAAAAAACTCAATTTTGTCTGACTTAATGTTTTTACGAGCATAATTAATATTATTTTCTCCCAAATCACAAGCTAAAATTTTTCCTTGTTTGAGTTTGGTAGCTAGTTGTTCGGGAACAAGTCCAATCCCACAACCAATATCAAGAATGTTGCTGTTTGGATTTAAATAACCTGAAATGAATTTAACTGCTTTATCAATGCGACGATTACCATTAAGCTTATATTCTAGCATTCTGGTATTAGTAAAATTGTCATAAAATTGTTTAACTTGGGTTGAATTAGCCATAATTTTATTTATTTGTTATTGGTCATTGGTTATTGGTCATTGGTCATTTGTTAATTGTCTCCCCTTCTCCCTTTTTACCTAACAGCTAGCACTTAAAACCTATTACCTATTACTTGGGAATTCTGCCTATATAAAAAAGGTTTGAGATACTGTTTAAAAGTGGGAATTAATTGAATCAACGGAGAAATTTTGACTCCATCTAACTCGTATCCTAAAGTCTGAAGCAAATTACCAGCTATACTTTCAAAATCAGCTATATCTTGCTTAGATAACTGAGATTTACAAGCATAAGCTCTTGAAACATCAACAGGTTTTTGATTTAACTGAAACAGGTTACTATGTTCTGGCTGAAGATCGGAACTGGCATCATGGTAATAGTTCAACATTTGAGGCGTATATTCAAGGTGCAGCCAATCACATAAATCTCTCAAGGTTGCTTCAGGTTGCTGGATCAACTGTTCATAAAACACCTCGTAGTATCTATTCTCAGCTAAAGCTTTACCTGCACTAATTCCTGCCTTAACTTGCTTTTGCCAATACTGAGCAATTTTTAAAATATTACCGTTCAGCCATCCTGCTTTACGGATACTTACTGCCACACCCCTACCATCTCTAATGATGTGAACAAACTGAGCATCGGGAAAGGCTTCAGCCAGAGAAGATATATTCTGTACTTGATGAGGAGTCTTGTCTCCCCAACGCTGTTTGTGTTTTTTATGCGCCACAGCAGTAAAAATTGCCTCGGCTGCGCCTGCAAAATCGGTTGGTGCTGCTTGTGCCAGCGCAGTTTCGGCTTCGGCAATGGTTAAACCCAAAACAGAGAAAGTAAAAGTTTTTGAGGTTGCAGGGTTGGTTTGTAAATCGCGAATAAAAAAATAACGTTGATAGGGTTGAGCAAAATCACCGTAGATTACTTGGTTTTGTTGCAGAGGGATCAGAAACTCGGTTTCAGAAGTAATGTATAAAGTAGAACTCTGATTAAGCATCAAACGCAATAAAGTTGTGCCAGAGCGATCCCATCCAACAATAAAAACTGGAGATTTTCTAATTTTGGGTTGAGGCTGCATCATTTTACCTCCGATTAAGTGTGTCAGTTGTTTGATAGTTGTGAACTAAAATTGCCACTATTAATTAATTTTTTTTCTTTGGTTGTAAAGTTTTTAAAATATGTAATACTTCGCTAAATTCAGATTTACCTCCAGGAATAACAATCCAAAACAATATATAAAATGAGAAATATAGAAAAAAACGAGCAATAATGCGAGAAAAGCATTTATATCAACTAATAAAAAATAATTAATTACCATTAACGCGATCGCTACACTTAGAGAAGCAACCGTAGGACGAAATATTGTTTTGAAAAAATCTGATACTTTTAATGGTGTCCCAATGTAACAGTAGACAATTGTAATCACCATGAAAATTGGTCTAGATAAACCATAGGCAGCAGCAATACCAATCGCACCCCAACGAAGACCGAACAAAAAAATTGCTACATCTGTTAGAGACATCAAAATTCCGATGCGAAACTGTCGATCCGTTCTGCCTAATGATTGATAAACCCATCCCGTAGCCACATTAAATGTGCCAATGAAAGCTGCTGGCATTAAAAATTGAAAAATAGGGACAACACCCAACCATTGTTCTCCTAACATCAAAAGAATTACTTTATCAGCAGAAGCAAACATAAACCCCACAATGGGCATTCCCAAAGAGGTAATGATTAAAATTGCTTTGTAGTAATATCTACAGTATTTGGCAGGTTCTGACTGTAGACTGCTCAGAGTGGGGAGAGCAACACTGTTAACAGGATTATTGATCTGTTCAATGGGTAACAAAACTAGCTGATAAGCTTTGGCATAAAGTCCTAATTGTTGAGAACCCCAGTAACGACCGATTAGCAAATTATCTAAATTCCGAGAAAAATAATTAACCAAGCGAAAACCAGTTAAATTTCCGCCGAAAGCAAGCATCGATTTAATAGCTGAATTTTTACTTGGAAATCCAGGTCGCCAACGACAACTAATCCAAACTCCAATCGCGTTAGTAATAGCAGTTGCTATTTGCATAACCACTAATGCCCAATAACCCAAGCCATACCAGGCAGAAACAATTGCAGCCATTACTCCGACTGACATGGACACAATTTCAATTTTGGCAAGATTAGTAAAACGCATTTGTCTTTGCAGTAATGCTTGATGCTGAACAGTCAAACCGCCAAAGACGAAATTAATGGCTAAAACTAGGGTAATTGCGTTTAAACGTGGCTCATTATAAAACCAGGCAACAACAGGAGCTAATCCTATTACAATCAAACTAATGACAAAACTTACTCCTAGGTTAATCCAAAATAAAGTGCTAACCTGCTGGTGATTAATCTCTGCTTTTTGAACCGTTGCTGCGGATAAACCTAAATCTTTAAACAACTGAACAAAACCAATAATTACAGTTGCCATACCAATTAAGCCGTAATCTTCAGGTGCTAGTAATCGCGCCAAAACTACGGTAGAACCCATCCTCAGAACAAACTTGATTGCCTGCGCTGTAATCGTAACCGCACCACCTCGAACCGAACGACCTTTTAAATCGTTTTTGAGATGTTTGGTACAAAAAAATTGTTCTGAATTTAGATTAGATAATTGAGGTTGGGTTGATTTTGTCACTTGAATTACTTTAATTACTAATCATGCCTGATGGTTTTGTTTTAATCGTTTCTGGTTGTGAGCTAATCAAAACAAGATTTTCCAGCTTTGTTTTTACAGGGAGGCAATCTGTGACTTGACCGTCCCCAGCGATCGCCTGATGGCTAACTGCGATAAGGGTGCTAACAGCACAGAAATCAAAGTTAAAAGCGATCGCAAGTCTTGCAAAAAGATCGTCGGATCTGAAGCCATCGCACGGTCAATAAATTTTCTGGCTGATTGAACATCCCCTGCCGTTAAAGATAATCGCGCTAAATACCGACTCATATAGGCATAAGCAGTTGGCAACAAAGTCTCAACTACTTCTGGAGAACGTTTACAAGCTGCAATAATTACCCTTAATTGGCTAACTTTCATTTCTTGTACATCAAAGGAAAGTCCAGAAGGACGAACTCGATAAAAACATTGAACGCTTGGTTCTCGATGAAAATCCCATTTTTTGGTAGCTGCAATTCTCAACCAATAATCTATGTCTTCACAACTACGTAAAGTTTCATCAAATTCCCCTACCCGATCGAAAATGTCGCGACGAAATACTGCATTAGAACCATGACCGATAAAATTTTTACACAGTAAGGCAGCTAGAGGATCTCGTTTGATTGGTTTACCACTTAAACGCATTAAAGTTGGTTTACCATCATCACGAATTGCCTGAGACGCACTATAGACAACACCTATCTGCGGTGATGATTCCAGCCAAGCAAAATGATTAGCTAATTTATTAGTACCATAAATGTCATCTCCATCTAAAAGAGCAATATATTTACCAACTGCATGATGAATGCCATAATTACGAGCAGAGGAAAGACCACCGTTGGGTTTTGATAATAATTTAAATCGAGAATCGCGATCGCAGAAAGATTGAACTATTTCAGCAGTGCGATCGCTCGAACCATCATCAACTACTAAAACTTCAAAATCAGTAAATGATTGATGTTCTAGCGATAATAGTGCTTCTGCAATATATTTTTCCAGATTATAAGCAGGTACTACTACACTAATTTGGGGAATAGACATAATCCAAGGTACTCAATTAGGTTAAAAACAATTCGTTTGTGCTGATTCGATTCGTTTGTAAGTCCATAATTTTATTGACATGATTTTTGGGATTGTGAGTGATTTCCCCTTCACCTGTATAAGCCGAATAAAACCTGTTATATTTCGCCCACAGAAGATTAATTAAAAAAAGTGGATTTCCTAACAAATATCTAGCAGCTAAACGTTTAGGTTCTCTAAGAAAACGATAGAACCACTCTAAACCTAGGTTAGACATCCATTTGGGACAGTTGGGTACTAACCCCGCCAAGCGATCAATAACTGCACCACAAGGAAGAATGGCTAAAGCTTCTATATTTTGATAATTCTTTTGAATCCATAATTCTTGCAATGGCATTCCCATCCCTACAATTAAAATATCTGGTTTAAACTGATTAATTTTCTCAATTACAAATTGATTTTGAATGGGATTTGTTGGATCGAAATAACCATGATGACCCGCTAAATTGATATAGGGATGTTTTGCTTTCTGATTATTAAGGGCTTTTTCTAAATTTTGAGGTTTAGAACCTAATAAAAACACTGATAAATTATGTCGCTCACATTCATTCAATAAGTTTGGAATCATCAAAGTTAAAGGTACTCTGTACTTAGAAGCTACAGAGATACCCATCAACTCTAGACCTTTTAACATACCCATGCCATCACAAACAGTAATGTCAGCATTTTGTTGAAAGACAAAAAACTGAGGTAATAACATAGATAAATTAAAAGCATGAACGTTGTAGTGAGAGACAATGATTTTTACTTTTTTGAGACAACTTTTACAAATTGCTTCAATAACCATATCGGCTGTAACTAAATCGACTCTTCTATTGAGTAAATAAACAGAAAAAAACCTCAGCCAATTAGGTTCATGCTTTGCATTTTCTCCATCCGAAAACATTGGATTATTACTTAAAAAAAATATTAAAAAAATACACAAGCATTGGATTTTCGCTGAATATTTTGATCGATATTGAGCTAAAACATGGTTGTTTTAATCTTTAATTATTTAATTGTAATTAAAGCTATATATAAAAAATACTGAACACAAATCTCAATTTAATCGTTCGGAAGTTAGATAAAAAAAAGTAGAAATACATATACTAAAAAGTTATTTTTTTAAATTAAATTTTGTCGACAATCAAGCCTGCTGAGTAAATATACTTAGTCAAGATGAATGATTTATATCAAATAGATTGACAAATTAGACTATTGTTTTTCCTCTAGCTTTAGATGGATAAAAATATTTTTTATTCTTTTTAAAACGGTTTAATTAATCGGTTAAAATAATTTATTATAAAATTGAGTTAATAATTAGAACAACAATATCATTTAAACATTCCAAGCAAAACTTTGTTCACATTCACAGAAAAATGATGTTTTGTTTTATTTTTTTTTAAAAGGATTATATGCTTTAATTTTTGGCGATCGCAAAATAGGTAGGCAAAGTTGTTATCTTTTGTTGTTGTTTAGTTGTTTAGGCTTAATTCCTTTTTGGTGGTTGCAATAAACAGCTAAATTTCAAGGTTAATTTCGATTTGATAAATTTTAGGAAAGCTTGCTCAAATCGATTATTTGATATTTATTAATTAATTAAATTTTCAATCAAGACGCTTCAGAAAAATTATTGGGATCGCGATAAAACCAATTTGTCGATGTGCTTTTAAAAGCAAAAGTTACAGTTGTTATTTTATTTAATAAGATTCAACAAAACTATAATAAATTTCCTCTTGTTGTAGCTTGTGATTCAGGGTAAAACAGAATAGTCTTAACTAGAAAATCAAATTTTATGAATAAAAGTGCTTTATCTAATCTCAGTTTAAAATTAGTTATTTCTTTAGGAATTGCTATAGCTGGATTAAGATTTTTTCTGGCTCTTTTCTTTGGTCAAAGCGCATCAACTTGGTATGTAATTACTTCTTATCTTTGTGAAATTTCGGCTTTTTTAGGTGCAGGATGTTTATGTTTACGCAACTATTTTAATCCTAAAATTCTCAGTGATAAAATGATTTGGCTTTGCCTAGGAATAGGAACTTTATCTTTTTTCATCGGCGATTTGATTTTTTTCTATTGGGAAGTAATTTTACAACGCTCTCCCGACATTACTCTAGGAGATTTATTCTTTGTAAATTTTTATATGTTTTTAATTGGAGGAATGATCTTAGCTGTAGCGTTTCGGAAAGTGAGGTTAATGCCTTGGCAATGGGCAACAATTCTTTTGATAGCTGCGATCGCAACTAGTTTGGGTTGGTGGACTTCTTATCCCTCAAACACTGTTGAGGTAGAAATTTCAACCACTATAACCGAACAAGTTGTAGAAACAACAGCACCAGGATGGGTAATTGCAACAGAACAACTTTTAGAACCAATTATCGAACCTTTAAATTTATTTTATGTTGCTGGAGATGTGGTTATTTTAGTTTTAGCAGCAACTATAGTGCTAACTTTTTGGGGAGGCAAATTTTCCCAGACTTGGACAGCAATTGGTTTTGCTATTCTTGCTCATTATTTAGCAGATCTTAGATATGCCTATATTGTTACTCGCGATAGTTATGCGACTGGTGGAATAATTGAATGTTTTTGGACAGTCAGTGGTGTTCTTTTTGCGATCGGTGCTGCTTTAGAATACAACTTATCTAATCGTTCTCGTAAGCGTTTACGATAATTGTTATTTCGGTTGATTTCAATGGAAAAATTACGGTTATGATTTTAAGTACCTATGCATAATTAATTGTGGGTTTGTTATTACTAGGGAATAGGCAACAGGGAATATCTAAGATAACTTGCTAGTAAGTATACAAATAATTTTGCCGACCTACTTATTGGTTAAAAACCCAATGTCAAAATGTTAAAAATCAAAGTTAATTATGAATCAAGAAATAGTAATTCTTCAACGACATAATCTCAAGATTTCTGAAACAAAATTCTCTGAATCTAATACTAATAAATTAACTTTTAGCTATCAAGATAAAATTTATGAAAAACTCAATATTTCTTTCAAGATTTCCTTAAAAGGTAATGCTTTAGAATTTTGTAAAAATTTTTTTGCCAAACATAAAAAACAATGTATCTTAGTCGATGAAAAAGAAATTTTTAGTGTATGGAGTGAAGTATTATCAAAGCCGAACGAAACTTCAACGATATTAGCTGAAGAAAGAATTACTAAAACATCTGTTAATTCTTCTCAAAATTTATACGTGACTCAAGCTAGTTTATTAATAGTTCAGATTTTGCTCGATGAAATTGAAGATTTAATGGGAAATCGACATCAAGAAACTTTTAAACAAGAATTGATAAAAATTTTGCAAAAATCTAATCTTCCTGACACAGAATCTTTGGAAAAAATTAACGTCTTACTTACTGTAGATCCTCGCGACAATAATCAATTACTAGCTTGGGAGCAAGACCAAGTCAACTCAATGTTTTTTTCCCTTACTATTTTAGCCAAAAAATATTTTAACAATAGTAATTTTATCGACAGTGTTATGGAAATTTTACAAGAATTACCTGAATATAGTAAGTTAGAGTTTGCTAACTGTTGTATGCAGTTTAAGACTTCTTTATCGAGTTTAATTAACAAAAATGAATAAAATTATTGAAGAGATCGCTTTAGTTTTAGGCATAGGAGTTATGGCTTTTACTAATCCAAATCAAGAACAATATCTTCAATATGCTTCTGAACAAATAATTCAAAAACTTCCTCAAGATTTTTGTGAAAATTCTCAACTGCAAAAATTATTTGATTTTGCCAATCGAGATTTAAGCCGACTTTGCAAATCAGGATTAGATTTAGGGTTAAATATAGGCAAAGAAAGTGTTAAAAAAATTATTGATATTAATACCCAAAGACAAAATTTTATTTTATTAAGTCTCTATACTACAAATATAGGTAATCGACAATATCAAACCACAGGCTTAAGTACATAGGCAGAATCAATTACACAAAACAATAGTTGATAGTTCATATTTCCTAGTTCATAGTTCAAAATCAAACTGATAACTGGTGAGTGATGGTTATTTCCTATTCCCTATTCCCTATTTTTTTTCTTTACCAGTGTATTTAATTTTGCATTACTACTTATTTGGAAAGTTTAACCACTGAATAATGCTGCTGACGAGTTTAGCCAAATATATGCTTGGGAATTTACAATAACCAATAGAGTACTTTTAAGAAATGTAAAGATAGTTTATGACGTTATCTTCAACCCAGTTTGAGGCACAACCAAAATCTAAAACTACTTGGAAAATTAAACTTTTGTATGATGGTGAGTGTCCTTTGTGTCTGCGGGAAGTTAATTTTTTGCAGCAGCGCGATGCAGGTAGAGGGATAGTTGCTTTTGTAGATATTGCCGATCGCAATTATACTCCAGAAGAAAATGGCGGAGTTGATTTTGAAACCGCAATGGGAAGAATTCATGCAGTCTTACCCGATGGTACGGTGATTAAAAACGTGGAAGTATTTCGACGGGTTTATGAAGAATTAGGGATGGGTTGGCTTTATGCTATTACTAAGTTACCTGTTATTGGTGCTGTAGCGGATTGGCTCTATGGAATTTGGGCAGACTGGAGATTAAAATTTACAGGTAGACCAGATTTAGCTAACATTGTAGCCCAGCGAGAACAGGTTAACAGTTCAGCAGGACGATGCCGAATCAATCAATAATAAAAATCGAGTAAATTACCAAGATTAATTTAATGAAGAGCGATCCGCGTAAAATTTTAATTGCTGCTGCCAGTCAATTTTATCAGCAAGGTTGGATGGTAGGTACAGCAGGTAATTTGTCGATTCGCCATGACGATAAGAGTTTTTGGATTACAGCTAGTGGAAAATCTAAAGGTAAATTAACCGAACAAGATTTTGTTCGAGTTAACCTAGCAGGGGAAGTAATAGAATTACCTCATCCTGATAATCGCCCTTCAGCAGAAACCAGTATTCACCAAGTTATTTATACTCTTTTTCCTGAAGCGCAAGCTTGTTATCATGTCCATTCAGTTGAAGCTAACCTAGTTTCTAATTTTAGTAATCACGAGGCAATTTCCTTACCTCCTTTAGAAATGATTAAAGGATTAGGAGTTTGGCAAGAAAACCCCCAAGTCAAAATGCCTTTGTTTGAAAATTATTTAGAAGTACCTCGGATCGCCCAAGCAATATGCGATCGCTTTACGGGGGATTTTCCTGATATTCCTGCTTTACTCATTCGTAATCATGGGGTAACCGTGTGGGGCAAGTCGCCAGAAATGACTCAAAATCATCTAGAAATAGTTGAATATATTTTTCGTTATATATTAGCTGCCAGAAATTACAGTTAACAGTTACCATTAGGGACAATTCATGAATTGTCCCTATTCCCTATCTACCTAACCTAACCTTGATATTAATGAGCGAAAACTATCGGTTATTTTGCGCTTATCTTTGGGAAATCTATAAGTATAAATAGCAAAATTATCGCTCAATCTCTCATGAATACTTCGGATATAGACCAATTACATCGACAAGGATATTAAAAAATTTTTCCTAACGCGATCGCATTAAGCAACTTTAATTACTTATTGTGCTGGTTAAAACTTGAACTTGAAATCTCACTCTGCGATCGCTATTTTATTAGTTGATTTAAAACAACAGCATCAGAGAATCAATATTAAGTTTGGGTTGAAGAATCGATATGATATGAAACGGAGGATTTCGGGGAATTGAAAATGACTAAATTTGTATTTATTACTGGTGGTGTAGTTTCTAGTATTGGTAAAGGTATAGTAGCAGCTAGTTTAGGTAGATTACTCAAATCTAGAGATTACTCGGTATCGATTCTCAAACTCGATCCTTATATAAATGTCGATCCTGGTACGATGAGTCCTTTTCAACATGGAGAAGTTTTTGTTACCGATGATGGTGCGGAAACAGATTTAGACTTAGGACACTACGAACGTTTTACCGATACTGCCATGTCGCGACTCAACAGCGTAACAACAGGTTCAATTTATCAAGCGGTAATCAATAAAGAAAGAAGAGGGGATTATCAAGGGGGAACTGTTCAAGTAATTCCCCATATTACTACAGAAATCAAAGAAAGAATTCATCGCGTAGCCAAAAATACCAATTCTGATGTAGTTATCACCGAAATTGGCGGTACAGTAGGAGATATCGAATCTTTACCTTTCTTAGAAGCGATTCGTCAGTTTCGTAAGGATGTAGGAAGAAACAACGTAGTTTATATGCACGTTACCCTGATTCCTTGGATTCCTGCTGCTGGTGAGATGAAAACCAAACCGACTCAACATTCAGTTAAAGAATTACGTTCAATCGGAATTCAACCCGATGTTTTAGTTTGTCGTAGCGATCGCCCTTTGAAACCAGGATTAAAAGAAAAAATCTCTGAATTTTGTGACGTACCAGTAGAAGCAGTCATTACTTCTCGCGATGCTAGTAGTATTTATGAAGTACCTCTGATTTTAGAACAGGAAGGATTAGCCAAAGTTAGTTTAGATTTACTGCAATTAGAACAAAGACAACCAAATTTAACAGGTTGGGAAAAACTAGTCGAACGGATGAATTCTCCCCAGACTAAAATCGATATTGCCATTGTTGGTAAATACATTCAACTCAGCGATGCTTATCTTTCAGTAGTAGAAGCTTTGGGTCATGCTGCGATCGCTACAGAAAGTGAAGTTAATTTACGTTGGATTAGTGCTGAAGATATCGAAGCTAATGGGGCAGACAAATATCTACAAGATGTTAGTGGTGTCATTGTACCAGGAGGATTTGGACATCGAGGTGTAGATGGAAAAGTAGAAGCGATCGCTTATGCTAGAGAAAACAAAATTCCCTTCTTCGGACTATGTTTAGGAATGCAATGTTCCGTAATTGAATGGGCGCGTAACGTAGCCCAACTAGAACAGGCAAATAGCTCCGAATTTGAACCAGAAACCCCAAATCCCGTAATTAACCTTCTACCCGAACAACAAGATGTCGTAGATTTAGGTGGAACAATGCGATTGGGTTTATATCCCTGTCGTCTCAAAACCGATACTTTAGCCTTTTCTCTCTATCAACAAGAAGTAGTTTACGAGCGTCATCGTCATCGATACGAATTTAATAATGCGTTCCGCAATCTCTTTTTAGAAACGGGATACGATATTAGTGGAACATCTCCTGATGGTCGCCTAGTCGAAATTATCGAACTCAAAGATCATCCCTTTTTTATCGCAACTCAGTTTCATCCAGAATTTCGTTCTCGCCCTAGCACTCCCCATCCTTTATTTTTAGGATTTGTTCAAGCTGCCTTGGCAAAAAAACCTTTAAGGATCGATCATTTCGATCTCAGTTTTCCCCTATCTGAAGAATCGGTTTTAATTCCCGATCATTAAAAGTTGAGGTTTGATGGTTAATTATTCATCCTTCACAATTAGTAATTAGTAATTAGTAATTACTAATTACTAACTGATAACTAAATTCATGTCCAATCAACGTCTAACTATTTCTCTGTCCAATATTCTGTTACTAGCTGCTGTCGGTTCGC
Source organism: uncultured bacterium (assembly GCA_964562685.1). Classification (GTDB taxonomy): domain Bacteria; phylum Cyanobacteriota; class Cyanobacteriia; order Cyanobacteriales; family Xenococcaceae; genus Stanieria. The sequence continues at coordinate 11,904 of CAZLUP010000031.1, forward strand.
TATTAGTACTGTTATGGCAATTAAAAAATCTCATTGTCGTGTTAATGATTGCGATCGTCATTGCTGCTACTTTAGCACCGATCATCAAAACAGCCGAAAAACTCAATATTCCTCGCTGGTTAGCCGTAGTTCTGGTTTATCTTGGTTTAATCGCTACTTTAACAGGAATTGGTTTAATTATTGGTCCCACAGTTGCCCAACAAATTGAAAATTTTATTAGCAGATTACCATCTTATTTAGAAGTTGTGCGATCGCTATTGGAAAGATTAGCTTTGCGTTTTGGCGTGAGTGAAGCAGATACTCCTAGTATTATCAATCAGTTATTCGATCCTCAAGCATTAACTGCTTGGGTAATTAGTTCTAGTCAACAATTGCTGATTAGTTCTTATGGTGTTACTAGAGGAATTATTGGCAGTCTATTAGGCTTTTTATTGGCATTGCTCTTTTCTGGTTATATGTTATCTGGCTCAAATGCCTTATTACAGGGAATAGTCAATTTGTTTCCCTATCCTTGGGATGAACGTTTATCTGCCCAAGTTGAACCAGTTGCCAAACGAATGGGAGGTTATCTTCAAGGTAGAATTTTAGTTTCTGCTATTTTGGGCATAGCAATTAGTTTAGGGTTAGGAATTTTAGGCTTATCAGAGTTTGCGTTAGGTTTGGGCGTAATTGCTGGTTTTACCAACCTAATTCCTTTTTTTGGTCCAATTTTGGGTGCAGTTCCGGCTTTAATTGCTGCGATCGCTCAAGGAGGCTGGACGTTTCTGTGGGTTTTTTTACTATTCGTAGTAATTCAAAATGTAGAAACTTATGTTCTCGATCCTTTGTTAGTGGGTTCTTCGGTTAGAGTTCATCCTCTCTATCAATTACTCGCTGTTTTGGGTGGGGCGCAAGTCTTAGGAATCTTGGGTGCGTTAATTGTTCCGCCTTGGGTAGCTGGTATAGCAGTGTTATTAGAAAATCTTTACACTAAACCAAAATTATTAGAAGAAGGAAAGCAGATTGAACACAATTCGTTGAGCGTTTAATTAAATAAGGTTATCGATCAAGATAGCCAGTTTTCAATGCCAAAACCAACAGCGCGATCGCTAGAATTTAATTCTTGAGCTAATTTGAGTACCGCTCTTCTCCCAATTTCAGTTTCAAACACTGAAGAAAAAACAGCATCGATTGAGCAATTATGACAAAATTGACGTAATTGGCTAGGAAAACCACATATTGCTGGCTTAATCACAAAAATTCCTTGCCATCCTTGTTGATAACACCATTGTAGTTGCTCTAATTGAGCAACAGATTCATCTAATGCTAAAGGTGTTTGGTATTGATTGCTTAAAGTTAACATTTCTGAAAAATATTCAGGAGCTAAAGGCTGTTCAATAAATTCTACTTGCTTACTGCGATCGCTTATTGCCAACCAATTTTTTGTCTCTTCTAGATTTAATCCTCCATTAGCATCTAATCTGAATTTTGTGGTGGCAGGTAAAGATTGAAGCAGTTGTTGAAAAATTTCGACTTCTTCTAAGTAAGGTTTAACTCCAATTTTCCATTTAAAAGTAAGAGGAGATTTTAATGAAGGTGAGTCTATTTGATACCTAATTTTTTCCGATAAGCTTAAAGCTGTTTCTCCTGCTGGTAACAAATAACAATAGTTTAAAGACTTGACTTGGTTTAATTGATTAGCAATTGGAGCAACTTCTTGACTTTTAAACACTTCTAAAGCCGATTCAAACCCAAACTGACAAGCAGATAAATGAGCGGGAATTGAATTAATAGTTGTGGTTGTAATCATTGAACCTAAATGCTGACAAAATTCTAACGCTTGCTCAAGAGTTTCTGAACCAAACCACGGTACAGGAGCGATTTCTCCCCAGCTAACCTTACCCTTGCTATCAACTAAAGAAATAATAATTCCCTCGCGCACTTGCCACACACCGTGACTTGTTTGCAAGGGTTTGAGAAAGGAACGTCGATAGAGACGAAATTGAAATTTATAGCGATCGCTCATTAGAGATCGATGGTGTTGTTTTGCTGTGACTCAATTTTACTCAGTCTCAAAATTTAAGCAACCTCATGGCTACCTATTCCTTAATTACTGATTTGTTTTTATGAGAATGAAAACGAATTCCTAAGAAAATGTCATATAGAAAACCCCAAAAATTTTTGCCCTCTAATAAACCCAATGATTGATCGCATCCCTTCGCATCTAATAAAGGTTTAGTCGCATGATAAGCAGCTTGATATTTGTACCACGGAATCGAAGGCCAAAGATGATGAACTAAATGATAATTTTGTCCTAAAATTATCAAATTTAAAATAGGACTAGGGTAAACTCTGGCATTTTTCCAGCGATCGCGTTCTTGAAAAGGTCGGTGCGGTAAATAGTCAAAAAACAGTCCTAAAGCAATTCCTACTACTAGAGCAGGAACAAACCAAAAATTGGTTATATAACCGATAAAACCATATCGAATACTAACAGTAACTATAATAGCTAAAAACAGTCTACTCAAAAACCATTCTAATAACTCGTAATTCTTCCACAAACGACGCTTAAAGAAAAATATTTCGTGATAGAAAAAACGAGCAGCAATCAACCATAAAGGTCCCCCTGTCGAGACAAAATGATCGGGATCGTTTTCGGGATCGTTAACATGAGCGTGGTGTTGTAGATGTACCCTCGTAAATACAGGAAAAGCAAAACCTAACATCAACGCACTACCATGCCCCAAAATCGCATTCAAAACCCGATTACTATGCGCGCTATTATGAGAAGCGTCATGGATAACTGTCCCCGATAAGTGTAAAGCAAGGACATTAGCCGAAAAACAGCACCAGCCTGGAACTCCCCACCAGAAATAACCAAAAACCGATAAGGCGATCAGCATCAGGGCTGCTGTAAACATTAAAACATTGATATTAATACCACCATGAGGTTTAAGAAACTCTTTTGGTACTGTCCGCAGCGTCTGAGCCGACTGCATTGTTGTTTTTGCTCCTTTATCCACACATATATCTTTCCTTGGGTAGTTTACAACACTATTGGCATGAGGTAAAGATTTGTAACGCCATCTAATTTTATCTGTGTCTAGTTTACTGTCAACTATGAATTATTCATTTAAAGAGTTTTTGAAGTATTGGATTGGAAGTAATACCAAAAAACTTCACTATCCGCGATCGCGTAGAAAAATTTTAACCAACCAAGAAAATTCAAAAATAGGAAGAAGAAAACACCTCTTCCTACAAAAAAAATATTACATACCCATAATTTCGTAGCCAGAATCGACATAAATCACTTGTCCTGTGATCCCACTGGCTAAATCACTACATAAAAAGGCTGCCGTATTACCAACTTCTAATTGAGTAACAGTTCTTCTGAGGGGAGCAACTTGTTCTACATGATGGATCATATCTAAAATACCACCTACGGCAGAAGAAGCCAAAGTCCGAATTGGACCTGCGGAAATGCCATTAACCCGAATATTTTCTGGTCCTAATTCTGCTGCTAGATAGCGAACACTCATTTCTAATGCTGCTTTAGCAACGCCCATAACATTATAGTTAGGAATCACCTTGACACCTCCCAAATAAGAAAGAGTCACAATACTTCCCCCCTCACTCATCAAAGATTTAGCTCTTTTACTCAAACTAGTAAGCGAATAAGCACTAATGTCTAAAGCTTTCGTAAAACCTTCTCTCGATGTCTCACTGAAATTTCCCGATAAATCTTCTTTATCAGCAAAAGCCAAACAGTGAATCAAAATATCTAGTTTGCCCCATTTGTCAGCAATAGTGGCAAAAGTAGCGTCCATCTGAGCATCATCTTGGACATCACAAGGTAAAAAAATTGTTGGATTAAGTGGTGCGACTAACTCACTGACTTTTTTTTCAAAACGACCTTTAGGATCGGGAAGATAAGTAACGCCTAAATTAGCACCAGCCTGATGTAATTGTTGAGCTATACCCCAAGCAATGGAGCGATTGTTAGCAATACCGGTAACAAGAGCATTTTTTCCAGTTAAATCAAGCATAATCTTTAATAAATTATTTCAGCAGCAGCCTTAATTGAACTAACATAGATTTTATGAGTAATTAGTTACACAGGTCATCTTTGAAAATTCAAGTAACTTTGGCAATCATCTAGAACGAGAGACTTTGGTATATTGTTTAATTATTTTGAGTACGCACAAGTTGATTGGAACCCCAAATCTCAAACTTGCCAAGATTAATTATTGGTACTTTACTGTTGAAAGTTTAATATTAAACCATTATTAGTTTTTCCTGCTAAATTAAGTTCCATGGAACTATCCCTGACCCAAAATCAACCGCTAGCCTCTGTATTTCGGAAAATTGGTCGTAGCTCATTTCCACCAGTGGTGGAGACTTTTGAGCGTGGTAAAACCATCTTCTTCCCTGGCGATCCCGCCGAAAGAGTTTATTTTTTAGTTAAGGGTGCAGTCAAACTTTCTCGTGTCTATGAAGCAGGAGAAGAAATTACTGTTGCTTTATTGAGAGAAAATACTGTCTTTGGTGTCTTATCCCTGATCACTGGTCAACGTAGCGATCGCTTTTATCATGCCGTCGCTTTTACTTCCGTAGAATTGCTTTCTGCTCCAATTCAACAAGTAGAACAAGCTCTCAAAGAAAATCCCGAACTTTCGATGCTGATGTTACGAGGCTTGTCATCACGGATTTTACAGACAGAAATGATGATTGAAACCCTAGCTCATCGAGATATGGGTTCTCGTCTAGTCAGTTTTTTACTCATTCTCTGTCGTGATTTTGGTGTACCTACTAATGAGGGGATCAGAATCGATCTCAAACTTTCCCATCAAGCGATCGCTGAAGCAATTGGTTCAACTAGAGTAACTGTAACTCGCTTATTGGGAGATTTACGCCAAGAAAATATGATTTCCATCCATAAAAAGAAAATAACTGTTCATAATCCTGTCGCTCTCAGCCAACAATTTACCTAAAATTTAGTTAAATTGGAATACCCAATAGTGTGAGCAAAAGTTATTACTTATTTGGATGTTTAATTTATATTTGGTCAAGCAATTATTACCGAAGCAAAACTTTCCTCAAATAATTTGGAAATTATTTTCAGCATTCATTACTTATAATTTATCTTTGTAATGACCAGTGCTTATATTCTCATTGCAGCTATTCTATTGCTGGGGGGTTTGATTGCAGTCTTAGGTGACCGTTTAGGAACTAAAGTTGGCAAAGCACGTTTAAGATTATTTAAACTTCGTCCTCGTCAAACTGCAATGATCGTGACAGTTTTGACGGGTACAATTATTTCTGCTTCTACTTTAGGAATTTTGTTCACTTTAAGCGAATCTCTACGTAAAGGGATATTTCAGCTTGATGATATTCTCAAAGAATTGAGAACTGTTCAACAGGAATTAGCTGCGGTTACCACAGAAAAAGAGCAAGTCAAAAATGAATTATCTAATGTAATTACGCAGCAAGACCAAGCTCAACAACAATTAAATCAAACTAATCGTAATTATCAGCAAGCACAAGCCCAATTAAAAACTATTTCCCAACAAGCTAATCAACTAAAAACTGAGTTAAACAATCTTTTGCAAGAACGTCAAAAACAATTAGAACAATTAGCTACGCTCAAGCAAGAAAGTCAACAATTACAACAAAAATTAACTGAAAAAGAAACCAAACTTATCGAACAAGACCGTATTTTAGTAGACCGAGAAACTCGTTTAAATCAATTAGAAAGACAACGAGAAGTTTTACAGCAACAAATAAGTGAGCAAGATCAAAAAATCTCATCTTTAGATAATGCGATCGCGGATAAAGATTTCAATCTCAAACTTAGAAAAGAACAACTAAATCAATTAGAAACTCAAATCAACTATCTTGAAAAAGAAGTAGCTATTCTCGAACAATATTATCAGACGTATCAAGAACTTCGAGAAAAAAGAATTGCCATTTTTAAAGGTCAAGTTTTAGCTTCAGCTACAGTTAGAATTGTCGACCCTAATGCTGCGGTATCAGCAATCGATAGTGTACTGAGACAAGCTAATCGCTCTGCTATTAAAGCCACTTTATTTGAAGAGAATAATCAAGAAGAACGGGTAGTTAAAATTACTAAAGCTCAAGTAGAACAATTAGCTAAACAAATTCAAGATGGTCAAGATTATGTTCTGAGAATTCTGTCAGCAGGTAATTATGTTCAAGGCGAAAAAGAAGTCAGAGTTTTTGCAGATCTTGCTGTTAATAAAGAAGTTTTTGCAGCAGAAGAACAAATTGCCACTGTTTCCATTGATAATAGCCAAACTAATGCCACTGAGATTCAAAAACAAATAGATTGGTTACTAGCTGCTTCTAAATTCCGCGCTGGACGAGCTGGTATTGTAGGAGAAATTCAGGTAGGTGACGATCAAATTAGCAGCTTGATTAATTTTGTTGAAAAAATTGTTGACTCCAAAGAATCAATCGACGAAATTACAGCCGTTGTTACGGAAACTACCTATACAGCAGGACCACTTAAACTAAATTTATTAGCCGTAAGCAATGGTAAAGTCATGTTTAGTCTTTAATCAACTGGAGTAAGAAATAATTCTCTTTCTGCTTGTCTTCTTCTACTTAATCCAGCTAAAGTGACCAATCTACCACCCACATTAGCCTTATTCCAACGTAAAAATTCATTAGCTGCACCAACATAATCTTGAGCATTCACTTTTCTCAATAAAGTGCTGTTTTTGATTCCGTCAAAACCAACATTAAAAGCTAAAGAAGCCAACGCACCTAATTGATGAGCATTTAATTTTACTGTAACTACCTGCTCGATTTGGGTTTGAATGATTTGCAACTGTTTTTCTAAGGCATGATCGGCTTGAGTTTGTTCAATGCGATCGCCTATATTAACTGATTTTCCTTCTATCTTTGACAAACCATATCCAATTACGGGTGTTCCGTCCGTATCCCAATATGCCTGAGAACGAAAGCCTTCAAATTCTTTTACCAAAGCAATTGTTGAACTCATTACTGGTTTTGACGCCGGCTGAGTTGGTTTGACTGATTCAGGAAGAGGAGGTTGTGGTAAATTCGGTTCTAAATTGGGTTGGGGTTCTGGAATAAAAGACCTTTGAGGTAAGATCTTCGGTTTTTTGTATTGAAGAGCAGGAAAATTAATTGAGGTTTCTTGCTGAACTTGTTCTAGAATAGAATTATTATTAGGAGAAACTTCGTCCTGAGGAACGAAGACGGCTCCCATGCCAATTAACCAGCAGCCACTACAGATGACCGCCTTGTTTATGTTGTTATTCAAGGTTTCTCAACACCACGGCTTTTTCCACTGGCTAGTTATAGTCTAGGTTATTGCCAACAATCCATAGTTTGTGTAGCTGCTTTAGGATTGTTTATATATTATTACAATTTCTTTATCAAAACTTTACAATTACTCTAGGCATAAAATCATTGAGGTTGCCTCTGGGAGTCTTTCCTTGTTTCGACCCCAAAAGCATACCTCGGATTACTTCTCACCTCGTACTGAAAACATTTTCACAAATCAGAACACCAAGGTAAAGTGATGATGTTGCAGTTTGGAAATTGTCCTCTAGGGCGTTGCCCATCAGCAAGTATGAAACTGAAAGTAATAAGAATTAGTAGCTTATAGCTACGGTAATACAGTATTTTTCATACTCACCATTAGGCAACACCGTCCTCTAGAAATCGTTCACTAATTTATAGCAGCAATTACTTGTTCTAAAATTGCAGCAGCCTTGTCTATTTCCGCCTCAGAGACGATTAAAGGAGGAACAAAACGAAGTACTTTAGGACCAGCCGGAGCAAGTAATAAGCCTGCTTGCATGGCTGCTTTAACTATTGCTAGGGAAGTGAGTTCAATATCTGGGTGCAATTCCATTCCATTGATTAAACCCCAACCTCTGACTTCAGTAAATAAATGAGGATATTGATTAGCGATCGCTCTTAGTCTAACTCGTAATTGTTCTCCTCTGGCTTGAACATTTTGTAAGATATTATCTTTTTCAATAGTTTGTAAAACGCTCAACGCTGCTGCACAAGCAAAGGGATTGCCACCAAAGGTACTAGCATGGTTTCCTGGTTCAAAAACAGCACAAAAATCTTTGCACAGCATTGCACCAATGGGAATGCCACCAGCCAAACCTTTCGCACTGGTAAAAATATCTGGTTCTACGCCTAAATTTTCATATCCCCATAATTTACCACTACGTCCAACTCCAACTTGTACTTCATCAAAAACTAACAGAATATTGTTTTCATCACAAATTTTCCGCAGACGTAAAAAATATTCCAACTCCCCAGGACGTACCCCACCTTCTCCTTGAAGAGGTTCGAGCATAATTGCAGCAACCCGACGATTACCCTCATCAATATCTGCGATCGCATTTTCAATAGCAGTAATATCGTTATAAGGCACGTAGGCAAAACCATCAACTAAAGGTTCAAAATCTTTTTGATATTTGGGTTGTCCTGTCGCTGTGACTGTCGCTAAAGTTCGTCCGTGAAAGCTAGATTTAGCAGTTAAAATAACAGGTTGTTCGAGAAAGTCCAAAACCGTATGAGCATATTTTCGGACTAATTTAATGGCAGCTTCGTTAGCTTCTGCCCCAGAATTACAGAAAAAGACTTTATCAGCACAAGAATGCTTGACCAACCATTGAGCTAATTGTCCTTGTTCTGGTATGTAATAAAGATTAGAGACGTGATGAAGTTTTTTAATTTGTTGCGTAACTGTTTCGATCAAAGCAGAATGAGCGTGACCTAAAGTACAGGTGGCTATTCCTGCCACAAAATCGAGATACTCTTTTCCTTCTGTATCCCACAGACGACAACCTTCTCCTTTTTCAATAGCAATTGGAAAACGACCGTAGGTGTTCATCACGCTGTTATCAAAATTGTTTGGCTCGAAAGAGGACAAAGAAGAATGCTCTAATACAGTTGATTGGCTCACAAATTACTCCTAGATCAAAGTTAATAGAGATGAAAAATATTAATGGCGTTCTCGCTCAAATGCAAAACACCTTGGCAATTGAGATAATTTGGCTCAAAGTTTCAAATTTCAACCAGATATATTGTTTAGTTTAAATAACTTATTTAGCCATTTTTTGTTACTACAAGAAAGTTTGACAGAATACTAAATTCAACTTGCCAAAATAATTTATATGCGTAACTTTTCCTTCGAGCAAAAATATGGACGCTTGCGCAAAGAGTTAATCGCTGGCGGTATTGTTTTAGCAGCAACGGTAGTCATTGGCTCTTGTTGGTATTGGTTGGTTGAAAAATGGTCTTGGCTAGATTCAGCTTATATGACCATTATCACGCTTTCTACCGTAGGCTTTGGTGAAATTCATCCCTTAGAACCTCGGTCGCGAATTTTTACTATTTGTTTAATTTTAATGGGTTTAATTACCATTGGTTATATAGTAAACCGTTTTACCGAAGCCTTAATTCAAGGATATTTTCAACAAGGGATTAGACTAAGACAGGAGAGACGCTTGATCAAGACTTTAGAACAACATTATATTGTCTGCGGATTTGGCAGAATGGGATCGCAAATTGCCCGTGAGTTTGCTGCTGAAGGAATTATGTTTGTAGTGATTGATTCGCGCTCAGAACAGATAGAATTAGCTCAAGAATTAGGCTATATTGTTGTACAAGGTGACGCGACTCTAGATGAGTCTCTCTCTAAGGCAAGAATTGAAAAAGCTGTTTGTTTAGTAGCTGCTTTACCTTCAGACGCAGAGAATCTTTATACAGTATTATCCGCCAAAACTCTTAATCCCTACCTAAGAGCGATCGCAAGAGCTAGCACAGAAGAAGCAGTCCAAAAGTTACAACGTGCTGGGGCAGATGCGGTAGTATCCCCTTATATTACTGGAGGAAGAAGATTGGCTGCTGCTGCTCTACGTCCTCAGGTGATGGATTTTGTGGATGGGATTATTACAGGAGCAAATCGTTCTTATTATCTGGAAGAATTTTTGATTGATGCCCAAATTTGCCCTTATGTTGGCAAAAGCTTAAGGGATGCTAAACTACGTTCCCAATCTGGAGCTTTAGTATTAGCTATTCGTCGTTTTGATGGAAATTTAATTGCTGGACCGACAGGAGATACTTTAATTTTAGAAAAGGATGCTTTAATCTGTATGGGAACACCAGAACAGTTAAGGGAATTAAACCAAATTTTAGGACCAATTAGTTCGCAACTACCTAGATTACCAAAACAAAAATAGATTGAATTGTTAAAAAATATATTGAAGCACGTCTAAAATAATGTTGTTGAAAGGATCGACTACCACTACAGACGAACCTAAGACAATAATTTTTAGATCTTGAGAAAGATTGAGATAGTCATTAATTTCATGGGGTAAATTAACTTTTTTCGCAAGTCCTGAAGGCAAACCTTTTCCTCTCGCCAAACGCTTCTCAATCCCAGGCGGTAGAGAATGAATTTGATTAGCAATTTCGATTCGTAAAGAAGGATTTAAAAGAGAGCTATCACGACTACTACCACGCAATAAATCAATTAATTGGTTTTTTTGGGTATAACTTAATCCGCTTGAATAATTATTCTGAGTGTTAACATTTGGTCGTTGAGCGACTGTTTGACTAGAGTGATCGTAGTTGGTGTTTTGAGGGTGTGACCAAGTAGGCGTAGGCAATATTAAACTATAAATCACAATTAATTGGTATAACCAAAAATACCGATTCTTCAACGAAAACATGATGTTTATTAATTTTTTATAACCTATATAAAACTATTGTGACTTATGTAACATCAAATTGACCTAACTAGAGTGCTTGACAGTTGAAGAGATCTGTCCCTAAGCCTTCTAGGTCAAAATAAAAATTATGAATCACGAATTCGGAAGCAGGAAAATATAGCTTAATCTGTTGTTGTAAGATTGAGCTTATTCTCTTAACAGCTAAAGATGAAGAACGCGCTCGCGTTACTGAATTAGAATTGGGTGCAGATGATGATTTAATTAAACTTTTTTTTAAGAGAAGAAATTAGATAATTTTGGTAATTGATAAATCTATTTTGCCAAAATAAATACTAAAAGCAATTAAAAGATGCTCTAAAGATTTTACTAACCAAAAAACTTCTGCAATTTTATAGGATTGATAATGAGTAAATAAAATAGCAAATCTTTTTTCTAGATCTGGTTTGGCTTGAGGACAAATTAAAATTATTTTAATTAATAAAGTGATAGTTTGAACAGTTCCCAAATATTTAACTAATTCAATAAATTGATAATGCTCTGGTTCTTTATAATTTGATGCCACTAAATATCTTAATAATTGTCTACAAGTAGAGAGCATTGCCACATCAGTCAATTCTGGAGAATTACTAGGAGATTTAATTTGCTTAAAAATTTGTTTGAGTTTATTGGCAAATTGATAATCTTCATGTTTAGGTGAGACTGAATTAATTAGATAGCGATATAAATCTCGATGATATTCTTGATAAGAATGACGAAATTTGTTTTCAGTTAAAAATTTTTGCGCTGACTGCCAAATAGTTCCTTCTTGATTAACTTTACCCATGTATTGCTTGATCGCTATTTTTAAATCTTTTTCTGATAGCAAGGTAGGGTTATTAACTCTTCTAATAATTTTTCCTGCTCCCTGAGAAATTTGACGGGCGCGGGCAATTTGTACTAATCTCGCACGATAAATAATGTGTTGAGATAGTTGAAACTCAAAATATTTTTGATTATTTTTTTGAATTTCTCTAATTAATTTTTTTTCTTCTTGACTTTGTTCTTCTCCTAATAATAAATATTTGTACAAATAAAAATAACGTTGAGCTAAGTCCCCAACATTTTGATTTTTTTCTGAATCTATTGCCTGACTAGTACTGAGTAATTCTACTAATCTTGTTAATTTTAAATATTGTTCTGTAGTTTTAAACTCACAAACTAATTTTAAGAGCCGACTTTTTCGACGGTCATAATAATTTGTTTTAGGGTTTACTGTATTAAAAATTCCAATTAAATGAGGAATAAATTCTTGTAATTCTGGTTTATTTGACCAGTAATTAATAATAATATGACAGCAATGATTAATAATATAATCAAATTTTTCCTGCCCTTGCTGAGAAAACACAATTTTTTCGAGTGCTTCTCTCGCGTTGGGCTGTTTACTTCTCCCTTCGATAAATAAACAACGAAATTCATCCAATACTTCTGTAGGGGATTGATTACTGAGACAGTGGCGAAAATATTCGTACAGTATCCCTTTTTCTTGATTAAGCTCTTGCCAGGTAAAATTAAAGTTGGATTTAACCACTAACAGAACAAAAATATAATAACTTTCGTCCTATTTTAGCCTTAGATAATTTTGACTAAAGATAAATCTGCTTTGCCAAAGTGGACGCTAAAAGCGATTTGAAGATTTTCTAAAGATTTGATTAGCCAAGGCACACCTTCTTCAGTAAACGATTCGTAATGACTAAAGAGGATCGAAAATCTTTGTTCTAGATAAGGTTTGATTTTTTGACATAAAAGTACTATTTTGAGCAATAATCCCACTACTTTGGTTTCTCCTAAATTACTAATCAAATCGACAAATAAGTAGTGATTAGGATTTTGCTTGCTATCAACTATCAATAATTTTAGTAATTGAGAACAAGTACGAATCATCAAAAACTCGTTGAATTTTTGAGGATGACAATCAGGAAAAATGTTTTGTAAATAATAATAAAGTTTATGTTTAAATTGATGTTTGGCGTATTTACCTTCTATTCCAAAAACAAGATATTCGTATAAGTCTTCTTTAAAAGTTTTGTAAGAGCTAGTTGGAGATTGGCAAGTAAGAAAATTTTGAGATAAATCGCGATAGGTATAACCTTTTTCTACTTTCCCTACATATTGACGCAAAGCAGTAACTAATTCTTGATCGTTCAATAATGTAGGATTTTTGACAGGTTGGATTTGATGGGCGGAGATTTTATTGATTGGAGAATTTCGATGAGAGGAAGCTGTTTGTACTAATCTAACTCGATAGGTGACATATTGAGAAAGATTAACTTCGTAACTTCTTTGAATATTTTTTTGGATTTTTTTAACGGTTTGTTTAAATTCGTAACTACTGTCTTCACTGAGTAAACAATGTTGATGTAGATATGGATAACGTTGAATGAGGTTACCTATAGATTGAGACTTACTAAAATTGTTTTCTTGAGTTTCGCCAATAACTTTAGCTAAACGTTGTAATTTAAGATAATGTTCGTGGGTTTGAAAGTCTTTAATTAATTGTCTTAGTTTTCGAGAAGTACGAGAATTAGCTCCACCAGGGGGTAAGGCTTGCTCAAACTGAGCAATTAATTCGGGTATATTTTTTTTGAGATCGCTTTGCATCTGCCAGCGATTTATAATAATGTGACAGCAACGATTAAGAATAAAGGTAAACTCATCATTAGCTGTTTCGCAATTAACAATTGTTTCTAATGCTAAACGGACATTATTATCGTCGTAACCCGTGGCTTTTATGAATAAATAACGAAATTTTTCAATTACTCTTTCAGGTGAATCTGTTTGAGTAGCTTGAAGAAAATGATCGTAAATGATTTGTTGTTCTTTTTGAGTATTTGATAAATAAAGATTAGCTTGAGAATTCCCCACAGTATTTAGCCCTCCCTTTGATATTTGTTCGGGAAAACTTGATGACTAATGTTGTTTTTATTTGTTCTTTATGATAAAGCCAAAAAACAGATAATAATGTATTTTTTTTATCAAGATTTTTAAGATAAAATTTGAGAGTATTTACTGAAGAAAAATTAGTAAGTTTACCAATAATTTTGGCTAAATACTTATAAATAAATTTAGGTTTATTATTTTTTTACTAAGCTTTAATTTCAGATCAGTAGTTAATGGTATAAAAATTATGATATCTCTACTCGAACTCAGTAAAATCCTCGATCTAGATCACATCAAACTAGCTGCGGATGAGTTAAATAAATCGACTAAAGGAATAACTACAGATACGAGAAATCTAAAACCAGGAGAAATCTTTGTAGCTTTATCGGGAGAAAATTTTGATGGACATAACTTTGCTTCAGTTGCGGTTGAAAAAGGCGCGATCGCTTTAATTTTGTCACGAGCATTATCTTTAGTTACAGACACACCTCAATTGATTGTTCCCGATACTTTAGTTGCTTATCAACAGATTGCTAATTGGTGGCGCAATTGTTTTGAAATTTCCGTGATTGGTATTACAGGTTCAGTAGGAAAAACAACTACTAAAGAGTTAATTGCTGCTGTTTTAAGTACTCAAGGAAAGGTTTTAAAAACTCAAGCCAACTATAACAATGAAATTGGTGTACCTAAAACTCTTTTAGAATTACGTAGCGGTCATGATTATGCGGTAATTGAAATGGCAATGCGGGCTACTGGCGAAATAGCTCTACTAACAAATATTACTCGTCCGACAATTGGCGTAATTACTAATGTAGGTACAGCCCATATTGGTCGATTGGGTTCATCTGAAGCGATCGCTAGAGCCAAATGTGAACTGCTTGCCCAAATGCCCCAGACGAGCGTAGCGATTTTGAATCATGATAATCCATTATTGCTTAAGATGGCTGCCCAAGTATGGCAAGGAGAAACTCTTACCTATGGTTTGGCAGGAGGAGATTTACAAGGTGAATTGTTGGAAGATAATCTTCTTCGAGTAGAAGGAAAAGAGTTGCCTTTACCTTTAGCAGGAATTCATAATGCTAGTAATTATTTAGCTGCGATCGCAGTTGCTAAGATTTTAGACATCGATCTCGATCCTTTAACCGCAGGATTAACAGTAGAGTTACCCAAAGGACGCGCTCGTCGTTATGAAATTAAAGACAATATAGTTATTCTCGATGAAACCTACAATGCAGGTTTTGAATCGATGATTGCCTCTTTGCAAATGCTGAAAGAAACTCCAGGCAAAAGACATCTGGCTGTGTTAGGAACTATGAAAGAATTAGGAAAATATTCCGCGCAGTTACATCATCAAGTAGGAGAAAAAATTAAGGAATTGGCAATAGATCGATTATTTGTTTTAGTAGATGAACCAGAAACAGAAGCAATTGCTGCTGCTGCCCAAGGAATTAGTTACGAATGTTTTGATAATCACCAAGAATTAATTAGCAAGTTACAAGCAGAAATTACTGAAGGCGATCGCATTTTAGTCAAAGCGTCTAATTCTGTCGGTTTAAGTAGAGTCGTAGAAGAGTTATTAAAGTGAGTAAGTTTGGTTTTATTTAATTAAAATTGTTACATTTAAGAGCGATTAATTAAAATGATTGTCCTGACAATTTCTTTAATTTCTTTAGGAATCTGGGTTTATTTACTAGGTTTTTGGGGAAACTTTTGGCGAGCAAAGGAACGTTTAGAAACCCAGCAAGTTAAGCTTGAATTTTATCCTCCCATCACAATTATTATTCCTGCCAGAAACGAAGCAGAGTTATTACCCAAAGCATTGGGATCGCTATTGTTACAAGATTATCCAGGAGATTATTCGATTGTTTTAATCGATGATGGTAGTACTGATGACACGACTCAAGTAGCTGTTGTGATCGCTCAAAAGTTATCTGCTACAAACAAATTAAAAATTATTGAAAGTCAAGTTTTACCTAAAGGATGGACAGGTAAACTATGGGCAATTCAACAAGGAATTAATTATGCTCAACAACAAACTCCTACACCAAAATATTTTTTACTAACTGATGCTGATATTGAACATAGTAAAAACAATTTACAACAGCTAGTCATTAAAGCCGAACTAGAACAAAAAAATTTAGTTTCCTTAATGGTTTTACTACGTTGTCAAAGTTTCTGGGAAAAACTATTAATTCCTGCTTTTGTCTTTTTCTTTCAAAAACTCTATCCTTTTGCTTGGGTTAATGATCCTAGTAAGCAGATTGCAGCAGCAGCAGGAGGATGTATTTTAATTAATAATCAAGCTCTAGATAAAATTGGTGGGATTGAAGTAATTAAACAAGCTTTAATTGATGATTGTTCTCTCGCCAAAGTGATTAAACAGAGCAACTTTCAAGATAAATCGATTTGGCTCGGATTAACCAACTCTACCTATAGTTTACGTCCCTACGACTGCTTAGAAACAATTTGGTCAATGGTAGCTCGAACTGCTTATACTCAATTAAACTATTCCCCTACTTTACTAATCGGAACAATTATCGGAATGAGTTTAGTTTATTTAATTGCTCCTGTAAGTTTGATTATTGGCATGGTAACAACAAATTGGCTTTTAGCTATGATTGGTTTATTGACTTGGCTGTTAATGTTGATTGCCTACTTACCCACCATCAGACTATATCAAATCTCATCATGGTGGGCATCAAGCTTACCCGCGATCGCTCTACTTTATACTTTGATGACAATTGATTCGGCAATTCAATTCTGGCAAGGCAAAGGTGGCAATTGGAAAGGAAGAGTTTATAAAAATTAATCTATTTTGAACTAAAGAATTAAGTTTTAATACTCAGATAATTCACAAGCTACGCTAGTATTTTAAAGAAAATCTAAAAAATAAAGTTTTATTAAGCGAGGATTAAAATATGTACATTGTGCAGATTGCCTCTGAATGCGCCCCTGTAATCAAGGCGGGTGGTTTAGGTGATGTAGTCTATGGACTGAGCAGAGAACTAGAAGTTCGGGGTAATTGCGTTGAAATTATTCTGCCCATGTACGATTGTATGCGCTACGACCACATTTGGGGTCTTCACGATGCTTATCAGGATTTGTGGGTACCTTGGTATGATGGGGCAATTCATTGTTCAGTGTATTGTGGGTGGGTACACGGACGATTATGTTTCTTTATTCAACCCCACTCTCAAGATAATTTCTTTAATCGGGGTCATTATTACGGTAGTTCAGACGATAACCTCCGCTTTGCTTTTTTTAGTAAGGCTGCTTTAGAGTTTTTATTGGTAAGTAATAAACGTCCTGATATTATTCATTGTCACGACTGGCAAACTGGTTTAGTTCCCGTCATGCTTTATGAAATCTACAAATATCATGGCATGAGTAACCAAAGAGTATGTTATACCATTCACAACTTTAAACATCAAGGCTTGGCAGGAGGTGAGGTTTTACGAGCAACAGGTTTAAATCAAGAGGCTTATTATTTCCACTATGATCGCTTGAGAGATAATTTTAATCCCTTTGCAATTAATTGTATGAAAGGAGGAATTGTCTATTCTAATTATGTCAATACTGTTTCTCCCCACCACGCCTGGGAAGCACACTACGGTGAAGAAGGTTATGGTTTAGGACACACTTTAGAACTTCATCAAAGCAAATTTGGTGGTATTCTTAATGGAGTTGATTACGATGTTTGGAATCCTGAAATCGATAAATACATCCCTCACCACTACAATATCGATCAGTTAGAAAATAAAGCCAAGAATAAAAAAGCTTTACGAGAAAGATTATTACTTCAAGATGTAGATAAACCGATTATTGCTTACATTGGTCGTCTCGATCAACAAAAAGGTGTACATTTAGTTCACCATGCCATTTATTATGCAATCCATCATGGAGCGCAATTTGTTTTATTAGGTTCGGCAACCGAAAACGCGATCAATAGTTGGTTCTGGCACGAGAAAAACTTCTTAAACGAGCATCCCGATGTTCATCTAGAACTTGGTTTTAACGAAGAATTAGCTCACCTGATTTATGCAGGGTCTGACATGATTATCGTACCTAGTAATTATGAACCATGCGGACTCACTCAAATTATTGGTTTGAAATACGGTACTGTCCCAATTGTCAGGGGAGTAGGAGGATTAGTTAGTACAGTATTTGACCGCGATTACGATCAAAATCATGCTCCAGAAAAACGCAACGGCTATGTTTTCTATCAAACTGATACTTATGCTTTAGAATCGGCAATGGAACGAGCAATTGGTTTGTGGTATCAATATCCTAAAGAATTTGAACAATTGATTCAGCAAGGAATGGAATATGATTTCTCGTGGAATAATCCAGGAGCGCAATACCTAAAGGTTTATGAATTTATCAAAGCGTAGATAAAAATAATCCTGGTAAGGGCGAATGGCCATTCGCCCCCACTAAGCTAAATCGGGAAAAACTTCTTGGACAGCAGGATGAATGATTTGATAATTTTTGATATTCAAACCTTTAGCTAATGCAGCATCTTTACCCAAAGCATTTAAGCCAAAATTAGCTAGCTTCAACACATAGGGCAAAGTACTATTATTTAATGCTTGTGTAGAAGTCCAAGGTACAGCACCAGGCATATTGGGAACGCCAAAATGAACTACTTCTTCTTCAATATAAATAGGATTAGTATGAGAAGTAGGTCGTAAAGTTTCGATGCAACCACCTTGATCTACTGCAACATCAACAATTACTGAACCAGCATTCATTTGTTTGACTAAATTACGACTAACTAAAATAGGTGCTTTTTTCCCTACTACTAACACCGCACCAATTAATAAATCTGCTTCAGGAACAACTGCTTCAATTTGGGCAGGACTACTATAAAGTAATTCTACTCGCGAACCGAATAAAGTTTCTAAATAAGCCAAGCGATCAACATTAATATCAATAATTTGAACTTGCGCTCCCATGCCTACCGCAATTTTAGCTGCTTCTGTCCCAACTACTCCACCACCAAGAATAACTACTCTACCAGGACGTACTCCAGGAATACCACCTAATAATACTCCTCTTCCTCCCTGTTGCTTTTCTAAATATCTAGCACCAAATTGTACTGATAAACGTCCTGCAATAATACTCATGGGAGTGAGTAAAGGTAATCTGCCATCATCAAATTCTACTGTTTCGTAAGCGATCGCAGTTACTCCTGATTTAACCAAACATTCAGTCAAAGCTCGATCTGCTGCTAAATGAAGATAGGTAAACAATAATTGTCCTGCTTGAATATATTGATATTCACTTTTAAGAGGTTCTTTTACTTTAACTACTAATTCTCGATCCCAAGCCATTGCAGCATTATCAACAATTTTTGCTCCGACATTTAGGTAATCGCGATCGCTAAAACCTGCACCAACACCAGCACCAGTTTCAATAAAAACAACATGATTGTTTTGAGTTAGTACCCCTACACTACTCGGAGTCAAGCCAACGCGAAATTCTTGGTCTTTAGTTTCTTTAGGAACGCCTATTTCCATCTGTCATTTCTCCTCAATGCCTTTAATAGTGTCTTAGCAAAATTAAATTTGCTGTTGTTTGTATTACTTTAAACTTAAATTTTTAAAGGTCTACTGAGCAGCCTGATGAATTTTCTAGTTATATTAGCTTTTTCTCCATTTTGATACGCTCGCTCTCAAGCTATTCAGCTGCATAAAGTTTAAGCTTAATTTAATTTATTACACAATCAAAGTTTGATGACATTGGAAGCAAGATAGATATTTTCTGATTTTTTCCCAAATTTTAAGGCTTTTTGATCAAGATATTTTATTGCTTCAATTTAAGAACTACGAACAAAAAAACTTAATTAATATAATTAACCATAATCTCTAATCACTTTAAAGAATTATTTCGGATAGTAACCACTCAAAAATATTTAAACTAAAATTCATAAGAATATCGACTCAAATTTCTGATTAATTGTATATTTTTTTGTACATAAATTAAGGTCAAATTAATTTACAATACAGAAAATTAATAACATTTCTATTTTATTAACTATTCTCAGAAATGATTAAACTAACTATTAAAATTGAAGTTAGTCATCAAGTACTCCGCCTTGACACGGCAAAGACTAGTTCGACTTCATCAAAATTTGTCATAGCTAACTGAGGTAACAATTATGAGAAGCATGATTTGGCATCCTGAAGAAAAGGATCAACAAGTTAATCAATATCTAGACCGAACTAATCATGCTCCCTATCCAACAATCATTGCTTTGTTATTAGTTGGAGTTTGTCTTTTTACATTGGTGGTTTTGTTTGGCATTGTTTAGAATTATTGTGCCTGTAGTTGAAGCGCGAGTTTTTTTTATTCTAATCAAGCATAATTGTGGCTTTTAACTACAGGAATTAGCTTTTTAAAGCTTACAAGATTTTTTAATAATTAAATTTGAAAAACAATTGAGTTGTGGACTTCTGAGATTAAATCTGTTTGGTAGAGATAATGTTCAACCAAGAAAAAAACTAGTTAAAATCCCCCAATTTTGGGGGATTTTAGGAGACTTTAACCAAATAATCAACCAGAACATGATTTAATCCTAGTTGCTAAAAACATCCTTGATGCTATCAACAGTACGTTCAACAATATTTTTGCTTTCGTCTACTGCTTTCTGAGTTCTAGCTGCGTCTTCCTCTGCTCTTTGTTCAATTCTAGATGCGTCTCTTTTTGCTTTGCGTTCAATAAAGCTACCATTATCAGTTGCTTGGTCGACTTTGGCTGCATTTGTTTTAGCAGTTTGCTCAACCTTATCTGCCGTATCTCGGATAAAATTCTTGGCTCGTCCAGCATCTTCACTAGCTTTGTCTTGAACTACATCGCCTGCATCTTTTGTCGCAATCAAATTAGTAACAGGATGAGCCATTGCTGCTGTGTTTAAAAAAAATCCACCCTGCCAAACTAAAGCGAGCGCAAATAAACAAAATAAACTTGTAGCTATCCAGCGTCTTGCAGTTGAAAGCTGTTTCATAAAATAATTTAGTTTCATAGAAGACAATTTTTATAAGATTCAGTATTCTAATTTTTACTTGATTTAATCCATTGGCTAAATCGCTCCCTAGATAGAATCTTTAATCAATAAAAACCAAAAAGGGGCATAGATGCCCCTAGATTTCGTTTGGAGGAACGCTTATTTATTAGTAAGGGTAAACAGGAAGATCGAAGTCAGATTGTAATTGGTCAGCTTTGTTTATGCAGGTTTAAATTTCAATTTCTGAAGCTTCGTTCACTATTCCCCTCGACTGCAACAAACGCTTTCTTTTTTGACGAGCAATTTCTTGTAAATCAACGCTGCGGTCTGTTTCATCGACAATTTCACCAGTCAATACTTCTAAAACATCTTCTAGAGTAACCACACCAGCAACACCGCCATATTCATCTAAAACTACAGCTAAATGTTCTCTAGTTTCTTGAAAAACTTTGAGTAACTTATCCGCTCTAATTGTTTCTGGAACAAAGCGAACTTGACGTGATAAACTTGCGATCGCTTGTGTTTGGTTTCCTTCAATCATTGCGGTGAGTAATTCATCTTTTAAAACCAAACCAATTACATTATCAATCGAACTTTCAATCACTAAAATACGAGTGTGTTGAGATTCAATAATGTCTTGTTTACATTCAGTTAAAGTTAAAGCACCTTTTAAATAAGTAATAATAATTCTAGGGGTCATTAAATCTGCTGCTGTTAAATCGTTTAATTGAAAAACCCTTTGAATCATTTCAGCTTCATCGTCTTCAATTACACCTTCTTGATAACCAATTCTAGTTAAAAATTTAATTTCTGCCTCATTAGTAGTAGGAAGAACTCTTCCTTTAGTAAAAGGTGAGGTAATATGTTCAACTAACCAAACTAAAGGAGTAAATAAAATTGTTAGAAATTTAACAGGAATAGCAATAAATAAAGAAATATTTGTAGAATAACGTTCGCCTAAAGTTTTGGGAATAATTTCTCCAAAAATAATAATTAAAAAAGTTAAAATTCCAGAAAATAAACCTAACCAAGCATCACCTAAAACATCTGCTGCCAAAGAACCAATTAAAATACTACCAACAATATTAAAAATATTATTTAAAATAACGATCGTCCCAATAGGTCGATTAATTCGATTACGAATTCCTAGAAGAGCTAATGCTGCTGGTTTTTTTGATTGAGCTAGTTGCCGAACTTTGATCAAAGGAACAGATAAAATTGCAACTTCTGAAGCGGAACAAATTGCCGAACCACAAATAACTATCACCACAGCAAGAATAAGAGTAATAAGCATATAAATTTATTTAATTTATAATTTCAACGATTCCTGTATAACCATTGATTCTAACTCGCTGACCAGTTTGTAACAGTTGAGTAGCATGAGGAATATCCATCACTGCGGGAATCTTATATTCACGAGCAATAATCGCACCGTGAGAAAGACGACCGCCAACTTCAGCAATTAACCCCCCTACACGAGCAAGCACTGGTGACCAACCAGCATCAGTATACGGTACTACCAGAATTGTTTGTTTATCTACATCAATATTGCCATTGAGATGAGATAAAACTTTGATATATCCTTCGATTTCTCCTCCACTACCACCAATTCCTTTAAAGCTTGGTCGCTCAAAAGAAGAAAGGGAAAAATTATTCAAAACGGTAGAGTCTGGATAGCCGTACACTAAATAAGGTATCTGTTTTAATTCTCGCTCTTGTTGCCATTTTTGTTGTCTTTGCTCAATCAATTTAGACAATTGTTGACCATCATCGATAGATCTTCCTTTGATAAAAGAACTAATTTCATCAAATTTCAAAAAAAAGATGCTTTCTGGTGTTGAAAGCTTACCTTCATTGAGCCAAATTTGTTCTAATGCTAAAAAACTCCAACGCAAATGAGCAAGTAGTTTATTGTAAATTTCGCTTGAGTGATTTTTCAGATTTAATCTTTTTTGAACTGATTGAGTTAACCAAGATTTGGATGTTTTGTGGTTTAGAGATTGTGCTTGTTTTCTTTTTTCAGAATCGAAGAAAAATTGAGTAAAAATTTCTCGGATCGGACGAGGATTTTCTCGCCAACGAGGAACAGCAATATCAGTAGCAACTTCACTTAAATAACCATATTTTTCTAACCACTGGTCAAATCTAGTTAAGATGCTTTCTCCTTCAGGATTTTCGGCAATTTGAACAAATAGGGAAGCACAAGAATTTAGAGTGATTTTTTCAGCAGCTAATAGCTTACGAGTATCAGCAGCTAAACAGGCTAGAGTTCGCATCGACTCTAATTCTGGTGTTTGACGATGATTCAAACTAGTTTCTGGAATTTGGAATGTTGCTTGTCTAAGTGCCAGACTGAGAGGAGCAAGAATACTATAGTAAGTGGCTTGGTCAAGGGCTGCTAAAATCTTTTCGATGCGTTCTAGAATAGCGTGGGGAGATAAATTTTTTGCCGGAGTTGTTTCTAACTCTCTAAGAGTAGGCAGAAAAATTTGTTTGCGATCGCTTTGAAAGTCTTTAGCTAAGTTTAATTCTCGTTGTAATAATCGCCATAATCCAGGAAGATTTTTGAGAGTAGATTGAAGTGGTGGTTTGGTAAAGGATTCTCCTCTGGTCAAAAATTCTAAGCTTTCGGGTGGTAAACCCATGCGTAGAAAAATTGTCCCCAACAAAGTAGCATTAAAATAAGCACGAGAAAAATGCAGAGTGGCAGTTTGATTGAAGTCTAAATCCCGAACTGATTTTTGACCTAAAACTAAAGTAAATAATTTTCCCCACACGCCACAAGTAAGAGGTTGATTGATCGACCAAGTTAAAGGGCGAATTACTCCTGGAATGACTTCTGAAGCAATTTTTCTCGTCCAAATCGGTTGTAGAGTGGTGATTGGACGTACTTGCAACAACCAAATTTTTTCGCCATCATAAGTCCATTCAAGGTCTTGAGGAATGCCTTGAAATAATTCTTCCATTTCTTGAGCTAGTAAAGCTACCGATTCCAAAATTTCCGTGGGAATCGCTCGCTCGGTTGAACTAGTGGAATTTTCGCGAATTATTTTAATTTGACGATTATTTGCACCTTCATCTGTTACAGATAAGGATAATTCTGGAATAATCACGCGATATCTCTGAGGAGTAATTTTTCCTGATACTACTTGGGTTGCATCTCCTGGTAAAACTTCGAGCGCAACTCCTTCATTAACACTATCAACAGGATCGCGACTAAAAGCAACTCCTGAATAAATACCTTCGATCTGTTTTTGAATTAACACCGCTAGCGACCGCTCATGCTGCTGACGACTACGACGATACTCTCTAGCAGTCGATTCCAGATAAGATACTTGACAATCAAGGATGGCAGTTTTGAGCATTTCTTTATTAGTAATATTAAGAATGCTCAAATATTGTCCTGCTGCTGAATCGTTTTGAGTATCTTCTCCAATGGCTGAAGAACGTACGACCAAAGGTACTTGAACCGATGGCTCTAAATACTTAACAATCTGATTAGGGTCATCTCCAGGGAAAAGTACCCAACCATCGGGAACAGGATAACCAAGTTTTTTCAGTAAAGCTAAATTAGCAGCTTTCTGTCCCACTTGGTTAGCATCGAGTTCACTATCTAAAGATTTAAGATTTTTATCACCGCGAAAGAAACGGAACATGGTTTGTGAATTACTAGTTGCTTGAGTTGCAGATAAATCGAGGTCATCAGGTATTTGTTGATAAATCCAGGCGAGTAAAGTAGATAAAGCCAAAGTGCTAATGCCATATTCTGGTTGTTCTGGGTGACGCAGAGCAATAATGAGAGTTAACAGAACTAAGACACTATATTTAGCCGTTGAGCGATTACGATTAATTGTAAAACCGACTCCAGAAATAAAAAAAATTAATCCTGCTGCGATCGCATCATGAACAACTATTCCCCAGACTATATTAGTAGTTCCTGCTCCTTTACTTAACCAGTAACGTCCCATCACCAAAGCGATTAAGGCAATTATTTCCCAAACCGAATTAACAGGAAAAAACAGCCTTGAGAGTAAAATCGCCCCAATTCCTTTTGCTGCTTCGGATAAAACCGCCAGTATCCCTGCTAAAGTGCCACCGTGATAAAAGGCTGCTGACACTGACACATTACCCGTTCCCAGTTTTGTTAATTGACGACCTGTTAAAGCGTAAGTAAGCCAATCTATTAGAGGTAATCCTCCTAACAAAGGACAAATAATAAAAATGGCTAAAGAACCCCAAACTTGTACGAGCGTCATGTCAACAAATCAAAGCTCATATTGCAATTGTAATCATTCCTAAACTATGCTTCATTTTCCAAGGCATATACATAAAAATTGATGCTTTTAATCACTATCATTGTTAGTGTTGACTTTAATTAGGCGTATTTTGATTATCTTTAGAATTAATTTGTGACGATTAGGTCAGCAGAGCAGGACTAACTTTTGTTGCAATAAACTTATTCCTAACTTTCTTTGTCAAAAAGTTTGTTCTTTATTTTGCTGAAATGGTCGCTAGTAGTTCAATCAAAACTTTTCTTTCCTCAATTCCCAATTTCAGACTAGATGATAAGCCTAAGCTAAACTAACTATCAATCTCAATTTTGTTGGAGCTTGACTAAAGAATGAAATTCGTGGGAAGGGTAATCCTAAATATGATGATACCAGATTTTCTCCAAAGATTAATGATTAATCAACTGATTGAAAAAACATTTTAGCAAAACCATGCAGGAATAGATGTCAGACTGATAAGCTAAGGATAAAGATCAATCGAGCGAACAGTAGAAGGAAAGACAATGTCAAAGCAAAATCGAGCAGGCGTTTTTTTCAGTGGAATGATTGTCGGTAGCGCAATTGGAACAATTGTAGGATTGTTGATCGCACCTCGTACAGGCAAAGAAACCAGAAAAGTTTTAAAAAAATCTGCTGATGCCTTACCAGATCTAGCAGAAGATTTATCCTCTAGCTTATTGTTGCAAACTGACCGTTTGTCAGAATCAGCTTTAAAAAATTGGGATGAAACTCTAACTCGTTTAAAATATGCGATCGCAGTAGGATTAGAAGCAAGTCAGTCAGACATTAAACCAACTCAAAATACCACCGAACTTTCTCAAGAATTAAACTCTTCTTTAACAAAATCGAAGCAGGCTCCCTCGTGGCAAGGCGGAATACCTTCGACTGAGAATAATACTTAAATTTAAATTACCACGCGCAAGCGATGACTGAACCTTTATTTTGGCTTGGACTATCTCTTTTTTTAGTGGCAGTCAGTCTTACTGCTGTTTTAATAGCTGCTTTACCTGCTCTTCAAGAATTAGCTCGCGCTGCTCGTAGTGCAGAAAAACTTTTTGATACTCTTAATCGAGAATTTCCCGCAACTTTAGAAGTTATTCGCCTCACAGGATTGGAAATTCATCAATTAACCGATGAACTAGATCGAGGAGTAGAAACTGCTTCAGCACTAGTTAAACAAGTAGATCGGGGATTTAATAATACCAAACAACAAGTTCAACAAGTAACCAGTAATACTCACCGCTTAGTTACTGGGGTTAAAGCTGCTTGGCAAGCTTGGAAAAATCCTCGTCGTTATTCTGTGGCTTCACTGCGACAGTCTCCCCTTGACTCAAAATCTTCCGACGAAACTTAATCTGTGTAATAAGTAGTAATGCAAAATTAAATACACTGGTGAAGAAAAAAAAATAGGGAACAGGGAATAGGGAACAGGGAATAGCCATCACTCACCAGTTATCAGTTTGATTTTGAACTATGAACTATGAACTATTGTTTTGTGTAATTGATTCTGCCTATGTACTTAGAAAGTACCTTTTTGACTTCAAATTATTAAAATTAAGTAAACAAGTGTTAAGAAATAATAGTATTAGTTAAAACTAATTGTTTATGAAGGAGTTTATAAATCAACAAATTATGCACAAAAGATTGTCACAGAAATTTTTGGTTGTTCTTGGCAGTTGCCTCTTAATTTTTTCGACTTGGTTAATTGCTCCTGCTGCTTGGGCAGTTAATAACCCGGAATTATTACCAGATATAAAAACCCCTGTAGTAGATTTAGCTAATTACTTACCTACACTCCAAGAAGAATCTTTAGTTGAAGATTTAGCTAATTTTGAGGCAGAAACTGGTTGGAAAATGCGAGTTTTAACTCAATATGATCGTTCTCCAGGGCGTGCCGTCAAAAATTATTGGGGTTTAGACGATAAAAGTATTTTGTTAGTGGCAGATGGTAGAGGAGGGAATTTATTAGCTTTTAGTATTGGGGATGCTGTTTATGATTTATTACCCCGTACTTTCTGGATCGAACTGCAAGCTCGCTTTGGCAATATGTATTTTGTCAGAGAACATGGAGAAAATAATGCAATTGTTGATGCGTTAAAAACTGTACAAGGTTGTTTGACACAAGGCGGTTGCAATGTTGTGCCTGGTTTACCAAGAGAACAGTGGATTTTAACTTTAGTTAGTTCTATTTTAGGTGGAGTTATTTTAGGGCTAGCCGCAATACCTCGTAAGGAAGGACAGGTATTTGCTTGGCAATGGGCATTAATTATGTCTCCTCTGTGGGGAATTTTATTTATTGCTTTTGGTATTGGTCCAGTAGTTAGTCGCACTACTGATTGGTTGCCTTTATTTCGGAATATGATGGGTTTTCTGTTAGGCGCATTGGTTGCTTATTTAACTCCTACGTTTGGCAGAACTACTACCCCAGAAGCTTAAGTTGAATATTTGAGGGCAATCACTAATGATTGCCTAGATAGCGGGGTTCTCAATTTTTAGAGATACAGTTCATTTCCCTGGTTTTTGTTAATGGTTGATGGTTATTAGTAAAGTAAAAAGTAAAAAATAAAAAGTAAAAAGCAGAAGGCAGAAGGTAACTAATAACTGGTAACTGAATAAATTAATGTCTGTTCGTGAGAGTCTTACTTTAAATGAGATTAAAATTTCTTATTTAGAATGGCATCAAGGCAAAGAACCTTTATTACTATTACATGGTCTAGCAGATCATGCCTTAGTTTGGTCAAGTTTGGGAGACGATTTAGCTGCTGATTATCATATTATTGCTCCTGATTTACGAGGTCATGGAGACAGTAGCAAACCAACAACGGGTTATAGTTCTGAAGCAATCATTGCCGATTTAGAAGCCTTAATGGATGATTTGGGTTGGCAAGATGCTCATATTCTCGGTCATTCTTGGGGAGGTAAACTAGCAGCAATTTGGGCAACTAAATCACCGCAGAGATTTCGGAGTTTGATTTTGGTCGATCCTTTTTTTATTAATAAATTGCCCAGTTGGTTTAAATTGACTTTCCCGTTATTGTATCGAGTTCTTCCTTTTCTCAAAGGGATGGGACCTTTTGCTTCGTATCAAGCAGCCGAACAAATAGCTAAAAAATTAAAACAATATCGTGGTTGGAGTCCGCTACAGCAACAAGTTTTTCAGGCAAGTGTAGAACAAAAAAGCGATGGTAGCTGGGGTAGCAAATTTATTGTGGCAGCACGCAATCAAATTTTTACTGATGTGATGGAAGTAGCGGGATTAAATAAAACTTTAGCTATTCCTACTTTGTTAATTACACCCAAACAAGGATTAAATCGCACCGCTTGGCAGCTTAAACTATATCATCATTACCTATCTAATTTAGAGATTAAAACTATTGCTGGAAATCATTGGGTATTTTTAGTTAATCCTCAAGAATTTAATCAAACTATTGCCCAATTTTTACATCAACAAAAAATTAAATAGAGAAAATTGTCATAAAATTCAGAACAGCTAAATTATTTTTACCTATTAATTATGATAAACATTCGGATTGGTAATGGTTACGATCTCCACCGCTTAGTGGCAGATCGACCATTAATTTTAGGTGGTATCGAAATTCCTCACCATTTGGGATTATTAGGACATAGTGATGCTGATGTTCTGACTCATGCCATTATGGATGCGATGCTAGGAGCATTAAGTTTAGGCGATATTGGTCATTATTTTCCTCCTACAGACCCAAAATGGTCAGGAGCGAATAGTTTAGTCTTATTAGAACAAGTTCACGAATTAATCCAAGCTCAAGGCTGGCAGATTAATAATATTGATTCGGTGATTGTGGCTGAACGTCCCAAATTAAAACCTTATCTCAAAGCGATGCGCGATCGCCTAGCTCTTACACTCAATCTGGTTCCAGAACAAGTTGGCATCAAAGCAACTACGAATGAAAAGTTAGATGCGGTAGGGCAAGAAGCTGCTATTTGTGCTTATGCCGTAATTTTACTCACTAAAACCAATCCTTAAGCCAAGGCTAAAGAGAATTGACGGTGTCATTCTCTATAAATTAGGTTAAGTTTGAATAGCAAAATTGAAATGCAATTAAAAATCGGCTTTATGCTGATCTTACCAAAGCTTAATTATCCGCATTTAACTAAATAATTTTGCTTATTTATAATGGTAGCTTAAATTGAATATGCGTGTAGTTCTAGAAATAGGGGATCGTTCATTTACTGCTGAGGATTTAATTCCACTAATGAAGCAGTATCAAATGTTGCCCAAGCTAGCACAAGAAATTATTATTGATCAGGCTATAGCTAAGATTGAATATTCTGAACAAGAGAAAACTGTAGCCCACAATCAATTTTGTCAACAAAATCAGTTACTAACAGAAGAGCAACTGCAAGCTTGGTTAAAACAACAAGACATGACATCAGCCCAACTTGATCGACTGATTGAAAGAAGATTAAAAATAGAAAAATTTAAACAAGAGACTTTCGGCAATACAGTCGAATCTTATTTTATTAAACGAAAATCTCAATTAGACCGAGTAGTTTATTCTTTAATTCGGACTGATAAGGCAGAAGTTGCTCAGGAACTATACTTTAGGATTACGGAGGGAGAAAATACTTTTAGTGAACTAGCAATGGAATATTCTCTGGGTTCAGAAGCTCAAACGGGGGGGTTAATTGGACCAGTAGAAATCAATGCTCCTCATCCACAGATTGCTCGCATTCTTTCAACATCTAAACCAGGTCAAGTCATTCCTCCTACCCGCGTTGGAGAATGGCTAGTCATTATTCGACTAGAAAACTATATTTCTGCCAAACTCGATCAACCAATGAGACAAAGAATGTTGGACGAAATGTTTCGTGAATGGTTAAACGAAGAAATCAATCAAAAAGTATCTTTTCCGAATAACACGCCCAGTGCAGTTATCAGTTAGGCTTTCGCAACTATGAGCTATACTACCACGATTATTGAACAGTTTTTATCGCTTGTTCCCCAGTTTAATGAGCTTCCTCAAGGGGCGATCGCATCTTTAGCTAATAAGTTAAAACCGCTACGCTATCGTATGGGTCAAGTCATGATCATGCGAGAAAAAATGCAAGGGCAAGTATTAATTATTTCTGAAGGACAGGCTCGTTTGCTTGGTTACGATCCTCGTACCAAGATGCCAACGACTTTGGAATTACTTAAGCCAGGGCAAATGATT
Organism: uncultured bacterium; assembly: GCA_964562685.1. GTDB lineage: Bacteria > Cyanobacteriota > Cyanobacteriia > Cyanobacteriales > Xenococcaceae > Stanieria. The sequence continues at coordinate 42,034 of CAZLUP010000031.1, forward strand.
GGCTGGGTTAATTTAGCACGAGGTATTCCTTGTGAAACAGCAATGGCTTCGACGGAAGTTGTTTGCTTAACTTTGAGTAATCAAGATTTTTTAGAAATTTTAGAACAATATCCTCAACTTAAGCAAGAATTTCGGAATAAATCTGCTTTAGTAGAAGTATTTGAATTATTAGGCAATCAATTAGAACAACAGGCACAAGGAGATTTGGATTTAAAATCCTTGGCTCAAGAAATTGCGCCCGAAACTCAAATTTATGAGCTTCCTCCTGGAGAACATCCTCTTAAAAGTGAAATTACTGCTCCCTTAGCAGATCCTAATTTAATTTGGTTGGTTAGTAGTGGTGTAATTGAAGATTTCCCTGTAGGTAAGCGTCTAGAATTTACTAAAGATCGACAAGCTATTAAAATTACAGGAACAAAACCAGCCCGTTTATTGGGAATTCCTACATATAAGTGGTTTACCAATCAACATGATCAATCCACAGGCTTATTATCTGTGAGAACTTCAGATACTAATGTCAGAGATGAACAATCTAGAGTCGATGATCCCAACAAAGAAGAAATTCCCTATGCAGAAGCAGAATTATTAGAAGACTCTGAGATTACAGATTACTATACTAGCGAGAGCGATCGCGCTACTGAATCAAAAACCTATCCTTTCTATAGTGGTAAAACTCCTCTAGATGTTGGTGTGGCTTGCTTTCAGATGCTAAGTAGGTATTTTAAAATGCCTTTTCGCAAGGAAGTAATTCGTCGTGTCTTAGGAGAACAAATTCAGCGTACGGGTGGTTTGTCCCTGCCTTTATCTGGGGCAATTGTCGAATTGATGGGTTTAAATGCTCAACTCGTTACAATTCCTGCTACTTCCTTTACTCGCTTGCAAGGTCCTTGTTTAATTCGTTGGGACGACAGTTTAGCAGTTGTTTATGAGATTAGCGAAAAAGAATTAGTCATTGCTGTTCCAGAACTAGGATTACTACGACGCAAACCAACGGAATTTTTTGAAACTTGGGGCGATCGCGGTGAAGTTTTACTGCTGCAAAAAACTAAAGAAACTCCCCAAGAACGTTTTGGCTTGAGTTGGTTTTTGCCTGCTTTAACCAAATATAAGCGAATTTTGATTGAAGTTTTTATAGCTTCTTTCTTTATTCAACTATTTGCTTTGGCTAACCCCTTGATGATTCAGGTAATTATCGATAAGGTAATTAGTCAAAATACGGTAGAAACGCTTAAATACTTAATTTTCTTCCTGATTTTTCTCAATATTTTTGAAGCAATACTAACTACACTGCGGACTTATTTATTTGTTGATACTACCAATCGAATCGATATGAGTTTGGGGTCAGAAATTATCGACCACTTACTCAGATTACCGTTACGATATTTTGAAAAAAGACCAGTCGGGGAAATCTCCACTAGGATTAATGAGTTAGAAAGAATTCGTCAGTTTTTAACAGGTACAGCTTTGACAGTGGTGTTAGATTCGGTTTTCTCCGTACTCTACGTTGTTGTCATGTTTCTGTACAGCCCCTTGTTGACTTTTGTTACCTTGGCGATTATTCCCATTTTTGTTATTTTGACTTTAATTTTCTCGCCTACCATTAGACAACAATTACGAGCTAAAGCTGAACGTAATGCGGAAACACAATCCTATTTAGTTGAAGTCCTAACGGGTATTCAGACTGTTAAAGCACAAAATATTGAGTTGCGTTCTCGTTGGCAATGGCAAGAACGTTATGCTCGTTATATCTCGACCGGGTTTAAAACTGTTATTACTTCTACCTTAGCTAGTTCTGCCAGTAGCTTTTTAAACAATCTCTCCCGTGTCTTGATTATTGGCGTAGGAGCTTATTTAGTCCTAGAACAAAAGCTTACATTAGGTCAGTTAATCGCTTTTAGGATTATTGCTGGTTATGTAACTTCGCCGATTATGCGGTTGGCACAGCTATGGCAAAACTTCCAAGAAACAGCTTTATCTTTAGAAAGATTAGCAGATATCGTCGATCATCCTGATGAAGCCGAACAAGACCGTACCAATATTCCAATGCCAGCAATTAAAGGAAAAGTCCGCTACGATAATGTTTCTTTCCGTTTCAAACCCAACGGTCCTTTACAATTAAATAACGTTAGTTTAGAGTTTCCTGCTGGTAAATTTATCGCCATTGTGGGAGAAAGTGGTGCAGGTAAAAGTACCCTAACCAAATTACTCTCTCGTCTCTATGAACCAGAGATGGGTAGAATTCTGATCGATGGTTATGATATTCACAAAGTAGAACTATACTCTTTACGTCGTCAGATAGGTGTTGTACCTCAAGATACACTTTTGTTTGAAGGTTCGATTCAGGAAAATATTGCCCTGACTAATCCTGATGCTACCACTGAAGAAATTATTGCTGCTGCACAAATTGCTGCTGCCCACGAGTTTATTATGAGCTTACCCAATGGTTACAATACTAGAGTTGGGGAAAGAGGTTCATCTCTATCGGGCGGACAAAGACAGCGAATTGCGATCGCACGTACAGTTCTGCAACAACCAGCAATCTTGGTTTTAGATGAGGCTACTAGTGCGCTGGATTATTCTACTGAGCAAGAAGTATCGCGTAATTTAAAAGAATCTTTCCACGGACGAACAGTCTTTTTTATTACTCACCGTCTTGGGACAATCAAGAATGCTGATATTATTGTGATGATGGATTCTGGTTCTGTAGTTGAACAAGGCACTCATGAAGAATTGATGGCATTAAAAGGACGTTATTGTTATCTTTATCAACAACAAGAATCCTCAGTCTAAACTACCTACCCCGAAACAAACGGAAACGGAATAGTAGATTTTTGGCGTTTTTCTCTATTCCGTTTTGCAGTTTGGCGATAGGCTTGAGCCACTCTTCAACTACTCCACCCTACTTCTTTCTTAATACTCTAGGTCGAGCAATCTTTAAAAGCGCACTGAGGTTAGTTATTGATGACTAATCTTCCATTGAGATAAGAGGCGAAATGCCCAAATACTCAATGTAGCTCCAATCAAAAGTCCTAACCATGAACCCCAAAGCGGAACCACAACTGCACCAATTTGAAATGACCAGTGAGTAAACAGTCTAACGAAATGTAAGAGTGCAACTAAAGCAAAAACAGTTGCCGAAATTAAAATATAATTTTTTTCACTCATTTTTAAATCCTCCTTATTGTATCGATTGAGGACATTTGTGTTTGATTCACATACTTCAATTTTGCATCAAGCGCAAGAAAGTTGTTGGTAAATTATCATAATCTGTAATAAATAGTTTTGTACTTAAATTGAAGATTTTGCTTAATTGAGGCTTTTTATAATAACATTAAGCCATTGATAACAATTTTCTAATTAAAAAATTGGGTCACTAGCTCAATGGTAGAGCAGTGGACTCTTAATCCATTGGTTCAGGGTTCGAGTCCCTGGTGACCCATCGTTCTTACGCTATTAATTATAGAAATGTTTTAATTCAAGTTTGAATTTAGGTCACTATAAAAGTTACTCTGACAATATTGATGATATGTTGCTGAAAAAATCATAATATGCCTAATTCTCTAAAATTAAAATCTCAACATCTTTGTTTTGGGGGAACAGTTGCCTATTATTCCCATCAATCTTCCACTTGTCATAGCGAAATGAATTTTGCTGTTTATCTACCTCCCCAAGCAAAAACTCAAGCCGTCCCTATTCTTTATTACCTTTCTGGCTTAACCTGCACCGAAGAAAATTTTACAGTTAAAGCAGGAGCGCAGCGTTACGCAGCCGAATATGGCATCATGTTAGTTATTCCCGATACCTCTCCTCGTCAGACAGGAATTCCAGAGGAAGAAGCAAGTTGGGATTTGGGTACTGGTGCTGGTTTTTACGTAGATGCAACAGTTACACCTTGGCAGCAGTATTATCAGATGTATAGTTATGTAACCAAGGAACTACCAGCTTTAATCGCTGCTAATTTTCCCGTAAATATTAATAAACAAGGAATTTTTGGTCATTCGATGGGAGGGCATGGCGCGTTAATTTGTGCTTTAAAAAATCCCAAGCAGTATCTTTCTGTTTCAGCGTTTGCTCCCATTTGTGCGCCTCGGAGTTGTCCTTGGGGAGAAAAAGCATTTACCACTTATTTAGGTACAGATAGAGAGCAATGGCGTGCTTATGATGCTAGCGAATTAATTAAGATACAACAACTCAATTATCCAATCTTAATCGATCAGGGTACAGCCGACCCTTTTCTTGAACAAAAACAATTACTTCCAGAAGTTTTTGAATCAGCTTGTCAACAAGTAGGTCAACCTTTACAACTTAGATATCAAGAAGGATACGACCATAGTTATTTCGCGATCGCTAGCTTGATAGCAGATCATTTTCGTTATCATTCTACTTATTTGTGCTAGTAATTAGACTAAATGTTTATCGAATATTTAAATCATCAACTTTTAACTTTATTCAATCTTAATCAAATATTGCTTATAAATAGATTAAGCAACAGGTAATTTCCATCACGATTGCTTTTCTAATTAACTAATTGTGTATTACTTGGTAATATGTCCCACACATTTATCCTTCATCCTTTAGGAACAATTTTGCAAGAAGCTGATTTAATTTCTTCGCCTCAGCTTCAACTAGCTTTGCAAGACCAATCTTATTATCAAGAAATGCGGATTGGAGAAATTTTGGCTTTAAGAGGATGGTTAAAACAAGAAACTGCTGATTTTTTTGCCGAAGAATGGGTTAATTTGGTTACTGAGAATGACAGATATCCTTTAGGATTTTATCTTCAAAAGGCAGCTTTGTTAAATGAAGAGCAAATTCATGAAATTATTTGTGAACAAAAACAATGTTTGCTACGTTTCGGTGCAGTAGCAGTGTTAAAAGGTTGGGTTAAACAAAACACGATCCATTTCTTCTTACAAAATTTATTTCCTCAAGAAGTAAAAGCTTCTCACTTTATCAAAACAACAGTTCATAATCAAAATAATCAAACCAATCCAACTTTAATTTTTAAAGATGAAATAAACTCTTTAGCCAAAGAAAGTGAACTATATTTTACTCAACCTAGTCCCAAAAAAACTAAAAAGTTTTTTACTTTATTTTAAAAACTAAATTAACTATTTATCTCATAAAAAAAATAAGACCACCTAGAATATTTAATTCTATGGTGGTTTACTCTATTGAATAAACGACTATTGTTGAGTAAATTGTGACTACAAACAACAGTGTTTTTTTTAGCTAAATAATTAGCTATTAACAATCATAGTACAAAGAAAATTCGTAAGGATGAGGACGCAGACGCATTGGGTTAACCTCATTGTCGAGCTTGTATTCAATCCAGTTTTGAATAAAGTCTTCGGTAAAGACACCAGTATCAGTTAAGAAACTATGATCTTTTTCCAAAGCTTCTAACGCTTCTTCTAAAGAACCAGGAGTAGAAGGAATCTTGCTTAATTCTTCAGGAGATAGATCATAGATATCTACATCTAGAGGTTCACCTGGATCGATTTCATTCTTAATTCCGTCTACCGCAGCACAGAGCATAGCAGCAAAAGAAAGATAAGGGTTAGAAGTAGCATCAGGACAACGAAACTCAAAACGTTTTGCTTTCGGATTGCTACCAGAAAGAGGAATCCGAACCGATGCAGAACGATTACCTTGAGAATAAGCTAAGTTTACAGGTGCTTCAAATCCAGGAACGAGACGCTTATAGGAATTGGTAGTAGGGTTAGTTATAGCGAGTAAAGCAGGTGCGTGCTTCAAAATCCCACCGATCGCATTAAGAGCCATTTTACTCAAGTTAGCATAGCCATCACCCCAAAATAAAGGCTGTCCACCTTTCCAAATAGACATATGGGTATGCATTCCCGAACCATTGTCGTTAAACAAGGGTTTAGGCATGAAAGTAACACTTTTACCGTATTTTTTAGCAACGTTTTTGATGACATATTTATAAATCATCAAATTATCAGCAGCTTCGATAATTGGTGCAAAGCGAATACCAAGTTCGTTTTGTCCTCCAGTAGCTACTTCATGATGGTGTTTTTCAATCGGTACATTGCAATCTGCCATAGTTAGCAGCATTTCTGTCCGCATATCCTGTAGAGTATCGGTAGGGGCTACAGGAAAGTAACCTTCTTTGTAACGGGGTTTATAGCCTAAATTACCGCCCGCTTCCTCACGACCACTATTCCAGCGACCTTCGACACTATCAACATAGTAATAGCTTTTGTTTTCAGCTTGATCGAAGCGAACATCATCAAAGACGAAGAATTCTGCTTCAGGACCGAAAAATGCTATGTCGCCAATACCTGTACCGTTAAGAAAATCTAGAGCTTTTTTGGCGATCGAACGAGGATCGCGACTGTACCATTCCCCAGTACGAGGTTCTTTAATACTACAAATCATGCTGAGAGTTGGTTCTGCATAAAAAGGATCGATCCAAGCAGTTTTAGGATCGGGAACCATGGACATATCAGATTCGTTAATTGCTTTCCAACCTCTGATACTAGAACCATCAAAAGCAACACCATCAACAAAGGAACTTTCGTCAATTTGGTCGTAGTAGAAAGAACAATGTTGCCAGATACCTGGCATATCAATAAATTTGAGGTCGATGATTTTGATGTTATTGTCCTGAATCATTTTCAAGACTTCTTGGGGAGTCTCAGCCATAGATAGCTCCTATTGATTAATTTTTTCTCTTGCCTCGGATCATCCTAGAGAATTGCGATGCCAAGATTTTGTTTCCATTGCTACAGAAATAGCATGTCTGAATTGAATAATAATCTGTAGATTTCCCAAAAATGTGTCTAATTTAACAAAATATTCGAGTCTTAATAAATAGTCTTAAATTTATTTAAGATTTTAACAGTGTACTTTGTTTTAAATCTTCAAAATACTGATGTATTCAAGATCCCTGTCGCTTCTTGTGGGATTATAAATAAATAGAAAATAAAATTAGGCTATTCTAAGCCAAGTAAGACAATCGCAGTTGGGAGAAATCATTATAATGCGAGACGCGGTTACCAAATTAATTAAAAATTATGATGTTACTGGTCGCTATCTTGACCGTAACGCAATGGATACTCTTAAAGCTTATTTTGAATCTGGTACGGCTAGAGTAACGGTAGCTACTATGATTACTGCTAATGCAGCAGCTATTGTTAGACAAGCTGGTTCTAACTTGTTTGAACGAGTACCAGAATTAATTCGTCCGGGTGGAAATGCTTATACTACCCGCCGTTATTCTGCTTGTTTGCGAGATATGGATTATTATCTGCGCTATGCTAGTTACGCTTTAGTCGCTGGTGATATGAATGTCCTCGATGAACGAGTGCTACAAGGTTTAAGAGAAACTTATAATTCCCTTGGTGTTCCAATTGGTTCTACCGTGATTGGTATCCAAATTATGAAAGATTTAGTGAAACAAATGGCTACTGACGCTGGAATCAATAATACTGATTTTATCGATGAGCCTTTTGAACATCTAACTCGGGAATTAAGCGAAGTTTCAATTTAGTTGAAATTAGCTTTAAAGCGATCTGCGCGTTGCGACTACGGACTGCGTGTCCGTAGAAAACTAGTAGCATCAAGACTCGACCTGCTCCGCAGAAGCGTGAAGCTGTGATCACGAAGTGCAGCTAGCGTGATCGCTTTTTTTTATAGTTATACAAAATTAGTGACATACTCCCAACGCTGAATCAAAGATTACAGCGTGGGCTTCTCAACTCACATTGAGAATTTGGTGTCTCATCGGGACTCTACCGAGCCTTCCTCCACACCCAGCTTGACCGCTAGACCTTCAACGGCTGCGACAGTAGCTCCTGGGGGAAACCCCCAAGACCGCTCTGCCTGTTCAATACCTCTATTTACTATGATTTTTCCACTAGCCACGTCGCGAGGCATAACAACATGACATTCTGGACAACTATGTATCCTGACACTCAAATCTTTAGGCACATCAGCCCCGCATTCGGGGCAAAGTTGACTGCTACCTTTGGCATCAACTTTTTGATGGTAAGTCCCAGTCTTGCGACAAACCCAATCCAAAATGCTCAAGAATTGCCCAGGCGCACCATCCAAGACGTGCTTGGCAAGCATTCCTCTACTAAGTCCCAAGATATTCAGATCTTCGGCAAATATCATTCCAGCCTGACGGCACAAATGATGACTGGTTTTGTAGTGAAAATCTTTTCGCTGATTACCAATCTTTTCGTGCAGCAAAGATATCTTTTTTGCCAATGCTTGATAAGACTTACTCCCTTTCTGTTTCTTGCTCAGTCTACGTTGCAGCCATTTAAGCTTGCTTTGAGACCTCATGGCGAAACGAGGGTTATCTATCAATTCACCTTGGCTAGTAGCAACAAAACTAGAAATACCCCAATCAATTCCCAATGGTTCACCATGAGGCATTGGTTCGGGGATAGAGATGTCAGACTGCAAAATCAGTTGAACATACCAACCCGAAGCTCTCATCAAAACTCGAACCTGTTTGACAACAAATTCGTCAGGGATAACTCGGTGCAAAACAATGGGCATCTTGCCAATTTTAGGAAGCTTGATTTGCCAACCAGTTATAGGATTAGCTTTGAATTGAGGAAATACAAACGAACGGTAACGACCAATCTTCTTGAAGCGTGGGAATCCAAACTGCCTCTCTTGTCTCATCTTGAATGCTCGGTCAAGTCTCTTGAGAGCATCTTGGAGAACCTGAGAATGAACAGCCTGAAATTTAGGGATGTTTTTCTTGGCTTCAGTCAGTGCATTTTGCTGTTTGTAGTAATCGGGATATGGTTCATCCGCAGAAATAATATATTCCTGTCTGAGACTACAAGCATCAATCCTACACTTTCGGCTATTTATCCAGTCTTTTCTTTGTCGCAGTGCGTAATTGTAGACACGGCGGCATTGTTCCAACCAATCAAGCATTTTGGCTTCTTGGTCAATATCTGGATGAATGCGGTATGTGTAAGTTTTGCTTTCCATGACCACATTCTAACAGATTTTGTTTGTTTGTTAGAAAGCTTAGATGATTGTCAATTTTCAAGGCATCGAGCCTTTCAATTGGCTTGGGGTGTTTATGTATCCCAACGCCAAATCAAAGATTTCGCTCGCGGACTTATAGCCCCCCAAACCCTCCAACAGTTAATTCACTAAAATCACTCCTAATCTTAATAAAGGTCGGGAGTGATTTTCTTTATTTGATTAATACTAAAAAACGCCCCCCAAGAATGGAGAGCGTTTTTAATTATTGATTAACCTTCGTCT
>CAZLUP010000032.1:0-50497 GCA_964562685.1 uncultured bacterium
ATAGTTCAACAAAATATCAATTATTTAAATTTTTATTGGCAAAAAATGTGAATTTTTCGACAGGAATTTTCTTTTAATTCATGCATCTAAATATTAAGAAGCGTTTGATTCTATTACTTGTTTTAGCTTCAATTGGTTTATTGGTTAGTTTGTTGGGAACTAATCTTCCCATACTTGCTCAAACATCATCAAGTCATCAGATCAATCAACTAGCAACAAATGCTTCACAGACATCTACTATTGAACAACAAGGTAAAGCTTTTTATACTCAAGGTCAATGGAGTAAAGCGATCGCTCTTTGGCAACAAGCTGTTCGTAGTTATGCTAACCAAGGAGATTTAATCAGTCAGGGAAGAGTTTTGAGTAATTTGGCTCTTGCTTATCAGCAATTAGGGGAATGGCAACAAGCGCAACAAAGTATTAAGAGCAGTTTTAAATTATTAGACCAAATTTCGGGTAATTCAGCAGCAAAACAGCATTTAACTGCTCAAACTTTTAATAATCAAGGTATCTTACAACTAGAACAAGGTCAAGCGGAAGATGCGATCGCATCTTGGCAACAAGCAACGGAAGTTTATCAGCAACTAGACAATCGAGATGGGGTAATTCGTGCCACGATCAATCAAGCTAGTGCTTTTAAAGCTTTGGGTTTATACCATCGTGCTGCCAAAACTTTAGAGTTAGCCAACCAAACTTTAGCCGAACAACCAGCTTCTTTAGTTAAAGCGGTCAGTTTAAGAAGTTATGGAGATATCCTGCGTTTAGTAGGAGATCTTCCCAAAGCAAAAGAAGTTGTAACAGAAAGTTTAACCATTGCTACTCAATTAAAATCTTTAGAAGACGAAGCTAAAGCTAAATTGAGTTTGGGTAATATTTTGTGGGCAAATGATAATTATCAAGAAGCTTTGGAATCTTACCAACAAGGATTACTTACTTGTCAAGCAAGTTTTATTTGTGCCAAAAGTAATTTACCTCTGCAAATTAACTTGGCTCAATTTAATTTATTATTGGATACGCAATTTTGGCAAAGATCTCAAGAATTAATTCCAGAAATTCGAGCAAGTCTAGCTAATTTACCATTGAGTCAAGCTAATATTTACAAGCAAATTAGTCTTGCCAATAGCTTAATTAAACTCAGGCAAAAAGCGCAACAAGAAGGTATAAAATTAAATAATCTTCCTACTTGGCAAGAAATTAGCCAAATACTTAAGCTTGCTATCGAAAAATCCCACAATTTAGGCTCATCAAGAGCAGAATCCTATGCAGTGGGTTTGTTAGGTCAAATCGCAGAATTGCAGCAAGAATGGTTCGAGGCAGAAAACTTAACCAAACAAGCATTAATGATTGCTCAGACAATCAATGCACCAGAAATTAGTTATCTTTGGCAATGGCAATTGGGTAGAATACTTCAAGCACAGGGAAATCGTCAAGGCGCGATTGGTTTTTATACTCAAGCAGTAGACTTACTCAAATCTCTCAGTCAAGATTTAGTTGCGATCGATCCAGATATTCAATATTCATTTCGCTCAAGTGTCGAACCAGTTTATCGAGGTTTAGTCAGTTTATTATTAGAATCTCAACCTCAAACACAACTTACTCAAACTAATTTAATTCAAGCTAGAGACACGATTGAATCACTTCAAATAGCTGAATTACATAATTTTTTCCGTGAAGCTTGTTTAGACGCTCAACCAGTTAATATTGACAAAGTAGATCCTCAATCGGCAGTTATCTATCCAATTATTTTACGCGATCGCTTGGAAGTAATTGTTAGTATCCCTCGACAACCTCTCTATCATTTTTCAACCAAAATTCCTCAACCAGAGTTGGAAAAAGTAATTGAAACAATGCGTCAAACCATTGTGATCCGTAGTCGAAGAGATTTTTATCTTCCTGCACAACAACTTTATGATTGGTTAATTCGTCCAGCTTTACCCCAATTAGTCAAACATCGAATCAAAACTATTGTCTTTGTTCCCGACGGAACGCTGCGAAATATTCCCATGTCTGCTTTGTATGATGGAAAACAATATCTCATCGAACAATATGATGTTGCTCTCACTCCAGGTTTACAATTATTAGCACCTCGTCCTCTAAAACAGATTAACCTCAAAACTTTAGCTGCTGGATTAACTCAAGAAAGACAAGGTTTTGCTGCGTTAGAATATGTCAATTTAGAATTAAAAGAAATTAAAAATCAAATCAAAACGACTGTTTTGTTAGATGAAAACTTTACCGAACAAACTCTCCAACAACAAATCAAGTTTTCTAACTATCCTGTAGTTCATATTGCCACCCACGGACAGTTTAGTTCTACACTCGATGAAACATTTCTGCTTGCTTGGGATACTCGGATTAATATTGGTAAATTAGACCAGATTTTGCAAACTAGAAGCCCTTCTCAACAACAAGCGATCGAATTATTAGTACTGAGTGCTTGTGAAACCGCTATTGGTGATCAATGGGCAGCTTTGGGGTTAGCAGGTATAGCGGTTCGTGCTGGTGCCAGAAGTACCCTCGCTACTCTTTGGTCAGTTAACGATCGCGCAACTGCTGAATTAATGGGTCAATTTTATCAAGAATTAGCTAAAAAAAATATTACTAAAGCTGAAGCTGTCAGACAAGCTCAATTAGCTTTAATTAATAATCCTGCCTATAAACATCCTTTTTATTGGTCGCCTTATATTTTAGTTGGAAATTGGCTTTGACAGTTATCAGTAGAGACGCGAAATTTCGCGTCTCTACATCAGTTATCAGTTACCAGGTAGGGGTTTGGCATTGCCAAACCCGTACACCAGTTATCAGTTACCAGTTAATAGGGAATTAAGGAACAAAGAACCAAATTAAGTCTTCTGCCTTTTTATTTTTCACTTTTTACTTTTTACTTTTCACTTTACTAATAACCATAAACCATTAACATTTTTTTTTTAATCAATGAAAATTAAATTTGTTTTTATGTGGTTTTTAATCATCGCAATTTTTATTGCTATTAATTTATCTAGTCATCAAAAAATTTTAGCTCAATCAAGTACTGAATTTAGTGGAGAAATTAGTAGTTTAAGAAGTAGAATTAGTCGTTTAGAAAGTGAATTACGTCGTCTGAGTCAAAGAAACTTTTCTAATAGTCGCGCTTACCCTAAACCAAGACAAGATTCTCTTGAAAATGCCGATGTTTTACCTCCTATTTATAATCCTCCGAGTGTTAATGGTCAATCTATCGGCAGAAGCGATCCAATGTTTGAAAGATTAGCTACTTTATTGATTGAATTAAAAGAAGATGTTAGAAATTTAGACCAAAGATTAACAACAGTTGAACAGCAAATCAATAATTAATTAAAAAAAGCCTGGTTTAACCAGACTTATTAAATAATTTTGCTTAATTTAACTATCAATCACTCATTAAAAAAAGTATCCAAAGTAGAAACTTTAATTTGCTGTTGTGGTAATTCTTGAGTTAAAACAGTAGACTGTAAAATTGGCGTACTGGTAACAGAATCATTAGCCAAAGTGAACAAGGGATTAGACAATATTCCTGCAATTGAAGTGGCAATTACTGATACAATTAAGCTCACTTGTAGAGGACGCATCCCTGAAATATTCCAACGAATTACAGGATAATTTTCTACTGCCTCAGACATTTCATGAGGTTCTTTAACTACCATCATTTTGACTACTCGAATGTAGTAATAAATAGAAATAACGGTAGTGACTAAACCAAGCAGTACCAAACCGTAAATACCTGCTTGCCAACCAGCCCAGAATAAATAAATTTTGCCGAAGAAACCAGCTAGAGGAGGAATACCGCCGAGAGAAAGCAAGCAAATACTCAAACAAAGAGTTAATAAAGGGTCTTTTTGGTATAAACCAGCATATTCGCTAATTTGATCTGTACCAGTGCGGAGAGAGAACAGAATCACACAAGTAAAAGCACCTAGGTTCATAAACAGGTAGATTAACAGATAGAAAATCATACTGGCATAACCTGCATCAGTACCTGCAACCAAACCAATCATGACAAACCCTGCTTGAGCAATTGAAGAATACGCTAGCATTCGTTTCATACTGGTTTGTGCTAAGGCTACCACATTGCCTAGGATCATACTAAAAATCGCTAAGGCAGTGAAAATAAAGTGCCATTGTTCAGTCACAGGCGCAAACGCCGTTACTAATAAACGAATTGCTAAAGCAAAACCAGCAGCTTTAGAACCTACTGATAAGAACGCAACTACAGGAGTAGGAGAACCTTCGTAAACATCAGGAGTCCATTGATGGAAAGGTACAGCAGAAATTTTGAAAGCAATACCAGCAATCACAAACACTAAAGCGATCGCAAGTCCTAAAGATTGACTACCATTGGCATCAGTAATAGCTGTAGCGATCGCATTGAGATTAGTTTCTCCTCCAGACAAACCATACAAAAGCGATACCCCGTAGAGAAAAATGGCTGAAGAAGAAGCCCCAATCAATAAATATTTTAAGGCTGCTTCATTGGAACGAGGGTCACGCTTCATATAACCAGTCATGAGATAAGAGGAAATACTCAGCATCTCTAGGGAAATGAAAACCATGACTAATTCGTTTGCCCCAGAAAGAAACATTCCTCCCAAAGTTGCCGTTAACAGAATGCCAATAAATTCGGCTAAAGAAGTCCCAGATTGTTGGACGTAGCGAATTGACATTGGGATAGTGACAAGGGTAGAAAGGGCGACAATGGCACGAAAAATAATGCTCAGGTTATCGCTACTAAATGCCCCTAAAAAAGAATTGGGATCAGGAGTATCCCATTGAAGATAAAGCGCAACAATCGCAGCGAGTAATCCCGCCATTGCCACATAAGGCAAAATACGAGAAAAACTACGACCGAGAATTAAGTCTCCAACTAAAATGACCATCAGGGTAACAATCACTATGCCTTCGGGCAAAATTGTTCCTGCGTTAAGTTGAGTAGCAATAGTACTAGAAAAATCCATAGGTTGTCGTTATGGTAAGAAAGATAGCTGGTAAGCAAATCGTTAAAAACCTTTACAGAGGATTGTAACGTGTGAGGTAACTTACTCTTGACAAAACCAGCACTTCTTATCTACAGATAGAGATAAGAAAATAGTGCTAATTGTTGAATATAGTTAAGTTAAATCCAAGTTAAGCAAGGATGTTTTTTAAACAAATGACTATAACTGTAAATTAAGGCATCAATCTTTATCTAAACAAACTTCTGTTATTTTACTGCGTTAAGTTAGTTTCTATGTCAACTCTGGTTATTGTTGAATCTCCTACTAAAGCTCGTACAATTCGCAACTACCTTCCTTCTAGTTATCAGGTAGAAGCATCGATGGGTCATGTCCGTGATTTACCTTCATCCGCCGATGAAATTCCTCCTGAATGCAAAGATCAACCTTGGGCGAATTTAGGAGTCAATGTAGAAGATCAATTTCAACCAATTTATGTGATTCCGAAAAGCAAAAAGAAGATTGTCCAAGAACTAAAAAACGCACTGAAACAAGCAGAAGAATTAATCTTAGCGACGGATGAAGACAGGGAAGGCGAAAGTATTAGCTGGCATTTGCTAGAACTACTCAAGCCTAAAGTTCCCGTCAAGCGCATGGTGTTTCATGAAATTACTCGTGAGGCGATTCAACAAGCTTTAAAAAATTGTCGTGAAGTCGATCAAGATTTGGTTCATGCCCAAGAAACCCGTCGCATCTTAGATCGTTTGTACGGTTATACCCTTTCTCCTCTGTTGTGGAAAAAAATTAAACGGGGTTTATCGGCTGGTCGAGTCCAGTCTGTAGCGGTACGGTTGTTAGTCGAACGGGAAAGAGAACGTCGCGCTTTCCAATCAGGCGATTATTGGGATTTAAAAGCAATTTTAGAACAGGAAAAAAGTCCGTTTGAAGCCAAATTGATTACTTTGGCAGGAAAAAAATTAGCTACAGGAAGTGATTTTGACCCAAATACAGGCAGAATTGCTGAAGGAAGAAATGTAGTCTTACTCAATGAAGCAGAAGCTAATGCCCTCAAAGAGAGATTATTTGATAAGACTTGGACGGTCAGTAAAACAGAGGAAAAAGCTACTAAACGTAATCCAGCACCTCCTTTTACTACTTCAACTCTCCAACAAGAATCCAACCGCAAACTGGGTATCTCGGCTAGAGAAACGATGAGTGTGGCGCAAAAACTCTACGAACAGGGCTATATTACCTATATGCGGACTGATTCTGTCCATCTTTCCGAACAAGCGATCGCTGCTGCTCGCAATTGTGTCGAACAGATGTATGGTAAAGAATATCTTAGTCCTAAACCTCGTCAATACAGTACTAAAAGTAAATCTGCCCAAGAAGCCCACGAAGCTATTCGTCCTGCGGGGAGTAGTTTTCGGACTCCCCAAGAAACAGGATTATCGGGTAGAGAATTTTCTCTCTACGATCTGATTTGGAAGCGGACAGTTGCCAGTCAAATGGCAGAAGCAAGGTTGACTCAAATTACGGTCAATATCGATGTGGAAGATGCTGTTTTTCGTTCTTCAGGTAAAAGAATTGACTTTCCTGGTTTTTTCCGTGCATATGTAGAAGGTTCAGATGACCCCGAGGCAGCTTTAGAAAATCAAGAAGTGATCTTACCACCCCTCAAAGAAGGCGACCGCCCTAATTGTCAAGAATTAGAAGCTATTGGTCACGAAACCCAACCACCAGCTAGATATACAGAAGCCTCTTTAGTCAAAACTCTAGAAAGTGAAGGTGTGGGTAGACCTAGTACTTACGCTAGCATCATCGGGACAATTATTGACCGTGGTTACGTCCAGATGCGGAATAAAGCCCTAGTGCCAACTTTTACGGCTTTTGCCGTTACCAGTTTGTTAGAGCAACATTTTCCCGATTTAGTGGATTCGAGTTTCACTTCCAAAATGGAACAAACTCTAGACGAAATTGCTACAGGCGAAGCCCAATGGATACCTTATTTGAAAAAATTCTATTCGGGACAAGAAGGCTTAGAAACACAAGTCAACGCTAGAGAAAAGGAAATAGATCCAGCTTCTGCTAAAAGCATTCAACTAGAAAATTTAGATGCGACAGTCCGCATTGGTAAATATGGCCCATATATCGAAGTAGCTAATGGAGATGAGGTAGTTAAAACCTCAATTCCTCTAGATTTAACCCCAGCCGATTTAAGTCCCGAACAAATTGAATCTTTAATTCGCCAAAAAATTGAAGGTCCTGATAAGGTTGGTTTACATCCCGAAACAGGCGAACCAATTTTCTTGCTGACTGGTCCCTATGGACCTTACGTACAATTAGGAAAAAAAACAGAAGAAAATCCTAAACCTAAACAAGTTTCTTTGCCTAAAGGTGTGACTGCCGATGACGTTAACGTTGAAATGGCAGTAGGTTTATTATCTTTACCCAGAATGTTGGGAGTTCACCCCGAAACAGGGGGAAATGTTAAAGCTAGTTTGGGTCGCTTCGGACCTTATGTAGTTCACGAATACAAAGATGAAGTAGAGAAAAAAGCAAAAAAAGATTATCGTTCTCTTAAAGCGGAGGATGATGTTTTAACGGTTAGTTTTGAACGGGCAATGGAACTACTGGCGCAACCCAAACGTTCTCGTAGTGGTGGCAGTACCAAAAAACCTCTCAAGGAACTAGGCGCACATCCTGAAGATAAAGAACCAGTTAATGTTTACAAAGGTCCTTATGGAGATTACATCAAACACGGCAAGGTGAATGTGGGGCTTTCTGAAGGGGAAACAGTAGAAAGCATTACTTTGGAAACAGCAGTGAAATTGCTGGCAGATAAGGCTGGTACTAAAAAAACCAAAACTAAATCTAAAGCTAAAAATACTACTAAATCTGCTACTACTAAAAAGAAAACCACCAAAAAGAAAGCAACTTAATGTTTGCTATGCAAAAGTAGGAAAGTATCCAGGTATTTCCCTACTTTTGTGCCAAAAAATTGAATTAGAACTAAGCATATTTAAGTTTCTGGCGATCGCGACTGATTCGCATTCTGTGCATCAAACCAGTTAATTTTAATGTCCAAGTTTCAAATTGATTATAGAAACTTAAAGGTAATAATTTTAATAAATAAGCAGCAGCCAATGTCAACAAAGTACGGTTAGGTTCAGCCAAGACAATTAACCAATGAGTAACTAAAGCTCGATTAATTAATTTCACTGCCATCGAACCATCTTTTAAGCGGACTGCTCGACGAGCAAGATAGCGCATTTGATAAGCTCTAGCTGGTTTTTCCCACTGGGCAACTAATTCTGGTAAATGGTGGCGGTGCTTAGTGATGACTTGTTCCCAAGAATCTAATTGTTTAAGGATATTAGCCGAAAGTCCTTCTGCATTAACTCGATAGAGGGTGAGTGCGTCGGGAATACCTTCAATTTTCCAGGTGGTTTGGGCTGCAATTCTAATCCAACATTCGATATCTTCTGACTGACGGAAATTCTCATCGAAATAAAAGTCTTCTACTGTGCCATAGCGATTTTCAGTAAAACGGATTGCTGCTAGAGTTTCGCGACGAATTACAGGAGCAGAACCATTACCAATGGGGTTACGACAAAGTAAATGCTCAGGGGTAATGCCTTTTAATTTGGGCATTTGATAAATTCCCAAGGAGTTGCCTTGACGGTCGATAAATTGAGAACGACTAAAACTAACACCCACTTCAGGAGAAGACTCAAGATGCTTAATATGTTGAGCTAGTTTTTCTGGTAACCAGAGGTCATCTCCATCGAGAAAAGCCAAATAATCACCCTTAGCATTACGAATACCCGTATTTCTAGCTCCAGCTAAACCGCGATTAGTTTGACTAATAATTTTGACTCTAGGATCTCTAAATTGCTGACAAATTTCTACACTGCGATCGCTCGATTCATCATCAATAATTAATAATTCAAAATGAGGATAAGTTTGATTGAGAACCGATTGAATGGTCTGGGCAATATACTCTTCTACTTTATATACTGGAACGATGACGGAGACAAGTTTCATAGCAAGACCTACGTTTTCAATTAACCCTAGTATTTCAGCACGATGTTAGCCATCGCGTTCGTGTTGGGGTGTGATTTGTATCCGTTCATGTATAACTTCAATAGCTCTCGTTGATTGTTGATTGTCCCCTTTTCTCCCCCTGCACCCTCTGCACCCCTATTGCCTGACTAGATCAAAAAGTCTAATAATTTTTTTAATTATCTCTGGTCAACTGAAGCTAAAGAGATTAAAACGGGATTACAAAGGCTAATCACCGCAGAAGAAATTGATGATGGACAGTCAACGCCAAAAAATCCGCCATTTGCTTGTAATTCACGACAAAAAAGGCAAAAGAACAGTTCCTTTAGAAATGGCAACTTATTCAATTGGTAGAGATCAAAGCAATTCGATTGTCCTTCATGGACGGTCAATTTCTCGTCAACATGCGATGATTTTGCGGATGACAGTGCCAGAAAGCGATCGCTATTTATTTCGGATTATTGATGGGAATTTAAACGGCAAAAAAAGTACCAATGGTTTGTTTATCAATCGTAAAAAATATACTTCTTACGACCTCAAACATGGAGATGTAATCGAATTTGGCGATCACATTAAAATCAAATATTATGTTCTGTCTAATTTATTAGATTCAGAGTATGCAGAATTTTCTGAAGTCAATGATGTCTCTGGTTTTTTATCCAATCCAACTAATTCTTTTAAAACTTTAGTTGCTGCTCAAGATAATCTTTGGCATGATTCTAGCGATGTTGTTTTAGCACGATTGGCTTCTTTTCCTGAATTAATTCCTAATCCAATTATCGAAATTAATTTAGGGGGAAAAATTACTTATGTAAATCCAGCAGCGATTAGTCAATTTCCCAATCTCAAAGAGGTTGGCAGCGAACATCCCATCCTGGCAGAAGTACCTTTATTAGTTCAAAATCAACCTGAACAATCTCTAAGCAGAGAAATAGAAATTAATCATCAAATCTTTGAACAAGCCATTCATTATCTTCCTGCCAGTGAGTTAATCAGAATTTTTATCACCGATATTACCGAACGTAAACAAGCGGAAAGAGAAAAAGAACAACGAGATCGCCTGCTTCAGGAAGTTATTGCTGCTCAAGATTTGAGTTTTGAAAAACGTCTCCAACGTTTGTTGAAAATGGGACCTGAATATTTTGGGTTAGAAGTTGGGGTATTGATCAAAATTGAACATGAATTGCTCAACATTGAGGCTATTTATCCTCTGACTGATGAAGATAAACAATTAATTAAAGAGCGCGTTTTCAATTTGGGTAATCTTTTGGACGAAGTCAGCTTTAAACCTTTAAAACAAACTTTGGTAAGTTCAGAACCGATTATTTTTAATTGCAGTCCCGATTGCCATCTCAGTAAATTAACAGAATTTACTTTTCAATTCAAAGTTTATCTGGGAATGCGTGTGATCGTAGCCAATCAAATTTATGGCATACTTTGCTTTTTCAGTTCTAAAAGTCGTCAACAGCCTTTTAAAGAAGCTGATCAAAAATTGTTAAGGTTAATGGCTCAATGGCTAGAAAGTGAAATCGAACGGCAACAAACCCAAACTATTCTGGAACATCAGTTACGACAAACATTGTTATTGAGGCAGATTACTGAAGAAATTCGTCAGAGTTTAGATGTAGCAAAAATTATTCAAACTACAGTAAATCAGATCGGTCAAGTATTTAATGTCAGTCGCTGCGTCATCCATAACTATCAACAGGAGTCTGATGCTGTTGCCCAAATTCCCTGCGTTGCCGAATATCTTAACTTTGATAGTCCATCAATGCTCCATCAAGAAATTTCTGTCGTTGATAATCCTCATGCCCAAAAAGTTCTGAGTCAAGACGAACCAGTAGCTTCTCACAACGTTTTTCAAGACTCCTTACTGCAACCGATGGTATCTGTTTGCAAACAACTAAAAATCAAATCAATGCTAGCAGTACGTACTTCTTATCAAGGAAAAGTCAATGGCATCATTGGACTGCAACAATGCGATCGCTTTCGTCGTTGGACTGAGGATGAAATTGAATTAATTGAAGCTGTGGCAGCCCAAGTTGGGATTGCCCTAGCTCAAGCACAACTATTAAAATTAGAAACTTTGCAAAGGAAACAATTGGCTCAACAAAATCAGGAGTTAAATCTAGCCAAACAAAACGCCGAAGCAGCCAATCAAGCAAAAAGTCAATTTCTGGCAACCATGAGTCATGAAATCCGTACGCCAATGAATGCAGTAATTGGCATGGCAGGATTATTATTAGACACTGATTTAACTAACCAACAACGGTATTTTACCCAAACAATTCGCAGTAGTGCTGAAGCTTTACTGACAATCATCAATGATATTTTAGATTTTTCTAAAATTGAATCGGGCAAGCTGGAAATAGAAAATCATCCGTTTGAGTTACAGAATTGTCTTCAAGAAGCGATCGCTTTAGTTCAACAAAAAATTACAGATAAAGGATTGCAATTATTTTTGAATTTCGATCCTCAAGTTCCTCGAATAATCACAGGAGATATTACTAGAATTCGCCAGATTTTAGTCAATTTATTGGCAAATGCAGTTAAATTTACGGAAATAGGACAAATTTTTGTCTCAGTTAATGCTAACTTAATCGATGCGGCTAAACAAATGTACGAAATTCAATTTTCAGTACAAGATACGGGTATTGGTATTACACCAGAGCAACAACAGTCTTTATTTAAGTCTTTTAGCCAAGTAGATGCTTCAATTAGCCGTAAGTACGGAGGTACGGGTTTAGGATTAGCAATTAGCAAGCAATTAGCAGAGTTGATGGGTGGTTGTATCTGGGTAGAAAGTTGTGGTTCAGTTGCTGGTGAACCGTCGCCTAATTGGCAATCTCAAGCTCAAAAACCCAGTTTAAATCAGATGTTGGGTTCAAGTTTTTATTTCACAATCTTGACTACGTCGGTTGATTCATTTTGCAATAAGAATCTCTCTTCTTCCCGAAAGATCATTCAAACCTCTCTAACTTCTTCACAAGAGCCATTTCCTTTAAAAATCCTTTTGGCGGAAGATAATAGCGTCAATCAACAAGTTGCTCTACTCCTGCTTCAGAAATTAGGTTATCGGGCAGATGTAGTTAAAAATGGGTTGGAAGTAATTAACGCTTTAGAACAGGTTAATTACGATGTAATCCTGATGGATGTAGAAATGCCTGAAATGGATGGCATAACGGCTACGAAACATATTTTAGCCAAGCAAAAAGATTGTCCCTACATTATTGCTCTGACTGCTTATGCGATGGCAGAAGACCGCAACAAGTGTTTACAAGTAGGCATGAAAGACTTTTTAACTAAACCAATTCGGCTTTCTGGGTTAAGTCAAGCTTTAACCAAAGCAGCTAAGTCACTAAACCTATTAAACAATGACGAAGAATCCTCTGAAACTAAAACTTTTATAGCCCAAGAAAAATCAATTTCAAGCTTTGATTTGGATAATTCAGCAGAGTCGAAGGTACTCCGCCTTGAAAAGACAGAACAAGGAGACGCTGTGCGTCGAGAATCAGGGGACGACCCTCCGCCTATAGAATCAATTATCGATCAGCAAATTTTAAATTCTTTACGTAAATTAGGAGGAGCTAAAGGCAAGATTTTGCTCACACAAATTATTAAACAATATTTTGAAGACAGTCCTCTCAAATTACAAGAAATTGTTGAAGCTATCAGTAATCAAGATAGTGAAAAGTTACGATTAGCTGCTCATAGTCTTCGTTCTAGTAGTGCTAACTTAGGAGCAGTTAAATTGTCTCATTATTGTAAACAAATAGAAGATTTGGCTCGTTCTGGCACAATTGAGGGTGCTAAAGAACAAATCGGACAGTTAGAGTTTGAATATGCCAAAGTAAGAGAAGCTTTACAGCAAGAGTGTGTCTATGATTAATTTTAGTACTGATATTTCTAAGCGAATTCCTATAATTCTCATTGCTGATGACGACCGCTCGATGCGATCGCTTTTGAATTTGGCATTGTCTGAAGAAGGTTATCAAGTAATCGAAACTAAAAATGGAGAGCAATGTTTGGCAGAATATAGTCGTCTGCAACCAGATATGATTTTGTTGGATGCGATGATGCCAGATCTGGATGGTTTAACTTGCTGCGATCGCATTCGTCAACTTCCTAGAGGTAATCTGATTCCGATTTTAATGATTACGGTTCTCGACGATCACGAATCCGTGGAAAAGGCTTTTGCTGCTGGTATAACTGACTACATTACGAAGCCAATTAATTGGACGGTATTGGTGCAAAGAGTGCGACATTTGCTAATGATTAATCAAGCTTTAGTTAGTGCCGAATTAGCGACAGAAAAGTTGCATCAACAATTAGCTTGGGAAAAGTTATTCAGAAAAATTTTGCAACAGTTATCCTTAGCGGTTGAAGTTCGGGAAAGTTTACCAACCATTTTGGCTGATTTACAAAGTTTCTTTCAAGTTGAACGAGTAGTATTTTATCAAGAGAATCAAAGTGTAGTTGAGTCGATTAAATTGGGTGATTCTTCTATTGCAACCAGAGATTTACCTGATTGGTTTAATTTGATAGCTGAAAATGCTCAACTAGATCGACAAGAAGAAATAATAACGATTGAAGATTTGAGCCAAACTAATTTACCAGCAACAGCGATCGCTCAGTTGTCTGAATTAAACACTAGGGCTTTGTTGATTGCACCTGTAATTAACCAAAATCAAGTCAAAGGATGGCTTTGTCTTCATTATGCTCAAACTGAAGCTCAAATCCTTGAAATTACCAAAGAGCATTTGTCAGATTTAGCAAAACTGATCGCCCTTACTCTCAATTAAAAAATATTTATTTTGCATTACTGTCAAGTTTTCCGATACTCTCTAAATTAATGGTGGTTTATTAAATTAGTATTAATCAGCAAGCATTATGTCTCCAAATTCAGCCAAAGACGTTCAAGTTTTTCCTATTGCTGCTAATACCAAAGTAATGCGATCGCGTACTTGGGAGAGATTGAAGTTTGAAATTGAATACGCCCTTCAAAAAGGAACTACTGCCAATTCGTATTTAATCGAAGGAGACAAAACAGCTTTAATCGATCCACCAGGAGAATCTTTTACGGAGATTTTTTTGGCTGCGCTAAGAGACAGAATCGATCTCAGTCAAATTGACTATTTAATTTTAGGACATCTTAATCCTAATCGTGGTGCTACTATCAAAGCTTTATTAGAGCTTGCACCTCAACTTAAGATCGTTTGTTCTAATCCAGGAGCAATTTCTTTACGTAAAATTCTCCCCGAAACAGAATTAAACATTACTGTGATCAAAGGAGAAGAAACTCTAGATTTAGGGCAAGGTCATTATTTAGAATTCATACTTACTCCTAATCCTCGTTATCCCGATCAACTTTGTACTTACGATCCGAAAACTCAAGTTTTATATACAGATAAATTATTTGGGGCGCACGTTTGTGGCGAACAAGTTTTTGATGAAGGCTGGACGGTTTACAATGAAGACCGTCGTTACTACTTTGATTGTTTGATGGCTCCCCATGCCCGTCAAATCGAAGCAGCTTTAGATAAAATTGCAGGAAAAAATGCTAAAATTTACGCTACAGGTCATGGACCTTTAGTTCGCTACAGTTTAACGGAATTAACGCTAGATTATCGCTCCTGGCTCAAAAACCAGAGCGACTGCAATTTAACCGTAGCTTTAATTTATGCCTCTGCCTATGGTAACACTGCTACAATTGCCCAGGCGTTAGCAAGGGGAATCACCAAAGCAGGAGTGGCTGTAGAATCGATTAATGCTGAATTTGCTGAACCAGAAGAAATTAAAGCAGTACTAACCAAAGCTTCAGGAATTATAGTCGGTTCACCTACCTTGGGAGGACACGCGCCAACCCAAATTCAAACTGCATTAGGCATCATTTTAGCTAATACTGATAAAACCAAATTAATCGGTGTCTTTGGTTCGTTTGGTTGGAGTGGAGAAGCAATCGATTTATTAGAAAATAAATTCCGTAATGCTGGTTATAGTTTTGGTTTTGAACCAATTCGAGTTAAATTTAAACCAACGGATCTAATCCTCAAAACCTGTGAAGAAACAGGCACAGATTTCGCTCAAGCACTGAAAAAATCCCAAAAAGTCCGTAAAGGAAAACAAGGCACAATTACTTCTGAAAGCGATCGCACTGAACAAGCTTTAGGTAGAATTGTTGGTTCTCTTTGTATTGTTACAACTAAATTTCATGAATTAAAAGGAGCAATGTTAGCGAGTTGGGTATCTCAAGCTACGTTCAATCCTCCTGGTATTACTGTAGCTGTCGCCAAAGAACGAGCGATCGAATCTTTGTTACATCTAGATAGTAATTTTGTTTTAAATATTTTACAAGAAGGGAAGCATTTAGGTTTAATGAAGCATTTTCTCAAACCTTTTGCGCCAGGAGAAGATCGTTTTAAGGGAGTTGCTACTGAAGAAGCAGAAAATGGCTGTCCAATTCTAACCGATGCTTTAGCTTATCTAGAATGCCAGATCAAGAGTCGGTTAGAATGTGGAGATCATTGGGTAATCTATGCCACAGCAACTCAAGGTAAACTATTACAATCTGAAGGCATTACCGCGGTTCACCATCGCAAATCTGGTAGTCATTATTAGATCCAGTTTCAGTTATCAGTTACCTTTTGGAGCGACTGTTATCGGAGATTTCTTCTGATGTTTAAACACCCCGTCCTTCTGTGTTTTACTTTTGATCCTTCGTTTCACTCAGGACGCTTCGCGCTTTTTACTTTTTACTTGACTAGGACTTACGCAGTGAAAACGAAATTGTGTCATTCTGAACGATAGTGAAGAATCTAAAACCCCTGTTTTTACGTCTTAGTGCGTAAGTTCTGTTTACTAATAACCAGTTACCATTAACAATCAACTTGATTAGTGTCTGGTAGAAGGGGATTAGCTGCCTGACAACTTCTTTTATTAAAATTACACTTATAAACTGCTGGTTTTTGCCAAGATAGAGGAATTTCTAATAAATCTCTGGTACCAGTAATTCCCTGACCAAGAAAGAGCAGTAAAGCTAAACAATTAAGAATAATGTGGACATAACGCCAACGATTGGAACGATCTTTGTAAATATCCTCAATAATTGCTAAAGAAAAAATCATTAATAAAGAAACTGTAATTCCATAATAATAATGCGACCAATACCACTCATTACCTAATCGATACACTCCATCTTGACTACCTAAAATAATTAAACCCATGCCACTGAGAGTAGCAAAAATTCCTCGCCACAAGGATTGTCTAGCACGATAAAGCAAGATTAAGGAAGCTATGGTAGCAATAAACATCAAAATAATCAGAATAAGTTGAGTAGTGTTTAAATTTCCCTTGTTTTGCTGTTCCAAAAAACCACCAGAACCAAACACCACCGAATAAGCTAAAGCAATTAGAGTAACTCCTACCACTGCACCAGTCAGCCAACGCCCCATTTGAACGTGTTCTCTACCGACTACAGGAGGAATTTTACTTTTATCACCTGCTGCGGTTTGTAATCTGCGTTGACGAGTTTGCCAAGCATAATTAACTACTATACCGATGAGAGGGAAAACAAAAGCAACTGCGATCGCAGGATGAATTAAAGCAGCCAGATCTTCACTTTTGAGATAAGTAAAGGCAAATAAACCGATTATAATAATCATAAAATCGCCCTCATTCCTTTGGGTTTTTCAATATCTTCTCAGGAAAATAAAACGCAATTATTAAAGTTACCTTAATTTTTTCATCGTAAAAGATAAATTTTTATCAGAACAAGATTTTAGTGATGACCTAAAGCTAATTGGGTAGATACTTGAGATGCTATTAACTGCAAGAATTAAAGCAGGAAATAAACTTTAGAGAAACAAACAAAAGTAATAAAAATAGTTTACAAATTTATGAAATTCTTGTAAGTTATTGTCCTAAATGAACTATAAAATCTCAAATATCTGATACTATTTCAGGCAGTGTTTTAGCAGGAAAGATTATTTTAAATATTTTAGCCCAATTTTATTTATGTCAAATTTTTAGGATTAGAAGCAAATTGCATCAAGTTGTTTCTAACCCACAAACTTATTTATTTACATTTTTTGCTTGGATTAACTTAAAACAGCCTCAATTCAATTCCTATCTCAGTGGAATTTTACTGTTACTCGGTTCATCTTTAATTATTCCCTTCGGAGATTTTCGCCAGATAAATGCAGTACCTAGATTTTGGCTTGGTATTGGAGCGATGAGTTTAGGTTTTATCTGTTCATGGCGACTTGCTTATTTACAGAAGTGGTGGTTTTGGACAATCGTGATTGTCACACGCCTGTTATTAATATTTATGTATCCAGGAGATGAGATTTGGCGATATCTTTGGGAAGGCTATCTACAAACTCAAAATTTTAGTCCTTATGATTTCGCGCCTAATGCCAACGAACTAATTCCTTATCACACTGAATGGTGGTCATTAATTAATAATAAAAATAGGGCAGCAATTTATTTCCCACTAGCACAATTAGGCTTTAATTTATTAGCAACTATTTATCTTGATGTAATTACTTTTAAAATAGCTTTTGTCTTAGCTGATTTATTAATTTGTTGGCTATTAACTCGACAATTTGCTCAACTCAAAACAACTCTCTACGCTTGGAATCCTTTGGTGATTTATGCTTTTGCTGGTGGAGGATACTACGATAGTTGGTTTATTTTACCCTTGGTAACTGCTTGGTTGGTCTTCGATTATACTCGTTATAATTGGCGGTGGTTGGGAAGTGCTTTACTCTTGGGTATTAGTATTGCTATCAAATGGGTTTCTTTACCAATTTTGGGTTTTCTTGCTTGGCAAGCTTGGCGTAAACTTAATTTAAAACAAGTAATAGCTATCTTAATTTATGGTTTTTTACCTTTAATCTTCACCACAGTTGATTTTTGTAATTCTAGTTTTTGCTCTCTTATTCCTAATAGCTCTACTTTGATTTTCCCTGGACGAAGTGCTGATTTATTACCTTACATTTTGGCTCGAATTTGGCAACCATTTTTAAAAACCAAGGCAATTTTGATGATTGCTTTGGGATTAGTAGGAATTTGGTTATTGTGGTACAAGAAAACTTTTCGACAATTTGCAGAAGGCTATTTATTTACTTTACTGATATTTTCTCCGCTGATTCACAGTTGGTATTTTACCTGGATCATTCCTTTTGCTGTCCCTACTCAAAATTTAGGAGTACGTTTAGTTAGTATTTCTGCTTTTATTTATTTTGTTTTACCTTATCGTCAAGCTTTAGGCGATCGCAACTGGCAATTAAATGAAGTTGAAACTTTTTGGCTATGGTTTCCTTTTATTATGGGTTATGGCTGGAGTCTGTGGCGACAACGAAACAAAAACCAAGTCTGATTGCCAAAATTTTGGTCATCAGCAAGAGTTTAATTTTGAATGTGCATAAACCTATCAATACTTGCGTAAGGAATCAATGAAGACAGCAATTACTGCTTCATCAAAAGAGGTCTAGAAATTAATTATTATTGTGAGGTTACTATGAAATTTAGATTTGTTTCTCTCAGCCTATTATCTTTTTCAGCTTTATTACCCTTCACTCCTTCCTTTACCCCTGCTGCTAAAGCTTGTCTAGTTTACGATGTGAATACTCAAGTTGCGATTCACGGTTCTCAAACTCCTGCTCAACAAGAAAATAATGTTACTACAGGCAGTGATGATAATTGTTTTAACAACGTTGCAGGTGGTACTAATACTCAAGTTGGTATTGGTGCAGGTGAAGTACAACAAAGTCGTGATGCCGAATATTTTGTTGGTGGTGGCAATCAAAATAATACTGGTTTAACTACTCCTACAATTACGGTGACTCCTTCAACTCAAGTAGATGTTTACAGTCCCGCTCACGATCCTAATTTTATTAAGAGTGTTACTGGTCAATAATAATAAAACTATCATAAAGCGATCGCGCCTCTGCTACGTCGAGACTGTTTTCAAAACAGTCACCAAATCTATCTTTAAAATTAAGCTTTCTTTGAATTCTATCTCAGTAGTTTTCATCTGCTAATTGGTACATCAGGAAAATAAAACTACTTAAAATACTGACAACTTGATTTAGTAACTTTGGCAGAAAAAAAATTAATCAAACTGTGTTTATAATTTACTTTTCATCTAGTTTCTAACATTAATCCAGGATTGCTCTTCAGTATTTTTACTGAGCCTATTAATAAAACATCATGTTAATTTAGTAATTAAAAAAAATAATTACTAATTTTTTTTTAGATGAGTAAATATTATGTTTAATGTTGTTTTTACTTTCTAAAATACCAAAAACTTTCATTAAATATTTCCACAATAATCAAGCTCATAAAATTTTGCAGAAATTATATTTTTGAGTTTTTTGGTTAAATTGACAATAACTATTATTGATTTTATATAAAATTAAAACAGGAGTTTTTTTAGGGTGATTAGCGAGCAAGAAATAATTTTAAATGATATCAATGAACTAGACATAGTATATCAAATAAAAATAAATTTAATAGAACAAGAAAACTGGCAACAATATTTTCATTTTTTTTCCTTAGACTCTCATCAAAATAATCAATTATTATTAAATTTTAATCAAAAAGTAATTCTTAGTGGACTCGCATTGAGTAAAAATAGCCAAATCAAAGAAATTAATCTTGTTGGAGAAAAATTTTTATTCAAAGCACAACTTAATTGTCAATCTCGTAAATTTAGTCAAAAATTTCCCGACATAGAAGATAGTTCTACGGCTAGGTGGCAGTGTCATGTAGAGTTTAATCTTATTCCTAGTGAACATCCAGAATTAACTTTAATAGTTATCTTGGATAATGCTCAAACTATTACTTTGGGTCAAATTTTATTTATTCCAACTAAATTAAATGATTGTTCTCTAAATCAAATTAATTCTCGACTAGCTCATAAAATCAACTCAATCGCTAAAAGTCGAAAGCTTATGGTAGAAAATATTGCCAAAGGTCGCAATTATCTATTTGCAATTGGCAATGCTAGATCTGGAACAACTGCATTAGGAGAATTACTAAATTCAAGTCCAGAAATTTGTTTGGGTATTGAACGATATGAGAAAGAATATGATCTCTCTGCTATGTCTTTCCAAAGAAAAATTTTTTTTGATACCAATAGTAAAGGATATTTAGTTCGTCCTCAATTATATGAATCAATTAAACCTAAATATAATACAGCTAAATATGTTGGTGATAAAAGACCAGGATTTATTCAATATTGGAAAAATACCTTTTTAAATCTGCCCCAAGCAAAAGTTATTTATATATTTCGGAATATTTATGATGTGGCTTGTTCTTATAATGATAGAGTCAATCAAGCGTCCCAAGGAATCAAAAAATCCTGGAAACTAACTAGAGATTATTCAGTGGCTGTATCTGACTGGAATAATGAATTAAATGAAATTCAAAATTTAGTCAAATTTTATGAGGTTTATTTTATTAAATACGAAGATTTTTTTATTGATCGCTCCAAGATGTTGAGTCTGTTTCATTATTTACAAGTTAATACAGAAATTCAGGAAGTTCAAGAAGGAATTAAAAAGATTAATCAAAGAGCTTTAACTTTGCAACAAAAAGAAAGAATTTTAACTAGAGAAGAGAAAAATTATATTGATTCTCATGCTGATTTTCCAGCCTATGAACAAATATTAAAATTGTATGAGCAACAATCTCATCAACAAGGTAATAATGACTGCGGTAAATTATCTCAGTTATGTATCTAGAGCTTGCTGAATAAGTTTTTAAGGCAGTTAATTAATTATTTAATTTGCCGAGCGAGCGAGTTAAATATGTACTGTCTACTAAAGTTGAACCATTATTAAGTAACAATAAATCTGGCGACGGCTCTTGTTGGTAATTAAAATTTAAAGCAGTTAATTCAGAAATAAAGTTAGTTGATTCGATAATTCCTGCTACCAAATCTTTATTAGGAGTTGAAAGAGAAACTTGCCATTGTTGTAAAGCAGGATCGTAGCCGAGATAAATGCCTTCATCTTGTCCAGAGATAAAATCCGCAATTCCTTTAACTCTGAAATCATCTGGCGATAAATTTAATTTTAAGTGACTAATTGAAGAGTTATCTGACTCAAATTCCCAACCTAATTCTGATGGATTTAAACCTTCACTACCAATAAAAATTTTGTCAGAATTAATTTTTTCAACACCAAAGCCAAAAGTGAATAAATCAATAGTAATTTCACCATCAGTTGTAAAGGTGAAGCCTTTATCACCATCTCGTGCTTGTAATCTCAAGCGAATTTTTTGAGATGATTCTTGAGCTAAAGCAGAATCTCCTAAACTTTGCCTAGTCAAATATAAATCTGGTAACAAGTCTCCATTAAAATCTTCTGAAATTACATCACTTGCTTTCAGATCGGAATTGAGTATTGAGGCGGTAAGTTCTTCTATGGTTTTTGACTCATAAACTGACAGTCCTTTGGAAGGATTAAGCAATAATAATTCTAATTGTTTATCTCCTGATAAATCTGATAATAAACCATATTTACTAGGAGAAATATCCAAATTAAGACGAGAACTTAAATCGACAAATTTTTGATTTTCTTGAAAAAAAATTGTAGCTGGAACTAATCCGTCAGGACGCTGTGCGGCACCCTGAAATAAATCTAGCCAACCATCATTGTTGTAATCAAACCAAAGCGGATTTCTACCGCGAGAACCGATATAATCAAGACCATACAAAATAGCTCGATCTTGTAACTTTCCGCCTTCATTAATAAAAAATTGATTGGCTAATTTGGGATCGATTAAGCTACCCGTACCAGAATCGGCTCCGATTAATTCAATTAAATCTAAATCTCCATCATTATCAAAATCTGCCCAAGCAGCACCATGTTGATCTCCTCGTGGTTTGTCTCCGAAGATTTTTAAAGTGACATCTCTAAACTTACCATCTTCTAGATTTTCATAAAGAATACCTGGAGTACCATGATTACTTACCCAAAGGTCAGGAAATCTATCGTTATTAAAATCTCCCCAAGCAGCACCATAAGAACCTCCTATATAAAAAATGCTGCTTTTTTCTGTTGCGTTACTAAATAAGATTGCCATATTATTAATTACGAAAAAATACCGATCGTTAATATTGAATCTTCAGCAAATACTAAACCAATATTTTGTCTTGATTGTTCGTAATTTGGCAAGTCTATTTTAAGATCGATTTGATCGATCTTTACTCTAAATAACTGATAAATAAATTAACAAATATTGATCGCGATAATTAGTGAAATTTGAGAGAAAATGACGCTTTTTTATAAAAAAAAGTTTTTTATAAAATCATTGCGATCGCTTTAAATATCGATATATGTTAAAAACAAAAATAAAAAGGACATCAATCGTCTAAATATCGGATTACAATGTCCTCTTTTACTTCTAATTAATTAGTTGATAAAAATTGCTCGACACAACGAACAAACATTTCTACTCCCATTGCTAAAGCAGTTTCATCAAAATCAAAGCGTGGATGGTGATGAGGATAAGCTAAATTTTTTTCGGGGTTTGCTGAACCCACAAAGAAGTAACAACCTGGAACTTGTTGTAAAAAGAAAGACATATCTTCCCCTCCCATCGTTTGACATTCAGGAACTACCCCTAGAGGTGTTTCGACAACTTTCGTTGCTACTGAACAAACTAATTCAGCCATAGCAGTATCGTTAATTACAGGTGGATAAAGTTGCCAATAATCCAATTCATATTTGGCTCCATGACTTTGGCAGACACCAGCAATAATTTCTTCAATCCGTTGTTGAATTTTTGGCTCTAAGGCAGGATTAAAATAACGCACCGTGCCACTGAGACGAGCAGTATCGGCAATAACATTTAAAGCCGTACCTGCATGAAATTCCCCTACCGTTACTACTGCTGAATCAAGAGGGTTAATATTACGGGCAACAATGGTTTGTAAAGCATTGACGATTTGCGCGCTCACTACAATTGAATCAATAGTTTGATGGGGCATTGCGCCATGTCCGCCTTTGCCGAAAATTGTACAGCGAAAACATTCTACTGCTGCCATTAACGCTCCGCTACGGACTCCTACTGTACCCAGAGGCAAATTGTTCCAAAGATGTAAACCAATGATTGCATCGACATCAGGATTCTTCAAAACTCCTGCTTCAATCATCGGTTTGGCACCACCTGGTCCTTCTTCAGCAGGTTGAAAGATAATTTTGACTGTACCCCAAAAATCTTGACGGTGTTGAATAAGATAATAAGCTGTTCCTAGCGCGATCGCAACGTGTCCA
Source organism: uncultured bacterium (assembly GCA_964562685.1). Lineage (GTDB taxonomy): Bacteria > Cyanobacteriota > Cyanobacteriia > Cyanobacteriales > Xenococcaceae > Stanieria. Next base: position 23,297 of record CAZLUP010000032.1, read on the forward strand.
TCATGTCCACAAGCGTGCATTTTACCTGGGTGTTGAGAACGATAAGGTACTTCATTAGCTTCTTGAATCGGTAAAGCATCCAGATCCGCCCGAATCGCTAAAACTTTTCCAGGATACTCGCTTTTAATTGTAGCTACTATCCCAGTTTGAGCTATTCCTGTTTGATATTCAATCCCCCATTGCTCTAATTTCTGGGCAATAAACTCTGCGGTTAGATGTTCTTGAAATCCCAATTCTGGTTTTTGATGAATTGTGCGTCGCCATTCAACTAGTTGCGCTTGTAAAGCCCGAATTTCTAAACGAATTTGTTCCAAATTAACCGAATAAGAGCGAGGAAGACTAAAAACCATTTGTGTTAACTAATCTCTTGAATATTATTTTTAGCTATTAAGATAACTCAGCAGAATCGGTAGCAAAATTACGCTATTGTGCCGATGAAATTAAAAATGACTATTAAATAAGATCGAACTATATTTTTCAAGCATTTTTGATTAACCGAGCAAGTTTTCTAGTTTTTTTAAAACTAAAGTCACTGAATATTTGTTAGTCTAACTCTTCTCTAGGAAGTTATCAATTCATGAACAACCACTTAATCTTCATAAATCAAGTAAATTATGTCAGTTATAACTGGTGAATTTTTCAGAATTTTGGTAATTACTAATGAAATAGAAATTCGTCAAAATCTTGAACAAATTTTATCTCAATCTTATGAATTATTATGGGCTGACAGCGAACGAATGGGCTTAGAATTAATTAATTCTAATTGTGCTGATTTAATTATCCTTGCTTTAACTAATGCTGAAATAAATAATATTTTTCTTTTTAACCAATTACGGAACAAGCCAGAAACCGCTATAATTTCCGTGATTGTTCTGACCACAATTGCTGAACCTCGACAATGGCGAGTAGCAATGGAAATGGGTGCAGATGATGTTCTTTTCTTTCCTTTTACTGACACAGAATTACTCAAAGCGATCGCAACTAGACTGACTAAACAAACAGCTTATTTAACTTATACACAACAAGAACTGGAAAAGTTAAGAGAAAATATTATTAAATTTTTACCCCATGAAATGCGCACTGCTTTGACAGGAATTTTAGCAGCTTCAGACTTATTAATTAATCAGGCATATTGTCTTAACTGGTCAATTATTAGAGAAATGCTGAACTGTATTAATTCATGTAGTCAAAGATTATTAAGATTAATAGATAATTTTTTACTTTATGCTGAATTAAAAACTATTGAAAATAATCCTCAAACTATTCAGCTTTATCGTCTTCATCAAGTCGATTCAATTCAAGAAAAAGTTAAAGCGATCGCTAAAGAATCGGCTCAGAAATATTATCGTCAAGATAGCTTAGTTTTAGATTTACAAGATGCGTGTTTACAAATTAGTGAAACTAATCTAACTAAATTAATTGAAGAATTAATTGATAATGCTTGTAAGTTTTCACCAGAGCATAGTGCAATTCAGATTAACTCTCAAATTATTGATAATCAATTTATCTTAACTATTAAAGATTATGGTCGAGGTATGACCCCTAAACAAATTGCTTCTATTGACATGGGAATACAATTTGAGCGTAACTATTATGAACAACAAGGATTTGGTTTAGGACTTGCAATAGTTAGACAAATCGCTCAAATATATAAAGTAAAATTTGAAATTCAAAGCATACCTAAACAAACAACAATAGTCAAGTTAGTTATTCCTTTAGCTGACTGTTCAAAAAATTCAACTTATAGCAAAATTACTCATATATCTAATTGGTGTTCTCACCAAACTATCAATATTAATTATTCCTTTTAGTTATTTTTAATTAAGAAGAAAATTTGACAAATACAGAATTTTTTAAAGGTAAAGTAAAGTAAAAAGTAGAACCTTTTCCTAACTCTGATTCTACCCAAATTTTGCCTCCGTAACGTTGCACTATTTTTTGACAAATAGCTAATCCAATCCCTGTGCCAGGATACTGCTCTTGAGTATGCAATCTTTGAAAAACTTGAAAAATTTCTTTGAAGTATTGAGATTCAATTCCAATTCCATTATCTTGAACCGAGATTAACCATTGTTGTTCTACCAATTTAGTATTAATTACAATTTCAGGTTGAGCTTGGCTACAAAATTTTAAACCATTGCTAATTAAATTTTGAAACAGTTGATTAATTTCTGTTGGATTAACTTGAACTATAGGTAAATTTTTGATTGTGATTATTGCATTATTTTTTTCAATAGTTTCGTGTAGATCTTGAATAACTTGTTGCACAATTTCTTTAAGATCAATAGATATCCAAGTTTGCTCATTTTTTCCGGCTCGACAATAAAGAAGTAAATCTTGAATCAAAGCCTGCATTCTTGTAGCCCCATCGATAATATATTTAATATATTGATCAGCTTCGTCACTTAATTTATTGTGATATTCCTGAGCCAATAAATCAGCAAACATATTCAGAGAACGTAAAGGAGCTTGTAAATCGTGGGAAACAATATAAGCAAATTGTTCTAATTCTTGATTGGATTGAATTAATTCAGTATTAATTTTTTCTAACTTTTGCTTTGCTTGAACTAATTCAGTAGTTCTTTCTAAAACTCTTGTTTCTAATTCGCAGTTAACTTTTTCAAGAATCTGTTGAGATTGTTTAAGTTTTGATTCCGTACCTTGTCGAATCGAAATTTCTTTTTTAAGCTCTTTATTTTGTTCTTGTAATTGTTGTCTTATTTTCCTCAAAGTGAGATGAGTTTTAATTCTAACAATTAATTCCTCTTCTTCTATTGGTTTAGTTATATAGTCAATCCCCCCAGTATTAAAACCTTTAACTTTATTATCAGTGTCAGTTAAAGCGGTCATAAAAATAATGGGAATATCTTGAGTTTTTTTATTATTTTTTAATTTGCGACAAACTTCTAATCCATCAAGTCCTGGCATTAAAATATCCAGTAAAATTAAGTCTGGCTCTGCATATTCGGCTTTAGATAAAGCACTTATTCCATCTTGAGTAACTATGACGGTAAAACCATTAGATTGTAAAATTGATTGTAATTGTTGTAAACTACTTAATGTATCATCAACAACTAAAATAACATCAGCACGAATAGTATCTTCAGCCATTAGTAATTTATCTACTAGATGAATATAATAAATATCTCAAACTCTTTAGCTTAAGTTTTGATTTTTGGCTAAAAATTTTAATTTTTTAAATACTATTATTAAGCAACAATTAGTTTTTATAAATAGCTGATAATAAGCTAAATAATTATTTCTACTTCCGTTTGGCGGTAGTAGTAGTAGATATTTTGTTTATTAGTCTAATCAAAAAGTAATTAACTCGTCTCAGTTGTTTTACGGAATTTACTTCCCCATCTTTAACGCCCCGTCATCTGAATTTACTTTCGATGCTTGTGAGGATCGAAGTTGGAAGTTGCCTCCGACTGTAAGCAACCCGAAGCCCCGTCTCAACGCTAAAAGTATCGCTCCTGAACCTCCTTTACTTTATAGAGTGGGACTTCCCGCGACCAAGTTAAAAAATTAGAAAATTTTGGGCATTATTTAACTGTCGCTGTTTCCATCAAAAGAATTACTAAAATGTATTTTGCTGCTGATTTACCAACCGAACCTATTCAAATAAATGCTGTGCCAGTAGTACAAACTTGGAATCTAGGTAAAGTTTATCGCACTGGTTTTTGGCTGAATCAAAAAATTGAATCTCTTAAAGATTGTTCCTTAACAGTATATCAAGGAGAAACTTTTGGTTTATTAGGACCTAATGGAGCCGGAAAAACCACTTTATTAAAAACTCTTTTGGGAATTGTACGTCCTACTTCAGGAAAAGCGGTTTTATTAGGACATCCGATTGGTAATCTCAACGTCAAACAAAAAATTGGTTATTTACCTGAAAATGCTTATATTTATGATTATCTTACTGCTTGGGAATTTTTAGACTTTATTGCTGGATTATTTCATCTTCCTTCATCATTACGACGCAAAAGAATTACTGAATTGCTAGATTTAGTAGGATTAGCTAAGTCTACTGCTTTGAAGAAAAAACTAAAACAATATTCTAAAGGAATGTTGCAAAGAGTAGGAATGGCTCAGGCTTTAATTAATGATCCCGAAATTGTTTTTCTCGATGAACCAATGTCTGGACTTGATCCTATGGGTCGTTATCGAATGCGAGAAATTATTTTATCTTTAAAAAAACAAGGAAAAACTATCTTTTTTAATTCTCATATTTTAGCTGATGTTGAGCAAATTTGCGATCGCATTGCTTTACTAGCTTTAGGCGAATTAATTTGCCAAGGTTCTTTGAATGAGTTGTTAGGAGACGGAAATGCTTATCAAGTGATTGTTAAAGGAGGAAATTCTGAAACTTTAACTCCTTGGTTAACTAACTTAAGCTGGGAAAATAGTTGTTGGCATGGTCAACTTATCGGCGAACTAGATCAGTTTTTAACTCATCTCAAACAGTTCGAGCTTCAGTTGATCAGTATACATTTGGCTCGTCCTTCCTTGGAAGAATTTTTTATTCAACAACTGAAAGCAAGAGGAATTGAATTTAGCCGTTAATCGTTATGGTAATCCTAAATCATTAATTTTGCCTTCTGCTTTTGTACAGACGTAATATGTTACGTCTCTACTGTTTGCTTTTTACTTTCTTACAACTCGCTTAGAATTGCTCGAACTATTTATAAACAATTTCTAGAAAATCTAGGTCAGTTGGATGATTGCGAATTTTAGAGTCCGATGGAGAGATTTGATATTTAACTACATCAGCTAAATCTTGTAATTGATTAATTGCTTCTGCCCCTTCAAGTTTCATTAATTCTCGGTCATCGCGCATTTCTGTCCAAGTAATTCCGTAGTCAGAAACCAGAAAACGAATGAGATGATTATCTCCTAAACTAACCATAAATGATGCGCTATTCATCTGGCTGCCACAGGTATAACAAGAAGCCAAATAACCTTTTTTTTCTAACACAATCGCTAGGGCTTGTAAATTCATTACCAAGTCCCGAACAAATCGACGGTGTTGTTGTGCCAGTCTAATAAACACTTTTTTCCTCCTAACACCAATCTTATTTTAATACTTTTAATATTTTTTTAATATTTATTTTTTTGATAGACAATATTAATCCTCTTAAACTGTGTTAATTTTAATAAATCTTTACAAAGTTAGCAATTAATTTTAATTAGTCGCAATCTCAAATTTGAATTTAGTTTATATCATCTCTAATTTAGATTTGAATAACTGTTATTTATAATGCAGAAAGTCTAAAAAATGTCAAGATTAAATAAAGATAAATTTCGCTCAAATATAAATTTTTCTTTAAATTTAAAGGTATTGCTTGAAAAAATTCTTTAGCAATCAGGCAAAAATATCTGTAATTGCCATTCCTAAATTAGAATTTTGAGTTTGCGTTATATTAAGATGCTGAATAAATTTTAATTGTTTAACTAAATTTCAATCTCCATTGGGGTAAATGCCACAATTTTAATAAATTTTAAGCCTTTAAACATCTTTTAGATCACAGGAGTAAAGTAAAGCTCAGTATTTACGTTCTTTGATAGACAGGAATAAAACAATGTTTAACACAATCTTATTTCCAATTGATCGCAGTCGAGAAGCGCGTGAAGCAGCAGAAACAGTAGCTAATCTAGTCAAAACTTATAATAGTCGTTTAGTTCTGCTATCGGTAGTTGAAAATACACCAGAAAGCAAAATGGATTCAGAAGCAGAAGTAGCAAAATTGCTTCAAGCTGCTCAAGCTTTATTTGCAGAAAAAGGAATTGAAACAGAAGTTATTGAAAGAGAAGGAATGGCATCTTTTACAATTTGTGATGTTGCCGATGAAATTGATGCCAATCTCATTATTATGGGTTGCCGAGGTTTAGGTTTAACCAATGAAGGTGCAACCGAAAGCGTAACGATTCGAGTGATTAATCTTTCACCATGTCCTGTGTTGATAGTGCCTTAATAACTACTCAGATTGCTTTTAAGAACAAAGAGTTTCTTCAATTTTGAGAGAAGCTCCCTATCTATATGCTTCAATTTTGATACTAGATAGTCTTGAAAATTGGCGATCGCATTATGACTAATTCTCCTTCTCAACCTCCCAATCCTTCAGAAGAATCTTCACCCCCAAGCAAGAAAATTCTGAATTCTGATGAATTAGTTGCTATTATTGTTGCCTTTGGTACGATTGGAACAATTTTATTTTTGTCTTTAAATGACGGTCAAAATAGATGGAGACTGACAAATTGGCAGCAATGGTTGGCTGTTACTCAATCACCTAGTCAAGCAAAAAGGGGTAGTTTTGACCAAACTCAACTCAATCAAACAGAGCCAGCAACAACCGTTCCAACTGACAGAAAAACCACTTTAGAACCAAAAACTTCTGATTTAACAAAATCTCTTAGCAATAATAATCAACTTTTACCACGTCAAACCCCAAAATTATCTCCTTCTCAACAGCCTACTGTTATTATTCCACCAATTCCGCTCGATCCTTCAAAGCCATCGACCAATTTAGAAACTCCTCAACCTCAACCAAATCTAGAACAAACTCCTTCAACCGGACAACCACCAGCTATTACACCTGAAGGGAAAAAATCTATTCCAGCCATTGTCTTTCTGGATGTTCCTCAAAATTATTGGGCAAGTCCTTTTATTTATAGATTAAAAGAACAAGGGTTAATTTCTGGTTCTTCTGAAGATACTTTTGAGCCAGAGCAACCAATCACTAGAGCAGGGATGGCGGAATTAATTAGTCAAACGTTTAATCAACCTCCTACTTTTGGTAGCAAACAATTTAAAGATGTTACTGCCAACACAGAAGCTGCTGCTGAGATTAATGAAGCGGTAAACAGGGGTTTTATGAAAGGTTATTCCAATGGAGAATTTCGTCCCCAAGAAAAAATTTCTCGTTATCAAGTTTTAGTGGCTTTAGCCACTGGGTTAAATCTACAACCTAGCCAAGAGCCAACTGCAATACTCAAATCTTTTAGTGATGCTAATGAGTTGCCAAATTGGGCAGTTAATCAAGTAGCAGCAGCGATAGAAGCAGGTTTATTAGTCAACCCTCCAACCTATGAACGTCAATTCCTTTATCCCAATCAAACAGCTACTCGTGCTGAAGTAGCAGCCATGATTCATCAAGCATTAGTCAAATCAGGTAGATTGCCAGCGATTTCTTCAGAATATATAGTCAATACTCCATAAACCAAATTTTGGTTATAAAAAAAAGTTATCTGGAATAGAAAAAAGAATGCTACCAATAGTTTGATTGGAATTAAGATTTTAGCTAAGAGCTACGAAGCTCAAAAAGCTCCCAATCGTAGCAAACATTTAAGTATTTCATATTATTTAATCAATTTATCGAAATTATCAGAAAAGATTATTTAAGAAACTGATGAAACAATCAATTGTTCAAGTAGACGCTTTTACTGTTGAACCTTTTCATGGGAATCCTGCTGCTGTTTGTGTCTTAACTCAACCTCAATCAGAGCAATGGATGCAGTCAGTAGCTCAAGAAATGAATTTGTCAGAAACGGCATTTTTAACATCACAAGCAGATGGTTATCAGCTACGCTGGTTTACACCAACTACAGAAGTACCGCTTTGTGGACACGCTACTTTAGCTAGCGCACACGTTTTATGGACAGAAGGCTATTTGAATAAAGAGCAAACTGCTCGTTTTCATACCTTGAGTGGATTATTAACTGCTAGTTGGCAAGATAATTGGATTGAGTTAAATTTTCCTGTGAATCACTCAGAAATTACAACTACTCCTCCAGAATTAGAACAAGCTTTAGGCGTATCAATCAAAACAACTCTAATTAATTCTTTGGGTTATCTGGTTGAGTTAGAATCAGCCGATTTAGTCAAAAATTTGCAACCCAATTTTGCCTTACTCAAGACTTTATCTCCTGCTAACGCCATTGTTACTAGTTTGGCTCAATCAGATTCAGAGTACGATTTTATTTCCCGTTTCTTTGCTCCAGGTTTAGGAATAGATGAAGATCCCGTTACTGGTGCTGCTCATTGTTGTCTTGCTCCATTTTGGCGTAAGTGCTTACAAAAAGATCAATTTGTCGCCTATCAAGCTTCCAGTCGTGGTGGTGTCGTTAAAGTTCGTTATGCTGGTGATGAGCGTGTTTATTTGAGCGGACAAGCAGTTACAGTAATGCGTGGCGAATTACAGTAGGGGCAATGCTGCCTTCGGCAGTGCTACGCAAGCGTGAATTGCCCGAATATTAGTTATCGGTTTTAATTAAATGTATGGTAAAAATCGTTAGTCGCAAATCTTTAGGCAGACAACCTGTATACGACATTGGTGTAACTAAAGATCACAACTTTTTGTTAAGCAATGGGTTAGTTGCTTCCAACTGTTTCAATAAATCTCACTCCACTGCTTACGCCTACGTTACTTATCAAACAGCTTATCTCAAAGCCAACTATCCCGTAGAATACATGACCGCGCTACTAACCGCTAGTAGTGGCGATCGCGATAAAGTAGAAAAATATCGAGAAAATTGTCAAAGAATGGGGATCGAAGTCGAACCCCCCGATATTAATCGTTCGGAAGAAGACTTTACTCCTCAAAAAAATAAAATTTTATTTGGATTATCTGCGGTTAAAAATTTGGGACAAGGAGCAATTGAAAATATCCTTCAAGCTAGAGCCGAAGCAGGAGGAAAATTTAATTCTTTAGCAGATTTTTGCGAAAGAGTTGATTTACGAGTGGTTAATCGTCGTGCTTTAGAAACCTTAATTTATTGTGGTGCTTTTGATAAAATTGAGCCAAATCGTAAACAGTTAATTAATGATTTAGAAGTTGTTATTCCTTGGGCGCAAAGTCGAGCCAAAGAAAAAGAAATTGGTCAAATGAATTTATTTGACTTAATGAGTAATCTTTCTACCAATAATAATAATGGTTCTACTTTTGAACAAGCACCCCGTACCTCAAAAGTAGAAGACTTTCCCTTACAAGAAAAACTTAAACTTGAAAAAGAACATTTAGGTTTTTACGTTTCTGATCATCCTCTTAAAGCAATCCAAAAATCAACTCAAATTTTATCTCCTATTAACCTCAATCAACTATCAGAACAAAAATCTCGACAAAAGATTTGTGCTGTAGTAATGCTCAATGCAGTCAAAACAATTATTACGCAAAAAGGTACTCCGATGGCTTTTGTGCAAATGGAAGATGTCACTGGAGAAGCAGAAGGTACAGTTTTTTCCGATACCTACGAGAAAATCGAATCTTTACTTAAGGAAAATTACCATCTAATAGTTTGGGGTAAAGCCCAAGCACGCAACGATAAATATCAATTAATTATTGAAGATGCTGAATTAGTAGATAAAATTAAAATAATTACTTTAGAAATTACTCCTCAACAAGCACTAAATCAATCTGTTATTAATAGATTAAAAGGAATTCTACAAGAACATTCAGGAGAACCTCATAAATTTAAAATTCCAGTCATAGTAATTATTAGTCATAACAATAAACGACAATTTATTCGCCTAGGACAAAAATTTTGGGTTCAAGACGAATATGGAGCCATGATTTCTTTAAAAAATGCTGGTTTTTCTGTTTACAATCAACCTTTAGTTTCTAGTTGAAATCAACCTTAAAATGACGTTGAGTCTAAAGAGAGTTATTAACGGCTTTATCTTAATAACTCTAGTTGATTCAATATTTTTACTGATGCCACTTTATCGTTTAATTTGATTCACTTTTATTAGAGAATAAATCTTATAAAATTTCTCTGAATTTTTTTTGTCTAGCTTGAGTCAGTATAAAACTATATTTAAATTCTTATATTTATATTAAGTAATTGATTGTTTTATAGAGCCAAAACAGTAATTAAATATTTTAAGTTACATGATGCAGACAGCTATTAAACCAATGTCCAAGCCAAAACCTAAGCTTACTCTGATAAAATTTGATCGAGCAAATTCACTGGAGGGTAGACACATTTTAATTGTGGAGTCTCCAGAATCAAAACGAGCAGTAGTTCTTAATTCTCATATTTTTTTGATTGGGCGACACCCCCAAAGTTCTTTGATATTAACAGATAATATGGTGTCTCGCTGTCATGCTACTATTGCTTGGCTTCAATATAAAAAATCATCTCAACAAACAAACTGTTCTTATTGGATTATCGATGGGAAAGGCAAACATAGAAGAAGTCGCAATGGCATCTTAGTCAATGGCAATAAAACTTCGCTTCATCGTTTAAAATCGGGAGATTTAATTGAGATTGGGCAGAATATTACGATTACTTACAACTATATTCCTCATAACACTGAAACTCACGAATTTTTAGAATACTGGGAAGCTGAAAAACCTCAACAACAAATCAAAAACAAGAATATTAGCTATAAAGATACTATTATTTTAAATTCAGATGAAATTTAACCAGGAGAACGTCAAAGAAATAAACCTCTACTTCCATACAACCAGACTCCTGGACGATTTGCTGCTACTTCCCATGAGTCGAAGAGCCTTTCGTCATCGCTTCTATAGCTAACAGGGCGCACAAAGGGAATATCATCATCATCTTCATAGTCACTTAAATCAGGACGACCGCCTGTAAGTTTAAGATGATCTTTTAAAGGATGATTGATTACTTTTGCTTGGTCGATTAACTTTGATGGTAAATTACTTTGATACTCAGGAGTAATCATGGTTGTTTCTTCTTCATATTCTGTTTCAGAATCGTAATCAGACAAGACCGCAATTTCTCCCTCAAAATTTTTGATAAAAATCTCGATCGCTTTTTGAAAATCTGCGTCAGAGTTGAAATTGTTTTGCTGGGAAATAGTTTGATTTAAATGAACTTGCTCATAATTTTGATTAGTTTCTAATTGAATCAAATGATTATCCGTTAAATTATTGTCATCCACATCAGTTTCTAATTCTGTGGGAAGAGAAGCTACATCATTAGAATGCTCGCTGGTTGGTTGCTCAATTGTAGTTGTTTGGATTAATTGAGGTGAAACTGTAACTGTGGCAGAAATAGTTTGTTCTGAGTGATTATCGATGACTTCAACTTGGCTACCGCTTTGAAAATTTTCTGTTGAGATTTCTTTGAAACCGCTATCTAGCTTTTTTTTTTCTGTTTTGGTTAGAGGATTAACTTCAAAATGAACTTTCATTTTTCTCTGACAAACTTGAGAAAAGGCAGCTTCGATATTAGATACTTTACCTTGAAGTAGTTTTGACAAAGAACTAGAACTAATCGCGATCGCAACTACCGAAGCTTCAATTTTGAGCAAATAACATTGCTGAATCAATAAAGCTTGAGTGGTTGGTGGCTGAATTAATTGAATCGCTTTGAGCCAAATTGCTTGAGAGTCTTCAGCCTGATTAACCTGATTTTCTTCAACTAGATTGGTAGAAATTTCTTTACTTTTTTCTTGCAGGTGGTTATTTTCTGGTGTTGTAGAAACAACCGAATTTAATTCTTGAGGCGGTGTTTGAGAAGCTAAAATTTTAGGATTAGCTGGGGGTAAAACTGATTGAGTTTTGGTTTGCTTAACAGAATTTTCTCCTTTTTTATCTACTACAACTTTCTCAGTTACAGAAGTAGATTGAACTACCTTAGCCACAGGTAAAGAATGATTACTCACCGAGGTGTTATCCTGTAAACTTGGTTCGAGAGTTGCCGAACCTGGTAATAATCCCAATAAAATTACTTCCAACCATAAACGAGGTTGAGTCGTATGTTTTAATTGACCCTCTCCTTCCTTAAGCTGCTGTTGACACCGTAAAATTAAATTAATTTCCCAGTTTTTCGCTTCCTGAGTTAATTTTTGCCAAGTAGTCTCCGTTACCGCTACTAAATCCGAACGATGAGCAGCAGTTTTGGCGATTAATAAATTAAGATAAAAACCAGCCAAATTTTGTAGGACAATAATTGGCTCTCTTCCTCGGTCTAGTAAATTGCGACATTTTTGTAAAATCTGTTCAGGATTATTTTCCCTAATAGCTTGTAGTAATGACAACAAATCTTGTTCAGGAACTGCTCCTACCAAATCCCAAATCTTCTCAACAGTAATAGTTTCAGGCAGTAAACTTAATTGATCCAACAAACTTTCCGCATCTCTTAATCCACCATTAGCAATTTGAGCTACCAAAGTCAGAGCATCTTCATCAATATCAATGGCTTCTTCCTTAGCAATATACCGAAGATGAGCTACCATTTCTTCTAGAGGAATGCGACGATAATCAAATCTTTGACAACGGGAAATAATAGTTGATAAAACTCTCTGCGGATCGGTTGTCGCTAAAACAAAAATTACATTACGAGGTGGTTCTTCTAAAGTCTTCAACAGCGCATTAAACGCTGCGGTACTGAGCATATGGCACTCGTCGATCACATAAACCTTATAACGACACTGAACAGGAGCAAACTGAGCGCGCTCAATAACTTCGCGGATATTATCGACTCCCGTATTACTGGCAGCATCGATTTCGATTACGTCTAAAGCTGTTCCAGTAGCGATCGCACGACAGACTTCACATTTTCCACAAGGATTAGGCGTAGGGCGATCGCTATTAAGACAATTGAGAGATTTAGCTAAAATACGCGCACTAGAAGTTTTACCTGTTCCCCTGGGACCCGTAAACAAATAAGCAGGAGCGATTTTTTTCTGGTTAATCGCATTAATTAAAGTATGCGCGATCGCACTTTGTCCGACTAAGTCAGCAAATCTTTGCGGTCGATATTTATGATGAAGAGGTTCATAAGACATAGTAGATGTAAAACTCAGTATTTATTGTCTGGGTAGTACAAAATTAAGCCTGTACAATTAAGCAAGATAAATTCGACTAAATCTATCTTGCCACTTTCAGCCAGTATTTTTGAACTAAGGAATTGAGTTATGCTTAGGCGGATTAAGCAACAATCAAATCAACAGCCAAATTCTGATTCTGCTCAAGCTAGTCCAGACTCTAATATTAACGAGATCACTGCTTTATCTGATGCAGATTATGAATTTTTATTTGGTCAACTTTTAGAAGGAGTTGCTCATGGTTGGCATCAAGGCAGAATTGCTAAGTTTTTTCAACAATTAGAAGAACGCGGTAATCCAGAAGCTTGGATTGCTTGGTTAGAAAGATTTGGTCAAAAAACCTCTTTGGTAGCCACACCTTCAATGCAGCAGTTAGGCGCAAGAATGATTCGTTTAGGCGAATTAACGCAATCTACTCCTAGTGTCCGACAAATTGGTGCTGTTGCCAATCGAATTGGTCGACAATTATTTTACGGAAGTAATAACGATCTAATTTGGGAATATGATGGTCCAGACTTACAACTAGCTCAGATTACACCCATTGAAGACGAAAAAACCTTAATTTATTCTTCTACACCTATTCAAGATGAAGAAAGTGTCTCACCATCAAACCAAATTTTCATTGAAGAAAATCATCTCGATGAGAACATCTCTAACTTTTCTACAGAAAGTCTTTTAGCAACAGACACTGAGAATCATCAATCTTTAGAAGATTTTTCTAATTCACCTACAATCGACCAAATTACCACAATCTCCACAGAAGAAAATTTTGCTCCTACTTTCAATTTAGATGAGGATTTTCAAGAGTTAACTTCTTCTGGGAATACTCCTTCAACCCCAACCCAATCAGAAGACGAGGTCACCAATTTAACTTGGGAATCAAATACTAGCTTACTAGCAGAAGATAACCAGCTATCTCAAGAATTTTCTCAACAACTTGAGCCTATTGAGAGCGATCCCCAAACTATTGCTAACGCGGTCATTGATGAAATCCATCCTCTCGACCATCAATTAAACAATCAATCCACCCTAGAGTTGGTAGAAGGTTGGTTCAATCTGGGATTAAAACAAGCTACTGTGGGAGATTTTGATGGAGCAGTAATTAGTTGGGAAAAAGCTTTAGAAATCAATCCTAATTTATCAGCAGCTTGGCACAATCGAGGAAGTGCGCTAGGACGTTTAGGAAAATATTCGGAAGCGATAGAATCTTTTGATCAAGCATTAGTTATTGACCCTAATAATTATCAAGCTTGGAACGACCGCGGTCATGCTCTTTATCAATTACAAAAATGGGAAGAAGCTGTGGCAAGTTGGGATAAAGCGATTGAAATCCTACCTGGAGATTACCAATTCTGGTACAATCGCGGTTGTGCTTTAGAAAAATTACAACGTTCTGAGGAGTCGATTGCTAGTTATGAAAAAGCTTTAGAAATTAAGCCCGATTTTCAAGAAGCTCATTCAAGATATATTAACTTATTGACGGATAACCCTAATATAAATTAGCTAAGATGACGGTAACACATTAATTAGATTGGCTAACAATCAAAAAGATAGTTTATCTTAAAGACTAAATCAAAAATTATTAGGTTTTTACTCGCTATGATGGAATTGTCTAACAATACAACCGAAGAATTGAGAGTTCCCAGTGAAGAAAGAGTTACTCAATTAAGAAATTTAATTGATACCCTCAGAATTGCTGATGAAATCGCCAGCAAAGGCTATCTTATTAGTAGCTCTGAATTAGCCGATCTCATGGATATTAATGCTAGTGCAGTCACTAGCCGAGGTGACCACTGGTCTTGGCGTAACTGGGTTGTTTCTAGGGTCAGAAGAGAAGGAAATCAAATTCTTTGGCAGCTAGAGCGGGTTGATTAACCATTTAAGTAAGAAACATGACTTTATCTGTACCTGAAACATCTAAACCAATTATTCGTCCTCTGCAATACCGCGACTTAGAGGCGATCGATGCTTTAATTCTTCAATCTGGTGAGGCTGAAACATACAGGCGGTTAGGAGTTATTGAATTAGGAAAACAACCAATTCGTTCGTGGTACAGACTCAGAAAATTTTTCAGCCTCTTTCCTCATCCTGCTCAAAAAGGATTACGAATCTATGTGGCAGAACGAAGTGTTCCTGCTCAAGGGTCGCGAGCGCAACAAATTCTTGGTTTAATTCAGGTATCGTCTTTTAATAACACTCGGAGTACTTGGCGAGTAGAGCGAATTTTGCTTAATACCAATGCTTCTGATTTAGAATTATTGAGCCAGCAAAAAGAAGTAGCTTCTCAATTAGTGCGTTATTGCCTAGAAAATATTTGGGAAGCTCGCACCTGGATTTTGGAAGTTGATATTAACGAGAAACATCATCTCGCACTTTATCGAGAAAACGGTTTTCAACCTTTGGCACAAATGACTTATTGGGAAATTAAACCTGAACTATTTTCCCAATTAGCTGAATCTAACGCCGATTTACCGACGCTTTTACCTGTTAGTAATGCTGATGCTCAATTACTCTATCAGTTGGATTGCATTGCGATGCCACCTCTACTTCGTCAAGTATTTGATCGCCATATTCAAGACTTTAAAACCAACTTATGGGATGGCGCGATCGCAAAACTTAAACAATGGCTCGAACATAGCGAGATTTACAAAAGATATGTCTTTGAATCCCAGCGTAAAGTAGCAATTGGACATTTTCAATTAGAGTTGTCTAAAGATGGTTCTCGTTCTCATCAAGCCAAACTCATAGTTCATCCTGCTTATACCTGGCTTTATCCGAAGTTAATTAGTCAGATGGTTCAAATGGTTCAGGGATGTCCTCCTCAATCTTTAGAACTAGCTTCAGCCGACTATCAACCCGAAAGGGAAGAATATCTTAACAAGTTGGGAGCAACACCGATTGCTAATACTTTATTGATGTCAAGATCAGTCTGGCACAAAATTAAAGAAAGTAAGCCTTTAGAAGGTTTACAGTTGTCAGAAGTGCTTCAGGGACTCAAACCAGCACGAACACCAATTCCTTCGCGGATTTCGTGGTTCAAATCGAATCTACTTCATCTCAATCAAACTGATACTAATCAAGCTGCTTCCTTTAATCAGTCGGTTAAACCACCTAATTCCTCTGAATCTGCTTCTCCTACAGAGGAAACACCAGCTAATGAATCTTCTAAACCACCTAATAATGGTCATCATGCTTAAGTTGCTAATCTTGAGTTTGTCATGAAAAGAATTTTAGCTTTAGGTTTGGATGTCGGACAAAAGCGTTTAGGAGTAGCGGGTTGTGATGGTACTGGTTTGATCGCTACAGCCTTAACTACAATCAAACGCACTTCTTTTCAACAAGATGTAGCTAAACTCAAGGAAATTGTTTTAGAAAGACAAGTAGAAATCTTGGTAGTGGGATTGCCTTATTCGATGGATGGCAGTATTGGTTTTCAAGCCAAACAAGTACAGAAATTCGCGCAGAGAATTAGTCAAGCTTTACAATTGCCAGTCGAATATGTCGATGAGCGTCTTACTTCTGTGGAAGCTGAAGCACAACTAAAAACCCAGAAACGTTTTTCTCTGACTCAAAAAGAATTAATCGATGCTCAAGCAGCAGCAATCATTTTACAACAATGGTTAGATGAACGCCGTCAAAATTAATTTAAATCTCATCATATTTTTGCAGCAAATTCAGTACAAAATCAGCAGCAGTACAACGAATTTTTGAGCCAGATTTGTTTAACCACCATCCCCAAGTTTGATGGGGAGAATTCCAAATAGTCAGATGTTCTACTTCTGGCTGACTATAAAAACTTTCTCTGCTTTTTCCTAATAATTCCGAACTCCAATGAGTAAAATAATCGTGACTGAGCCGATAAATTGGAAAATCTGCGATTAGAGGAACTCCCCACCCATCGATAGCAATTAAAGCTTTAATTTTTCCTTCTTTTGATTGCCAATTTCTAGCAGCACCAATACTTCCGACTACTCCAGCACTAAAAGAAATAAACAATAAAGAATCATTTTTGTTAAGGTTTTTTTTTAAGAATTTTTCAAGATGAGCAGGAGAATAAACAGGTATTTGTGGATGAGTAATAACTAAAATATTGGCTGCTAAAAATTTTTGATTAATAATATTTAAATTATGAATAAAATTGTCGGTTAAATCTGGAGCATGAATACCCGAACAAATAATAATTGTCATCTATAACTCTCATGATAAGAAATACTTTAATGTTTGCTACGATGTAGAGTTTTTTTGCTCTTAGCTATTGGTGGCAATCAAAAGCGATCGCTATAGATCATTTTAAATCTAATCTGTCTTTTCAATAACAATTGAACGATCGCCTTTCCCAATTAGTGATTGAACTTGTTAAAAAACTTTACCAAATTATTTTTTTAGTATTTTTTAACCCTATCCCCAGGAAGGGGATGCTAGCTTAAAACTAATACTGGCTTATTAAAGCTAATTATCCCCTAGCAAAACTGAATATGATAACAACTTCTGACCACAAGAATTATCTATCTGTAGCACAACATAATGAAAATCATGCTGCTACTGAGCGCGAGAAGTTCGCTCCTAGCAGTCGCGATCGCGTTGCGGTATTATTGATGGGATATGGTGAAGTAGAAAGTTATGAAGATTTCGCCAACTATAACGAACAGGCTTTAAATTTATTAACAGCAAAATTTGCTCCTGTACCTAGCTGGATTTATCCACCTTTGGCTAAATTATTAGCTATATTCGATTTACATGAATGGAGTCATCAACACAATAATTTTATTTCTCCTCATAATCAAATTTTTGAACAACAAAGATTAGGGATAGAAAAACAATTACAGCAAACTTGGGGAGAAAAAGTTAAAGTTTTTAAAGCTTTTAATTTTTGTGCGCCTTTCCTTCCTGAACAAGTTTTAAAACAAATTCAAGAAGAAGGATTCGACAAATTATTAATTTATCCTCTCTTAGTAGTTGATTCAATTTTTACCAGTGGAATTGCAGTAGAACAAGTCAATAAAGCCATCTCAAAATTGACTACAGGTGAAGAACATTGGCTCAAAAATCTTCGTTATATCCCATCTTTTTATAATCAACCAGACTACATTAAATTGCTAGCAGGGATGGTAGAAGAAAAAATTCAAACTGAATTAATTCAAGCCCATTTACCTTCACAAATCGGCATTATTTTGATGAATCATGGTTGTCCTCATAAGGCAAAAGGATTTACCTCTGGAATCGATGAAAGTCAAGCTTTATATGAATCAGTTAGAGAAGAATTAATTAATAAATATCCTCTCATCTCAGTTGGTTGGTTGAATCACGACACACCTTTAATTGAGTGGACGCAACCTAATGTGGAGTTAGCAGCTAAAAACTTAATTGAATTGGGGGCAAGTGCAATTATCATGATGCCGATTGGGTTTGCTACAGAAAACCACGAAACTCTTTTAGATGTAGATCATATTATTCATCATCTACAACCCCGTCATTCACAAATAACCTTTGTCCAAATGCCTTGTGTTAATGACAATCCAACCTTTTTACAAATGGCAGCAGCTTGGGCAAATCCCCAAATTGAAGCTTTATTATCAGAACAAGGAGTAACAATTAATCCACAATTAGCAATCGCTCAAGCAAATCATCATCACCACCACCATCATCATCATCATTAAACTGCTTGATTAAAAAATTAATTGGGGACGGTAGGGATAATTCATGAATTATCCCTACTAATAACTAATCAATTTAAACCAATGCTTGGGCTTGAATACTGTCAACTAGTTGTTGAAGATATTTTTCGCGGTCTAACATAGCAGGAGTAGGTTCAAGTCCAAAAGCAGTTAATATTTCTCGCCAACGATATACCCAATCGTGTTTTTGTAAAGAATTGGTTACACTATCTCGACTAATACGAATTAATCTTTCTGGCTGTGTATCTAATTCAGTAATAATGTTATCAATATCACGAGTGTTAAGGTCAATTTCAATCACACTATCAGACCAACCAAAATATTTTTCAAAGGTAGCAGTTTTGGGCGGAATACCTAACATTACTGTTCCTGCTGCTGCACTTTCAAAAAAACGATAGCCGATTTCTGGATTGCCACCTGTTTCTTCGGGGCGATTAAATTTGGCATAGGTACAAATAGTATATCGACTTCTTTTTAAAAGATTAGCTAGTAAACGACGATGATCTTGATGATTTTCGACTTCTAGCTGTAGTTTTTTGGCAGTATCGTAATAATAAAAAAAGTTCTTCTTAGTAGTTAAATCTAACAAAGTTTGATGAATGGTTGGTACGCGACGACCTACATAACAAACATCGAGACTACGGTGTGGTAGGAAAGGGTAGGGAGAAAATAAAACCGTGTCTACTCCCGGTGCTAGATAACTACAAGGAATATTAATTAGTTGAGATAATGGTTCTACCGTATGCTGAACACCGAGAAAAATGCGATCGCAATACTGAAATGGTTCTTGTAGCAATCGCCAATTATCGAGTTCGGGTTCCCATAGTTCACCAATATAACAAGCTACATATTTGCATTTATCTCGCCAGTTTTTAATTGAATCAAGTAAATAGATTTGCCAGGGATTATCTAAAACCGCAAATAGCAAGTCGTATTCTTGATCTAAAGTATATTGATTGGGAAAAGGACTAATTTTTGTGGCGTAAGAGTCAGATTTAGTGACATACTTGATAATCCGATGCAGTTTACGAGAAAAAGCGTATTCGTTACTAGGAACAAACAGATCTACTCGGTCAAAATCAGCAATCAAATCTTCAAATTCATACAAGCAACAATTGGCAGCTTGATATCTTAATCCTCTTTGCGAAAACAGTAATATTCGAGATGACTGTTTAACATCACTATTCAACTTAGTTAACATAGTTAACGAATATAATTTGTAAGTAGATCTGCTCGAAATTAATAATTATAGATTAGGATATCTTATCTTAAATTATTGATGACATTGAGCAAAGATCATTGATATTTCCTCTGAGTTTGAGCTAAAAAGCAACCAAACTAACGGTTGATTTGAGATAAATTAGCGTGTTGATAATAGTGTGAGAGGATTTGAGCGTATTTAATACCTTGTTTGGCAAGATAGTAAGCTCCCCATTGACTCAATCCTAAACCATGACCGAAGCCTCTGCCATATATTCGGAAGCTGTTACCGTCACCAGTAACACGGAATAAAGTGCTACGTAAATCTAAAACCTTACGCAACTCGGCACCACTCACTACAGTTGTTCCGCGATCGCCAATAACTTTCATGTTAACAACTCTTCCATGAGGAGTTGTTTCTTCGGGAACCATAGTTTTAATTGTTCCTACTCCTCCAATCAAAGTATTCATTTCTTGTGCAGAGACGACTTTATCCCATTGAAACACTGGAGATTGCTGATCGTAGTCAACTACTGCGCGTAGATAAGGAAGAGGAGAAGTCCAAACATCTTCAACATTTTCAGTATGACCACCAGAAGAAGAATGGAAAGCTGCTAAAATTACTTTGCCATTATAGGTCATTACTTGTCCTGCTGTGCCGTTGACAGCCTGATGAGTAGTGGTGTATTCGGTATCCAATCCTTTATAAACCTGAGTACCTATCGTAGTATCAAGGTCGTAAAGATTACTTCTTTCCGTAGAACTTTTGTAAAGAGCATAGGAACGAGCAGCTACAGCTTGAGCTTTGAGAGCTTCTAGGGGCCAAGTAGCTACTGCTTCGGCACCTACAACACTATATAAATATTGTTCTAAATCGACATAATTAATAGCGGTAAGAGTATCTCCCTGACGCACTAGATGAGTCCGTCCCCGATACCAGCGATCGCCAATCCAAACTAAACCGTCTTTTTGACTTGGTTCGATGATTATTTCCGCTGCATTAAGACGATCTAGTGCAATTCCATTTCCTTGAGGTTGTGCAGCCAAAGCAGCCATTGGATTTAGCTGACCAATTGGTTTTCCCGCACCATCCTTAACAACGGCAGTAGTAGAACTACCTACTTTAAGATCGCCGACATTTTTTTTGATTGCCACTCTCAATTCAACTGCTTGACTAGGCAAGATCAAACAAATCCAAACAAACGCAGATAACCACCAATGACGTTTTTGATTTAAAGTTAATTGCTTGAGCAAGCATTTGATTAGGGTTGAGTAATTTTGCCGACTCATGGAATAGTTATTTCTCCCTAAAATGAAATATGGTTTGAGATAAATTTAAACAAAATCTTACTCTATCTATCAAATCAATTCACCAGTGTTGACTATCTAAAGTTAAAACGTCAACCGAAAATATTCGGTAAATCAAGCAAAAATAAATACTGCTAAGATGTGTTATTAGATTGAAACAAATCAGATTGATCGATTGCAATAGACTAAAAAAAATACTGTGGAAATTACTTTTTTGGGAACAAGTTCTGGAGTACCCACCAGAGCGCGCAATGTATCTAGTGTGGCTTTACGCTTACCCCAAAGAGCAGAAGTCTGGTTATTTGACTGTGGTGAAGGAACGCAACATCAACTGTTACGCAGCGAGATCAAAACTTCTCAAATTCGACGCATTTTTATTACCCATATGCACGGCGATCATATCTTTGGTTTAATGGGTTTAATTGCTAGTTGTGGATTAGCAGGAAATGCTCAAAATATAGAAATTTTTGGTCCTGCTGGTTTAGAAGATTATTTAAAAGCTTGTAGTAAATATTCTTATATAAATTTTGGCTCGCGTTTACAGGTACATACCGTTCAACCTGGCTTGGTTTATGAAGATGAAGAATTTAGTGTGAGTTGTACTTT
Organism: uncultured bacterium; assembly: GCA_964562685.1. Lineage (GTDB taxonomy): Bacteria > Cyanobacteriota > Cyanobacteriia > Cyanobacteriales > Xenococcaceae > Stanieria. The sequence goes on from CAZLUP010000032.1 coordinate 44,888, forward strand.
GTTAAAGCATCGCGTGCCAGCTTATGGTTATCGCATTGCGGAAAAAGATCGTCCTGGTAGATTCGATGTAGAAAAAGCTAAAGCACTTGAAATTCCTCCTGGTCCTATTTATGGGAAACTTAAGCAAGGAGAAATAGTTACGCTTGCGGATGGTCGTCAGATTAATGGTAAAGAACTTTGTGGAGAACCTGAAATCGGACGCAAAGTAGTTTATTGTACTGATACGGTATTTTGTGACGCAGCAGTAGAGTTGGCAACCGATGCAGATGTCTTAATTCACGAAGCTACTTTTGCTCATCAAGATGCAGAAATGGCTTTTGAAAGACTACACTCTACTTCTACTATGGCTGCTCAAGTTGCTCTTTTGGCAGGAGTTAAGCAGTTAATTATGACTCATTTTAGTCCTCGCTATGCTCCTGGTAATAATTTACAGTTAGATGATTTGAAGCAGGAAGCTAGAGCAATTTTTCCCAATACTAAATTGGCGTATGATTTTTTGACTTACGAAGTCCCTAGAAGAAGAGCTGCATCAAAAAGGCAAGGCAGTGCTTTGCCCCTACAGTCGGTGAAAAAAAGATAAGATCGAAACAAAAGCTCTATTGATCGCTCAAAAGATCTTAATTCTGAATAGATAATTTTTATGACTCCCAATCCACAGATTGTTAAGTCAGTCGAACAACTCAATTACCGTGTTACGGTAGGTGATGTGGCATCTTTAGCTGGTTTAGATGTTAATTTAGCACAACAGGGATTATTGGCTTTGGCGACCGATGCGGGAGGACATCTCCAAGTAGCTGAGTCAGGAGAAATAGCTTATTTATTTCCCCGAAATTTTCGGACTATCTTACGTAATAAGTATTGGAAACTGAGATTTCAGCATTGGTGGGAACGAGTTTGGCGAGTTTTATTTTATATAATTCGTATTTCCTTTGGGATTGTTTTAATCGCTTCAATTTTGTTGATGTTAATTGCGATCGCAGTAATTATAATTTCAATTAGTTCTAGTCGCGATGATAACGACAGCAGTAGAGGAGATAGTTATGGCGGTGGTGGCTATTTTTTCTTACCGCGCTTTTGGATTGGTCCAGATTTGTTCTGGTTTTTCGATCCTGATTATAATTATCGCCGTCGTCAACGCAGACAAACTACTGCTAATTATCAAATGAATTTTTTGGAAGCAGTGTTTTCTTTTCTCTTTGGCGATGGTAACCCTAATGTAGATTTAGAAGAGAAACGTTATGCTACCATCGGACAGGTAATTCGTAACAATAGTGGTGCAGTGGTAGCAGAACAAATTGCTCCTTATTTAGATCATGTTGATGCTGATGAAGACTATATGTTACCAGTTTTAAGCCGTTTTAATGGTTATCCTGAAGTTTCTCCGCAAGGAGAAATTATTTATTACTTTCCTGAATTGCAAGTTACAGCTACTGAAAGAAAATCCCAACCAATTTCGGCTTATTTGAAAGAACAGTTGTGGCGTTTTACTCAGGCTAGTAGCGGACAGGTAATGCTTTCGATTGGCTTGGGTACAGTTAATTTAGTTTTGGCTTTGGTATTGGGTTCTCTACTGCGAGATGGTACTGTGGCAGCCGAATTAGGAGGAGTAGTTGCTTTTGCAGGTTCAATTTATTGGTTATTATTAGGCTATGGTGTTGCGTTTTTAAGTATTCCTTTGATTCGTTATTTTTGGATTCAAGGACGCAATCAAAAAATTGTCAGTCGTAATCAAGCACGTCAACAAAGAGCAGAGTTTTTATTAGCAGCAGATCAAAAGTTACAACAAAAAATGCTGTTTGCTCGTCAATTTGCTAAACAAGAAGTTATTAGCGATCGCGATCTTACCTATACTACTGAAACTGATTTATTAGATCAAAATCTGTTAAATAGTGACAAAATCGATCAAGAATGGCAAAGAAGATTAAACTAAGATTCTTAAAAGTTTACCAAGCCTTTAAATATAAATAATGTTATTGTGCTGGTGCTTGTAAAATATTAACAGGAACTATTACAACCTCTAATTCCACAGGCTTTTGAAGTTCTTGAGACAAAAAATCTCTGACCAATTCAATTTGATTTTGAGTGATTGAATTTTCATAGGTAGCAATTTGCATTTTGATATTGATGTGATTGGAAAAAGACTGAACTTGCAGCGAATTAATATCAGAATTAGCAAAAGTTAAAGTTTGATTTCTAACTAATTGACTAACCTTACTACGAACGTTTTCTTTAACCAATAATTCTCTTAAAGAAAAACTAAGAGGTAATCCTAATAAACTCAAAATACAGAGAGAAAAAAATAATCCCTTTTTAGCTCTTTTAAGATTGCCATAAGATTGAAATAAAAATACTAAACTCCCACTGAAAATAATACCAACTAGGTTGGTAGCAAACAGTAAAAATGCTCCTAATGACAACGTTTTTTGAGCAAAAGCTAAACCGATTCCTACTACACTTAAAGGTGGAACTAAAGCAACTGCAATGGCAACTCCTGGTAAAGCATCAGCAATTCTGCGTCGAGAATTAGCAAAAGCACCAGCAGATCCAGCAGCTAAAGCAATACCAAGATCTAGTAAAGTAGGATTTGTTCGAGAAAGAATTTCGGGACTAACTGTTCTTAAACCGACAATTAAAGTAGTTAACCAAGCAGTCGTAATAGTCAGAATGATTCCTGTAGACAAAGTTAACATTGAACGCCTTAACAATCGTCGATTACCAACTGTAGCTGAATAAGCAATCCCCAAAATTGGTCCCATTAAAGGGGCAATAATCATCGCCCCAATAATAACGGCTACACTATCAGCTAATAAACCCAATGTGGCAATCACACTAGAAAGTCCCAACATAAAATGAAAACTAAAGGAAGGGACAGAAATACGCCATAAAGAACGATTTAAACTAGCAATAGGCATCGGTTTTTCTTGAAGCCAATGCCAGTCACCACTGTGGGTATGCCAAAACTTTTTAATACTTATAATGTGAGGCGAAATATGGGTTTTAGTTAATAGTTTAATTTGATAAAAATAATTAAAATTAATTTTTAATAGCATACATAATTAATTAAACAGAATTATTAGTTAAGTAAACAATCTCGTAATCAATCAAAAAATCTATCTAATGATAGATATCTTATCTATCACAAGTGGGATTACTTTTGGCTGAATTAGCTTATTAGCCATGATGCAAAACTGTACCTCATCAATTGGAAACCTTGATATTCTTGTTTAATCTGTTCTGAAAATTCTGGCAGGTAGGGAAATCCGCATCTAATTTGGCGTATAATCCCAAAGTCGTTTTTAAAAAATGATCAGTCAAAATCAGTAAATAAAACCTTAGACAGCATTTTAGAGCATAAAACCTATGGCAGTACTTGAAAAAGGTAATATTACGATCCATACCGAGAATATTTTCCCAATTATTAAAAAGTCTCTCTATACCGATCACGAAATCTTTTTAAGGGAATTAATCTCGAACTCTGTCGATGCTATCTCTAAGCTGAAAATGGCATCTTTAGCAGGAGAAGTCAAAGGCGAAATTGAAGAACCAGAAATTATTATTAGATTAGATCAAAGCAAACGAACTCTTTCTGTTTCTGATAATGGCATCGGTATGACTGCCGATGAAGTAAAAAAATATATTAATCAAGTAGCTTTTTCTAGTGCCGAAGATTTTATTACTAAATATGAGAAAAGTGCTAACGATTTAATTGGTCATTTTGGTCTAGGTTTTTACTCTTCCTTCATGGTGGCAGAAAAAGTAGAAATAGATACCCTTTCCTACAAAGAAGGTGCGGAAGCAGTACATTGGAGTTGTGATGGTTCTCCAGAATTTGAATTATCCCAAGGTGAACGCACTACAGTTGGAACTACTATTACTTTAACTCTGCAAGAAGAAGAAAAAGAATACGCCGAACCAGCCAGAATTAGACAGTTAATCAAGACTTACTGTGATTTCATGCCCGTTAAAATTAAGCTGGACGGGGAACAAATTAATAAACAGCAAGCACTTTGGAAAGAGTCACCACAAAATCTAACTAAAGAAGATTATTTAGAGTTTTATCGTTACCTTTATCCTTTCCAAGAAGATCCCTTACTCTGGGTTCATCTCAATACCGATTATCCTTTCCTTCTCAACGGGATTCTTTATTTCCCTAAACTAAAACCTGATGTAGATTTTTCTAAAGGACAAATCAAACTCTTCTGTAACCAAGTCTTTGTTAGCGATCATTGTGAAGAGATTATTCCTGAATTTTTGATGCCTCTGCGGGGTGTAATTGATAGTCCCGATATTCCCTTAAACGTTTCTCGCAGTGCCTTAACTAATGATCGCACGGTGCGACGTATTGCAGACTTTATTGCCAAAAAGATCGGCGATCGCTTAAAATCTCTTTACAATGAAAACCTTGATGAATATATTCGCTGTTGGGAAGACGTAGGGACTTTTGTTAAATACGGTTCTCTCAAAAACGATAAATTCAAACAACAAGTCGAAGATTTAATCATTTACCGTACTACCTATCAACCTACTCCAGCTAACGCAGATACTCCCCAGGTAGAAGTACAACAAGCATCTGGTGATGCGTGGGAAGAAGTCAACACAGGAGAAAGCAAAACCACTTCTAGTCAACCATACACCACTCTCAAAGAATATCTCGATCGCAACCAAGCAAAACAAGAAAAGCGTGTCTTCTACTGTAGCGATCCTTCGACTCAAGGAACTTATGTAGAACTCTACAAAAAACAAGGTTTAGAAGTTCTTTTCTTAGATTCCTTTATCGATACTAATTACTTTATTCCTTTCTTAGAAAGAGAATATTCTGACGTTCAATTCTCCCGTGTTGACTCCGAACTAGATCAAACCCTAGTTGAAGATGATAAAGCACAGGAAATTATTGACCCCAAAACCAACAAAACTCGGAACGAACTAATCAAAGAAATCTTTGAGAAGGCACTCAATAAACCCAGAGTTAATATCAAAACTCAAGCAATTAAATCCGACGATCCTCAAGGTACACCACCAGCAATGGTATTGTTACCCGAAGCAATGCGAAGACTCCAAGAAATGACTGCTTTAATGCAAGATCGTAGTATGGGGTTTCCTGAAGATCATGTTTTGTTAATCAATACTAGCCATCCTTTGATCCAAAATATCCTTGAACTCAATCAAGGTGCAATTATTCAAGGTAGTGGAGAATCTCCCACCGCAGAAATGGTTAATCTGATGTGTCAACACGTTTATGACTTAGCATTAATGGCACAAAAGGCTTTTGATGCAGAGGGAATGAAAGCTTTTGTCGAACGTTCCAATCAAGTTTTAACCAAATTAAGCCAAAAATAATGTTTTTTGTTTTAATTAAGTAAATTGATGCCCATAGCTATAAGTTGTGGGCTATTTTTATTTTTCATTGGTTATGATTAACCTTAACTCAATCTAAAATACTGTAGCTAAATCATAAGCGATCGCATATAAGAAATTTTTTCTCTTTGAAAGAATTAGCATTCTATTAATTTAATAGATAGTTATTTTATTTCACTGCTATGAAATAAGATTGAGAATAGTGACTTCCTCCCGACACTGATTGCTACGCAATACAGTGCGGGCTTCCACTGT
>CAZLUP010000033.1:0-48941 GCA_964562685.1 uncultured bacterium
CCTTCCTTAACAGGTTCAGCCCCAACTAATTCTAATAAAATTCCTAAAGATTCACCTTTGGTTTTAATGGCATCTAAACCCCATAACATCACTGCTACAGTTTCAGGATAAGTACTTTTCTCTTCCAAATGTTGGGCAATAATTTTTTTAGCAATTTCTTTTCCTCTTTCATAAGCAGCAGGTGAAGGCATTCGATAGGGATCTAAAGCATGAATATTTCTACCAGTAGGCAATACTCCCGAACCATCTCTTAACAAATCGCCTCCAGGCGCAGGAGGAATATATTCACCATTCAATCCTCGTAACAGATTAGTTAATTCATCCCGATTTTGTTCTAATAAATCTCTAATTTTTTGCGCTTCTTCTAATCGATTAGACGCAACATGTTGCGTCTCTAGGATTCCTTGTGCTTCTGCGTCTTTGTGGGCGATTATTAAATCAATTAAATCTATTGATAAATCATCCCCAAAATAAGCTTCCAAATAAGATTTTAATTCTTCATCATTAGGTGCGTTTCCTAATACGTGTAATCCTGAAGAAAATAATCGTTGTTCTACTACTTGTAAATATTCATATACTTTAACAAAATAATCATTAATTACTTTCTTACTAAACAATTTTGCATTCTCTACATTAAAAGCAATGCCTAACTTTTCTCCTTCGTCAAACTTGCAATCCGCATCTAAACCAGTATCAACAATTTTCTGACAAATAATATCTTTCAGAACATAATTTTTTTCAACATCCTCTCGATATTCAGCAATTAAATCCCGTAAAGAAATTAATTCTTTATACAAACCAGCCCGTCCATAAGGAGGTACATTGTGAGAAATTAAAACTCCATAACCTCTTCTTTTTGCCAAGAGAGATTCAGAAGGATTATTAGCAGCATAAATATAAAGATTAGGAAGATTTCCGAGCAAAATATCCGACCAAGAATAACCCGTATTTCCTAATGGTGAACCAGGCAACCATTCAACAGTTCCGTGCATTCCAAAATGAACAATCGCCTTAGCTTGAAAATCATTTTGTAGCCATTTATAAAAAGCAGCATATTGAGGATGAGGCGTTAAATCTTTTTCAAACATTAACCTCATCGGATCGCCAGGAAGTCCTAAAGGCGGTTGAACTCCAATCCAAATATTTCCTAACTGAATTCCACCGACATGAAAATCATCTCCATAGGTTTTAATGCCTGTATCTGTTAAAGATTTCCATTGTTTTTCTACTCTAGTTGTTAATAAATAACCCAACCATTTTTCTAAAGTACGGACATTAATAGCTACTTGTCCTTTACCATCAGTTTTAATCCCATTACCAGTAAAATTTTCTAATGATAAATGTAAATCGGTTGTATCGGCTTGCTTGACTTGATTAATAATTTCTTCGCCATCTTCTGGTAACTTTCCTACATCATAACCTTGTTCTTTTAAAGCCAAAAGAAAGTTAAGCAAACTTTTCGGAACATTTAATAAGGCAGCAGTTCCTGTTGCTCCGTAACCAGGAGGAAAGCCATATAAAATAATGGCAATTTTACGATCTTTTGGTTTGGTTTGCTTTAGTTCGATCCAGTTTTTAATTCTTCCTGTTAATCTTTTTACTCTTTCTGGAACGAGATAAATATCTTCTCCTACTAAACCACCTAAAGGTACAGTATCGATTGCACCATCTAATTCTGGCAAGGAATATAAAACTACGCTTTGTAAACCGCCTATTCCTTTTCTTGTCCAGGAATGAATATCTTGAATTAATAAAGGTGCAGCGACAATATAGGGGACATTTTTAGCGGAAAGAATTTTTTTGGCAACTTCCACTTGTCTTCCTGCTTCCATCGAACCTGCGGGACCACCAACTAAAGGAAAACCAATTGTAGAAACTATCGCATCAACTTTGACTGCATTTTCTGACAAAGAAAGTATTTCTTTATTACCCTTTTCTCGCTGTGATTTTTCGTAATTAGTAGTTAACCAATCTCTAACCGCAACGTGACTTTCTACGCCGTTAATAAATATAGGTAAAGGAATTAATCCTTCAGCTTCAAAATAACGAATTAATTGGGGAATATAAGGTTGTTTCGTAATAACGTGTTTGCGATATAAAAGAATAGCAATGACGGGTTTTAGAGACGCGATATATCGCCTCTCTACATGGTTTTGATACCAATCTAGATAATCTTTAGGTGAGGTAAAATATCCCTGGTAATCGGGATGCAATAAACCCATATTTGGGGTTTCAATTACCGAAGGAATTTCACCTACTTTTAAACCTAAATATTTCTCAGCTATTGTCCAAAACATAGCAGCAACATTTTCTATGCCACCTGCATTCCAATAACCATAAATAATTAACCAATTGCGTAAATCTTGGACTTTTTTAGCAGGAATATATTTAAGTAATTTGGGACCCGTTTTTAAAAAACTAAGATAACCTGCAAGTTTGTCTTCTTCTCGACTATTACTAAACTTACTCAGGATAAATTGCACTGGTTTAGGCATTCCTTTCGGTTTATCGCCAATGGCAAACTTACCCAACCGTGTCAGACTCATTAACTCTAAAGCTGACTCAAAAACTAATCGAATTGGAATTTGTTCGACTCGCTGCCGTAACCACATTACTTGATCGTAATCAAAGATCAGACTAGCAAAGAAAACATCAGCATCTTGTAGGGCAGTTTCCATTTTATCAGGAAAACTGGTAATATCGCGATCGCTAAATACTTGAATTTCTAACTCATTACAACGAGATGTAGAGATTTGGGCAGCTTGACGGTACAAGTTGGCGTTAAATGATTCAAATCCAGCAATCAAGACGATCCGTTTCATATTTTCAGCTTTTTAAAGTTTCTTTATGTATGCTTATCTTGATTGTAAAAAAATTCCCGTCATTGTTTTACAATCCTTATTTTGGTAATGCAATCTCTCTTCAAAAATCACTTTCAACTCTTCACACCGCGCTATTGCCACCTTTAACCATTTAATAAAAAATCAGCTATCTTTAATATAGATGAAATAGGAAGCCCCCGATTTATCGGTGGGTACGTCACGCTGTAGAAGATTGAGAAAAATAATTCATTGCCTCTTCAAGATGTTTGATCAGAGTAGTTTGAGGTAAAGCACCTTGAAGATGATGCCAAGGTAAAATTTGATTGGTTTGCCAGTTACTATGAACGTAATAATCTAAAGGAGGAATTTGACCTTTAAGTTGTTTAAAAGCTCGTTTATAACTACCTACAGAATCACCATATTCTCTAGTTAATTCTAATAAATTAGCTAAACGGCGATCGCCTCTAGAAATCAAGGCTTGAATTACTGACCAATTATAACTTTCAGGACGAAAATCAATTCCTAAAGTACCTAATTTCTTCTCTAAAAACTTCAATCTTTTTTTAGCTTCGGGATTAACTCCAAACCATTGAAACGGCGTATGAGATTTAGGGACAAAAGTGCTACAACCAAGAGTTAATCGTAAACGCGGGGCAGCTTTTTTAACAGCTTGCATCATTGCTACCGTGGCTTCGATATCTTCAATTTCTTCTCCTGGTACACCAGCCATGCCATAGAATTTAATTGCTTTTAACCCTCCTGCTTGGGCATTTTGGGCAGCTTGAATAATTTCTTCGTTACTGAGTTTTTTATTAATAATTTTTCGTAGTCTTTCCGAACCACTTTCTACGGCAATAGTAATTGAACGAGTATCTCTTTTTGCCAGAGTTTGGGCTAATTTTTCTGTAACCGTATTGGTTCTTACTGAAGCCAGACTGAGACGAACTTCATCATATTTTGGTTGGGATAAATAATCTAGCAGGGTTTCAAATTCTGGGTGTTGAGTAACTGAAGCCCCTAGTAAACCCAATCGGTTAGTTACTTGTAATCCTCGTTCAATCGCTGGAATGAGAGAACCTTCTAAAGAAGCAGTGCGGAATGGTAAAGTCAAATAACTTGCCAAACAAAAACGACACATTTCTGGACAACTTCTAACTACTTCCACCATAAAAATATTTTCCCAAGCAGCTTTGGGGGTGACTACAGTAGAGGCAGAAAGAGTATTGCCCCGATAGGTTTGTTTAGTAACTAGTGCAGGGATATTATTTTCAATTGGTTCAATAGATTTAATAATTCCATCGGGACTATCATAGGTTACCTGATACAAGCTAGGGACGTAAATCCCAGGAACTTGGGCTAAATGACGTAATTTAACTTCTCGTTTAGCTGTTCTAACTTCCTGATAAGCAGCAATAAAATTATCGAGTAAATTCTCTCCATCTCCTAACAAAATGACATCAAAGAAATCAGCAAAGGGTTCGGGGTTAGCCGTAAAAACTGAACCACCACCAAAAACTAAAGGATGATGATCTTGACGTTGGTTACTCCGCAGAGGAATATCTAGAGATTCTAAGAGATTAAAAATATTAACGTAATCGAGTTCCCAAGAAAAAGAAAATCCTAATAATTCAGGATATCTGGGTAAAGATTCCTGTAAATCGGTAAATAAACGGCTTACCTCGACATCGGGGCGCATCGCCAATGTAGCCCAAACAATTTGATAACCTAAACTAGTAATCCCAACAGTGTATTGATTAGGAAAAGCAAAAATAATCGGGATAGCGTTACCTTCTGGAGAAGCAGGAGTAAATAAGAGACGTTCTTCTTGAAATAGATTCACTTAATCAGTTATCAGTTATTAGTAGGGGGCAAGGCAGTGCCTTGCCCGTACAGTTATCAGTGTAACGATTTACGCTGCCATCATTAGCGTTGCCAGAGATTTTCTAAACTTAAATAAAACCTGCTATATATGCGCGAGTTTTTGGATTAAAAAAATTAATAGCAAAAAAGGGGCATTTTGCCCCGGGGTTCATCTTGAAGGAAAGCTAGATTTATTTTTAGTAAGGAAGATAATCAAAATCAGATTGTAATTGGTCAGCACTGTTGTAAACACCTTGGTTAGTCACGTTACCAATTCCAAAAGTAGCACTTTGATTTTGACCAGCTTGTACGGATTGTTGGATTTGAGGGTCAATACTGTATCCATCTATATCTAACTGAGTTTGAGTCAAATCATTAGAAACAGCTTGGTTAGTGTAGTTACCAATACCATGAGTTACAGCAGCATTAGAACCAGCTTGAACATTACTTTGGGCTTGTTGGGCGAATGCAGCGATGGGAGAGAGAGCTAAAGCAAGAGTGGAGATAATTAAAGCAGCTTTTTTCATTTTTCTAGACCTCTAAAATTTAATTTGTTTGTTGTTGTTGTTTTTTGTCTTCACTATCTAGTTACGTTGAGGATAATTTTTTTATGCAGGAGGAATTTCAGTGACCCCGTAGGGGTAAGGCACTGCCTTGCACCTACTATCAATCAGATGTTCTTTGCCAGATGGTTCGATTTCAATCAAGGATAGTTTTTGATTGACTGTCCCTTTTAAAAACAATTCTCCAGACATTTCACCACCTAGATCGATATTGCCAAATAGTTTTTGAGTTGCTGTGTCGAAGTGAAATTCAAAATAATTTCCTTTAGTCTCGCCATTAACTACATTTTCGTATTGATGAATAGTTTCTCCAGCAGGATTATAAAAGGTGACTACCAAAGACTTTAACTGATTAGTTCTACCCGCACCTTGTTCAGAAATAATTCTGGTGGCTGTTGTTTCATCATAGGTAAAGGTGGCTTTGGCTGAATATCCTGTCGAACCAGTCCATTGAAAATTCTGCGTTACAGCTTTGGCTGGAGTAACGAAACCTAAATTACTTGCCAAGACAATTAAAATAACGATTAATAAGTTAATTAGTACAACTTTAGGATGAAACATTTTCTAAATTTTTTTGATATCCCTAAAACAGGTGTTTTAACGATAGCAAAACGCGATGTTAGATGAACGAAGGCTAGACGAACAAGCAATTTCCAAGGTAGCGAAAAATCTACTATCTGAACAAGTAGAGGCAGCGCAAGAAATAAACGTAGATATTCGTACTAACCCAATTAAAATGGTTCAGGGAGAAGTCGATTCCATTTCAATTGCAGGTAAAGAACTGCTTTAGCTCAATTGGCTTGGAAAGGTGAAAATGCAGCAATTGGTTTTGCTTATTCTCATTCTTACTATCCTCAAGGAAAAACCAACCTTATGAGCGATACCGGAAGTTTTTTGGCAATTCAGCCTTTTGGTGAAAATATTGCTACCTCTGGAGACTTCTATACTTTACAAGGCTTCTATCAGATTACGCCGAATTTTCAGATTCATGGATGGGGTGGTTATGTTAAAGCTAGGGCGCAAGGATCGGGATTGAGCAATTTTGTTGATGGTACAGAAGTAACAACGACTCAATTTGTCAGTGACAATGATAGTGCAGATATCTGGTATGGAGCAGTCCGCTTAACTTTTCCCGATTTAGGAGGTGAAGGAAATTTGGGTGGAGTTGTAGTAGGAATACCGCCTGTAGTAACTAACAGCGATGTTCAGGATGAACCAGATAATGCTTATCACATCGAAACATTTTACCGTTTCCGACTCAACGATTATATTGCAATTACTCCTGGTTTTTGGGCAGTAATTAATCCTGAAAACGACAGCAGCAATACCACTCAATGGGTAGGACATATTCGGACTAGCTTTAACTTTTGATTCAGTTAGACAAATCTCAATTATCTTGAACAAAAAGTTATACAAAAATCAATTCAAAATATACATTGCTCAAACGCGAACGCTAATCTGAGCCAGCGATACTTTAATTAATCGCAAGCAAAGAGAGGTTCGTCATGATTCTAGTTACAGTCGGCACTGAAAAATTCCCCTTCAATCGTTTGATGCAGTGGATTGATAATTTAATTGAAGACGGTGTAATTTCCGCAGCAGAAGAAGTCGTCATTCAAGCTGGTTCTTGTACTTTTGTTCCTAGTCAAACTAATAATTTTTCTGTACTACCAATCCAAGAATTTACTCAATTACTTGCCTCTGCTCGTTTAATCATTGCTCACTGTGGTGAAGGAACTTTAGATTTACTTGCTCAAGCTACTCAACCTTTTGTTTTAGTGCCTCGCAGCTACAGTTATGGAGAACACGTAGACGATCATCAAATCGAACTCGCTCAACAATTAACAACTCAAGGAATTCCTACTGCTAATAGTCAAGAAGAGTTAGCTCAATTTTTAGCAGCACCAGTAAAAGCGAATCAGGTTGCTACTCCTTCTGATTATTATGCTCAAGTTTCTTTGATGTTAGATAGAGAGTTTAATGGTTTAAGTCATTCTTCTTTGATTCCTGCTTGGACTTAAGCTTTAATTATCAATAAAAAACTTAAAATTTTTAACTTCTAAAAACTCAATATTTTTAAGCTTCATCTTTAAGAAATTTTACTAAATAGCCCTTCATTTTTAGTAATTTTTGGTAAATTTAAATATTCAACTGATCAAACTAATTCGCTATCCAATTTTAACTTATTTTTGTCAATAATTGACTACTATTAGTCAAGAACAAATGAATGCTGCTCCTAATTATTTTCAAGCGATCGCTTTATTTAAAGAATAGTTATACGCATATTCTAATTTTGTTTTTGGGTCTTGGGGAGATTATGACCGCAAACAATTTGAACAAGATTGTCAATTTCATCAAGTAGCTTATCCCATTGCTAGCAAACATATTAATCTTAAAAAACTTTTTTCTACTAATCAAGAATTAAAAAGTAAATACGGAATGAAACAAGCTTTGCAGCTAGCTAAGATTGAATTAGAAGGAACTCATCATCGAGGTATTGATGATGCTAGAAATATTGCTAAGTTGATGCCTTATATTCTCGGTAGAAAAAAAATAGACCAACAAAATATTTACCAAATAAAGTAAGGCAAATTACCAATTAGTCAATTAATATTTAAGCTGATTAATTCATTGCGCTCGCGTATGCGAAGCGCGAAGCTGAGATCGCTTTTGGTTCAATCTTAATTATTAAAAATTTTATTATTCCCATTCTTTTATTTTGTCAAGGATTAAATTGTTAATTTTTTTTATCTATCAATCGCTTCTTTATTATTACTTTATTTTAGTGATTGGCTATATCCATGATTTTAGGGAGATTTAAGTTATTAAGTCATTAAACTTTACACAATCTTGATGATAAACAACTACAAACTAAGTTATATATTGTTTAAGTATTCAGGCAAAATTAAAGAATTTTTCTAGGGAAAATTACTTATTCTTTTGTCTAATTATTACTTAATTTTATCTTGTTTGAAAGAGCAAACTTACTCACTCACACACATCTCTAAACAAAAAATGAATACTCAAATATGTCAATTGAAATTGATCCAGTCGAAGCTATTTAAATCGACAAGCGGAGCTTTTTTGAATTATAGTTTACTTTTTGTAATTGTTTTCTGTTTGAGTTTGTTATCAGTAATTACTTATGCTAAACCAGGATACAGTGCCGACACAATTAAACTAGTTTATGGACCCTTCAATTGTTCTTTGTCGGTTGATTCTTTAGAAACTTATGCTAATACAGGAGAAATTACCCAAGAGTTGCGTTTATATACTAAGTTTTTAGATGAAGATACGTTAGTGCAGTTACGGGATTGGCTGCAAAAAAGATTTAATTCTAATCACGTTAAATTATCTCGTTTTACGAATACTCCTCAAGGAGAAAAATTATTAAAAGAACTAGGTCAAGTTGTACAAACTCATTCTGAACGCAATGGTTTTTACGCTTTACGTTCTGCTTTAGTAGAAGCTGCTGCTCAACCAGAAGGTTGGACAATTATTGATGCAATTAGACAATTTCCTACAGATAGTCTTCAGATTAATACCAAAGATTTATTTCAACTAAAGGATTTTTGGCAAAAATCTAGTCAAACATTTTAGTTTAATTAAGGTGGGCATTGCCCACCCTACTAATCTGAACCAATAAAAGCGATCGCTTTTTGTTATTAATTTTTATTTTCGTTTTTTCCTAAGATTATTGATACAAATACGAAGATTCATTTTTTATTTCTGATATACTTCTTTATTAACACAATGAGGTAATCTTTTAAGTTGTAATCCAGCAATTAAATTATCTACCGCCATCTGTGCCATTTTTGCTCTAGTTTGATAGCTTGCACTGCCAATATGAGGAGTAATAATAATATTATTTAGTGTTAACAAAGGACTATCTATTGAGATTGGTTCAGGATCGGTAACATCTAAAGCTGCACCAGCAATTTGATTAGTTATTAAAGCTCGATATAAAGCTTGTTGATTTATGAGCGCACCTCTGGCTGTATTAATAATAATGGCAGAAGACTTCATTAATTGAAACTCGCGATCGCTAATTAAATTTTCAGTTGCTGGTGATAGGGAAGTGTGCAAAGAAATAAAATCTGACTCTGACAACAAGGTATCTAATTCTCCATACTCTACACCAATTGATGCTTCTAATTCTTTTTCCTTGCGCTGTCGGCTGTAATAGAGAATTTTCATGTCAAATCCTTTAGCACGACGAGCAACAGCTTGACCAATTCTACCTAAACCAATAATACCTAAAGTAGCTCCTTGTAAATCTGCTCCTAGTAATAAAGTGGGTTCCCAAGTTTGCCATTCACCAGCTTTGACAAACCTTTCTGCCTCGACAATTCTTCTTGCTATTGCCATTAATAATGCCCAAGTGAGATCGGCAGTAGCATTAGTAAGAACACCAGGAGTATTCCCAATGGGAATATTTTTAGCAGTAGCAGCAGCAATATCAATATTGTCGTAACCAACTGCCATTTGACTAATTACTTTCAAAGATTGACCTGTTTCTATTAATTCTCGATCAATAGAATCGGTAAGTAAACATAGTAAACCATCGATTTCTTTTACCTTATCTAATAATAGTGAATAAGGTGGCGGTTGTTTTTCTGTCCAAATTTCTATTTCTGCAATCTGATGTAATGGTTCTAAGTCAATCTTGGGAAGCTGACGAGTAATAAATACTTTAGATTTAGGCATAGTTATTCCTCTTTCAAGAAACTCAACTTTTTCAGTTCATATAAACCAATAATCTTAAAAAATTCCAGAACTTCAACGTCTAATCTTCTGACGAATTCGAGATATTAATAAATCTAATTCTGGTAACTTTAACTGCATGGCAATCAAGCTAAAAATAATCAAAGCCGATGCTGTAGCCAGTCCCAATTCTAATAACAAAAACAATAAATTATGATTGCCTAAAACTCTTTCAAATCCCCAACTAACTCCCCAACTACCTAAACTAGCTAAAACACTAGCAAACACTAAACCCAACCAAGTTAATCCCCATTCAACTAAAGGTAAACCATATAAACGACGATGCAAAATCCATAGAAAGATAAGCATCGAAAAAACGTTTACGCTAATCGTTGCCATCACTACACCAGGAGCAGCAAAACTTTTAACCAAAAAATAATCTAAAATTACATTGAGAAAAATATTAATAATACTGACTCGAAAAGGTGTTTCTCCATCTCCTAAAGCATAAAAAACCCTAACTAAAACATCCCTTCCTAAATAAAAGAACATTCCTGAACCATAAACCATTAACAAAGGTGCAACTAATTGTGCTGCTTCTTCATTAAATTGGTAACGTTGATAAATTAATTTCACAATTGGTAAAGCAAGGGATAAAAATACTGCTGTTAAAGGCAACATCGTCAAAGCAGTTAAAAATAATCCCTGACGAATTCTGACTTTTAATTCCTGCCAATTTTCAGGCGCAGCGAGACGAGAAAAGACAGGTAAAAACGGGACTAAAATCATATTAGAAATAATGCCAACAGGAGTTAAAACAATAAAGTTGGCATAACGCATGGCAGCAGCAGCACCACTAAGATAAGAAACAAAATATAAATCGGTATAAACATTAATTTGTAGCATTCCTGAAGAGAGAGTCGCAGGTGTCATCACTTTCAACACATCCATTACCCCAGGAATTCGCCAGTCAAACCGCAACCGTAACGAACCCAATCCCGATCGCCATTGAGCAATTAATTGTGCTAACCATTGTAAAATAGCTCCAGCTAATGTTCCGCCTGCTAAGATCAACGAGCCTGTTTGGAAATATTGAGGTGTATTGAGTTGTTCTCCTATTTGCCATAGTAAAATCCCTACACCAATGACAATCGTAATGCTGGAAAACAGTGGACTGATACTAGGAAGCCAATATTGATCCGCAGCGTTAAGAGTACCAAAGCCAATCCCAATTAATCCTGCTAGCATCGCAACCGGTGCCATAATCCGCAATTGAAAAATCGCTATCTCCCTAACTTCTTGTTCTAATCCTGGTGCTAACAAGTCGATACAGGTACCAGCAAAAACTACTAAAATTACGGTGACAATTAAAAGCATTGCCGTAACTAGGGTAGTAACTGTTTCTACTAAAGGTGCAGCTTCTGATTTATCCCTTTTAGCTAAAACGCTTACTAAAGCACTGTGAAAGGGACCATTAATACCGCCCAGTAAAATCAAGAGAAACCCAGGTATGACATAAGCATAGGCGTAAGCATTGACAACTTCACCTACCCCAAAGGCAGCAGCAACAATTTGTTCGCGTACTAAACCAACAATTTTGCTAATTAGGGTAGCAATAGCAACAATGCTAGCAATACTAGCCAGAGAACGAGATGATTTTTTAGTTACAGACACGGGATATTTAGATAAAGGAGACAATGACTGTTGAGTTTATCTTTCTTGACAAAGATCCGTCTAGATCTAATCCAATTTTTAACAAGCTGTACATAAAAATATCGATAAAATCAATATTTAGGCTTAATTAATAACATCAATCCCAGAGATAGAAGTAATTTTTTCCAATTTTACTTCGAGCTTCCAACATCAGTTATTATCTAATCAGAGTAAAAAGTTAGCTCGTAGTTCTAATTTACTGTTAGGCAAACGTAGCCAATTAAACAAAAAAATAATATTTTCTTGAAAAGTATTAATAGATAACCCTTAACTGGTTTAGAAATATAGTAGCTTTTTTCGTAAAAAAATGTAGTTGGATTGCAACACGATTAATAAGTAATAGTTAACCACCACTCAATCTCCAAAAAAGCAGATGACTCAACCACAAACACAATTATATTTAAAGCTAATTGAAACTTTGCTCAATAGTCCACGAGCAGCAGAAATGGAAATTCTCAACGCTCATAAAAATTTAGTAGATCAAAATTTAATTAGTAACTTAATTACTGTAGGAGAAAGTCTTAGGAAAAAACAATATATAGACCATGCAGAAAGATTAATTAGTTTAGCTAGTAAATTACTTCAATTAGAAAAAACTAACTCGGCTACAGTTAATCGTCAAGAATATTTTAAATTTTTAATGTCGGTGTTACATAAAGTATCTCAACGAGCGACACCTCAATTAATTTATTCGATTTTAGAACAAAATATCGACAAAATTGATGATAATTTAGGAACAATTCTCCAATATTGGGCGACAGAAACTTTTGCTTCAGTTCAACCAGAACAAGCTCGTAGTGTTGCTAATGATATTGTTAATTTTTGTAATTTATTAAGTGATTTTCCCAAAGGCAATAAAGCTAATAATTTAGAAGTAGCAATTATCGGCTATCAAACAGCTTTAAAACCCTATAAAAAACTTCAATTTCCTGAAAGTTGGGCAATTATTCATGGCAATTTAGCTAATGCTTATCGGGATAGAATCAAGGGAAATAAAATAGAAAATATCGAGAAAGCGATCGCTTTTTATCATTTTGCTTTAACAGTTTTTACTCAAGAAAAATATGCTTATCGATGGGCAAATATTCAACGTAATTTGGGTATTGCTTATCTTTATCGTTTCAAAGACGACAGGGCTGAAAATATTGATAATGCGATCGCTCATTATCAACAAGCATTATTAGTTCATAATTTTGATGATTTTCCTCAAGATTGGGCTGCTAGTCATAATAATTTGGGCGATGCTTATCTTAATCGTCTGCATGGCAATCGACAAGAAAATTTAGTAACAGCAATTCATCATCTTCAAGAAGCTTTAAGAATTTATACACCTCAAGATTTTCCTCATCAATGGGCAATGGTGCAAAATAATTTAGGTAATGCTTTTCAAAGTAGAACAACAGGCAATCGAGAAGAGAATATTGAAGAGGCAATTAGTTGCTATCAAAAAGCTTTATCAGTTCATACTTTAAACCAATTTCCTTACAATTGGGCAATGATTCAAAATAATTTAGCTGGTGCTTATCGTCATCGCCTTAAAGGTAATAAGTCAGAAAATATTGATCAGGCAATCTTTTTTTTGAAGCAAGCTTCTGTTGTTTATACCCAAGATAAATTTCCTCAACAATGGGCAGATATTCAATATAATCTTAATCAGATTTGTAGCGAAAAAAATCAATAATTAAAAGGCAAAAGGCAAAATAAAAAAAACCAGGGAGAATAAGAGCAGTTACCAATTTCATGACATACAAAATATAAAGTTGAAGTAATATGAAATATTTTTTTGAAAGTAATTACATCTTGTTTAAATAATCTTGATAACCTACCTGTTCTAATTTAGCTTGTTTCTCCATCACCATTTCATTTAAACTGTGACGGTATTGTTGTACTTTGGTCAATAATTCTGGATCGCTAGTTGCGAGAATTTGAATTGCCAATAAACCAGCGTTTTTAGCATTGCCAATGGCTACTGTCGCGACAGGAATTCCTCCAGGCATCTGGACAATTGAATAAAGAGAATCAACTCCTTGTAAATGCCTCGTTGCCACGGGTACGCCAATTACTGGTAAAGGAGTTAGAGAAGCTACCATTCCTGGTAAGTGTGCTGCACCACCTGCGCCAGCAATAATTACTTTGATTCCTCTTTGATGGGCAGTTTGAGCATAGTTAACCATTCTCTCTGGTGTACGATGGGCAGAAACGATCGCAACTTCAGATTCTATCTCAAATTCTTCACATACTGCGATCGCGCTTGACATGGTGGGCAAATCCGAATCGCTGCCCATAATAATCCCTACAACTGGCTTGGTTTGACTCACGATTATTGATTAATTCTTGAAGGAACTATTTTAACTTGTTAATGACTTTTTTAAGATTTTTTTTAGAAAATTTGCTAAAAGATACAATACTATTGAGTTCGTTTTCTGGTATTATTTAAACAAGATAGTTTCATAATGGGAATATTGGCAGCTGGTAACAAACGTGACTATTGCCATTATCTAAAATAATAACATAAAGTCAAGGAAAAACTATCATTAACTAATCAAAAAAAAGCGCGTTTTTTTTAGCTTTGAAAAAAAATAATGCTTAAGGGAAAAATAATTGTTAATGCTTGTTTGCCTGGTTGTGAAGAGTTGCAACAAGTAGAAATTGATGAGTGTGGAATTATTAATCAAATTAAACCTGTTAGTAATAATACCATAGTTAATACAAAAAAACAAGTCATTGATTTACAAGGAGATTGGCTATCTTTAGGAGGAATAGACTTACAAATCAATGGTGCTTTGGGCTTGGCATTTTCCGATTTACAACTAAAAGACTTACCTAAACTTGCAGAAATTTGTGATTTTCTTTGGTCGCAGGGAGTAGATGGATTTTTACCAACAATTGTGACCACTTCAGTCGAAAAAATTCACAACTCCTTAGCAACGATAGATAAGTTTATTAATACTCAACTTACTAGCAAAAAAACAGCCCAAATTATCGGAGTTCATTTAGAAGGACCTTTTCTAAATCACGAAAAAAGGGGAGCGCATCCAGCCGAATATTTATTACCCTTAACAATTAAAAATCTACAATCAGTTCTAGGAAATTATCAAAATCTTGTCAAAGTTATTACTTTAGCTCCTGAATTAGACCCAGATGGAACAGTAATTGCTTACTTACATTCTCAAGGAATAGTTATTAGCTTAGGACACTCAACCGCAACAGCAGAACAAGGAAAAACTGCCTTTAAATTAGGAGCATCAATGATAACTCATGCCTTTAATGCTATGCCCAGTTTACATCATCGTCAACCTGGTTTGTTAGGAGAAGCAATCATTAATTCTCAGGTATTTTGTGGCTTAATTGCTGATGGCAACCATGTCTGTCCTACTATGATGAAAATTTTGTTAGCAGCTAGTAATTATGAACAAGGAATTTTTTTAGTGAGTGATGCTTTAGCACCGCTCGGATTACCCGATGGAATATATCCTTGGGATAGTCGAGCAATAGAAATAAAATCTGGAACAGCTAAACTTGCTGATGGAACTTTAGCAGGAACAACCTTACCCTTATTAGCAGGAGTAAATAATTTAGTTCAATGGGAAATTTGTAGTATTAAAAAAGCGATCGCAATGGCAACAGAATCGCCTCGTCAAGCAATTGGTTTATCAGGATTAGCGGTAGGACAACCTGCGAATTTATTGCGTTGGCATTGGGACGAAACACAACAAAATTTAACTTGGCAAAGACTAGATATTTAGATTGATTAAAATTCAGTTATCTTGGAGTTGCTTTCAAGCCAGTTAGATTTTGAACCATGTTTACTTTAATTTTGGCAGTTTTATCAGCTTCAGCAGCAGCAGGCATGAGAATTGCTTTACCTTTACTCGTAATTAGCTTGTTTTACGAAGACAAATTATGGTCAAAACTACCGCTTGTAGCCAAAATTAACCCACGAATTATTTTAGCAATTTTAATCTCGTGGTCGTTGTTTGAATTATTTGCTTCAAAAAAACTACTTGGACAAAGAATTTTACAGATATTTCAATTAATCTTTAGTCCGTTGGTAGGAGCTTTAATTGCTGTAACAGTCGTAGAAATTGCCGAGCTTGATTTTACTCCTACTTGGATTATTGCTGTAGTTGGAGCAGTATTTGCGTTAGTCTTGACTTTAGTGCAAGTGGGTTGGTTTTTTCGCTTGCGCGGGATACCAATCTTCATCGTGATACTTGAAGATATTCTTTGTCTTAGTTTAGTATTTTTAGCTTTTTCTGCGCCTCAACAAGGAGGCTTGATCGCTTTATTACTATTGTGGCTTGCTATTCGTAGTTCTAAAGCTTGGCGAGATTGGTATCATCACAAAAAACAGTGTTCCTCTCAAAAAAATTAAAAGGAAAAGGAAAATTAGTGATATTTTTACCTTTTACCTTTGATACATTCACCTTTTCCCATTACAATAGACCAACTAAATGTAGAGGTCCGTTACCACTAATCAATTCTATTAATAAAGCAATAAACCCAAGCATTGCTAAACGACCATTCCAGACTTCTGCTGCGGTTGTCATACCCCATTGCCATCTTTCTTGAGGATACATTTTCATGTTTTCTTTGGGATGAGTGACTTGAGCAAAAGTGCGAGGATTAGAATCTACTGAGTCAATCACTAATTGAGCTAGAGATTCGATAAAACGAGGATGAGTATTTAATGCTGGTACTCTGCGGAAATTTTCAATTCCTGCTTCTTCAGCTACTTCACGATATTCAATATCGATTTCTTGTAAGGTTTCAATATGCTCGGAAACAAAACTAATTGGCACTACCAATAAATTTTTGACTTGTTGTTCTCCTAATTCTTGAAGAGCATCTTCAGTGTATGGTTTAAGCCATTCTACTGGACCTACTCGACTTTGATAAGCCAAAGTATATTGATTAGGTCGTTTGAGAGTTTGCATAATCAGACGAGTACATTCTTCAATTTCTTTTTGATAAGGATCGCCTGCTTCTTCAACATAGCTGACGGGGACACCATGCGCGCTGAAAAAGATGTGAACTTGTTCTGGATTTTCAAATTGTTCTAACTCTTGAGCAATCAGATCTGCCATTGCTTCAAGATAACCAGGCGCGTCATACCAAGAAGGAATTAGAGTGTATTTGATTTGTTGAAGATGGGGGTCTTTTTTCCACATCTCTTCTAAAACACGAAAACTAGAACCACTGGTACTAATAGAAAATTGGGGGTAAAGCGGTAGAATTACTACCTTTTCGATCTGATCTTTTTCAATTTGCGCGATCGCTTCTTCGGTGAAAGGATGCCAATAACGCATACCAATGTAAACTTTGGCGTTTTGACCAAGCTCGGATAATTTAGCTGTTAATGCTTCAGCTTGAGCTTCAGTAATCTGTAACAGGGGGGAACCGCCACCAATTTGTAAATAGTTTTCTTGAGATTTTTTGGCTCTCAAACTGGAGATTAACCAAGCCAAAGGTTTTTGTAATCCTTGCCAAGGAAGCCGAATGATTTCTGGATCAGAAAACAAATTATATAAAAAAGGACGGACATCTTCGAGTTTTTCTGGTCCGCCTAAATTGAGTAATAAAACCCCAACACGACCCATAGTTTTACAAGTTGCTAAAATTTATCAATTTCTTTACTAATTTTAACAATATATCTTCCGCTCGGTCTTCCTTTGTCAGAGTATACAGAACTTTACTAAAAAGAGTTACAAATAGTAATATTTGTTACCAATTTCATTGTGCCTCAACAATTTCAACCAAAATATTTTTGTTTTGGGAATTACAACAACTTGAATCTGTGCAATGTATTTAAGAGAATACCTGTTGCTGTCAAAAGCTAGAATTGAGTATTTAGCAGTGGTATTTTAACTTTGGTCAAATTACTGAACAGAAAATGATTAAACGAGCTTTATTACAACCCGATCTAATTTTAGGAGATACAGTAACGAAGATCACTCCCGAGCTTCTTTGTGAATATCAAATCAAAGGACTAATCTTAGATGTAGATGAAACCTTAGTTCCTTTTAGAGAAAGGGAAGTTTCTGAATTATTACAACAATGGATTGCTCAAATTAGACTTGTTGCGACAATTTGGTTGGTTAGCAATAATTTAAGTCAAAATCGCATTGGTGGAATTGCTCGATCGTTAAATGTACCTTATATTGCTGGTGCAAAAAAACCTTCACGACGAAAACTCAGACAAGCAGCAGCGGAAATGAATTTACCAGTCGAACAAGTTGCGATGGTAGGCGATCGCATTTTTACCGATGTTTTGGCAGGTAATCGTTTGGGTATGTTTACAATTTTAGTTGAACCAATGCTTGGACCGACTATGGAAGCTCCTTCTTATTCAATTCGGAATTTTGAAGTATGGGTGTCACAAATCATCGGTGTATCTTTAGCTACTACGCAACATAAATTTACACAAGAAGAGAAATCGTAAATTTTTGAAATATAAAGAAATTATTAGGAAATTTGGCTGTGACAAAAATGTCTGAGATTCTATATATATATTCAAATGGGGTCAGCCAATATAAAGACCCTAAAAATAAACAAAACAAGATAGAGAGTGTCTATTTAGAAGTTTTTTGCTTCTAAGACGCTCTTAAGTTTTATTAGCTAAAAATTACTAGCTTTTATGGTGATTAACTTTCAAACAAGACTATCCATCTGTATTTCGCGCAGGGGACTCCCGTTAAAGCCAACAGGCTTAACGGTGAGGGGAATGCGCGTCCTCTAATTGTGTTTACAAAAGATTTCCGCTAAAATTCTACTTGTATAGCGGATAGTTGTATGTTGTTGACTCAAACAGTTCGTTAGTTAATCCTTGCCAAAGATGTAAGTCAAAATACAGCATAAAAATCGAGATTGTGTTAGAAGAACTTTAATTGAGTAGCTCGTGAATCAATTGCAGATCGATCGACGACAAAACTTATTAGGCTGGTTTTTAAAAATTTTACTGTTAAGCGCGATCGCAATCGCGCTTTCTAGTTGTGGTAATCGAACTCCGCCAGAAGAGTTAGCTCCAGACAATCAGATTATCAGAAGTGCGATCACAGTTGAGGTGGCTCAAACTGAACAAGCTCTAGCTCAACAACTAGACGCTTCTGTTCCAGATTTTAAAATTACTGATATTCGTGTCGAGCGATTAGAACCAATTTATCTTGCTAAACTCCCTACTTATCATCTGCAAGGCAAATATAATCTCAAATTAAAACTACCCCGTCGTCAAGCTACTCAAACTAATAACTTCTTCGATCTTTATCTTCAAAGACAAGTAGAGGATCAAGAGTTGTCTGTAACATCGCAAGAGACAGTTGAGCAAACCCATGACCTTTGGCGATTATTAAAACGAGAAAAAAATTCTACTTGGTCTAGTGTTCCAATCTCATAAAAAAGATAGGTAGAACCTATCCTAAATTAAAATTATTTCTTTAAACAAAACTTAACTAAAATTTAATTCGGGGTCAAAACCACGTGCATTTGACTTTTATTACTAGAAAGTTGCTCATCTACATTAGCTACATCAGCAAGCTTCTCAACAATCTGGTCTAATTTTTCTTGACCCAATTTAACAAAAGCTTTTTCTCGTCCTCTAAATTTCATTGAGAACTTCACTTTGCAACCATTCGATAAAAATTTACGAGCGTGTCGTAATTTAGTGTTTAAATCGCCAATGTCTGTACAATATCTGATTTTTAATTCCTTAACAGCGTTATCAGTTTGATTTTTTTTGGCTTCTGCTTCTTTCTTTTGTAGATGATATTTGAACTTGCCATAATCTATGATTTTGCAAACTGGTGGCGAAGCTTTAGGCGATATTTCAACCAAGTCTAACTCTTGTTCTTTTGCTAGCATCAGTGCTTCTTGTAGAGGTTTGATGCCAATTTGTTCGCCGTTTTCATCTATTACTCTAATTTCTGTAGCGATAATTCTTTCGTTAATGCGATGTTGGTCTGCTTTTTGAAAGGGTTGAGCAAATTTATTTGTTTTTCTCGTTTTTTTCAAAATATTTTCTTAGTTACTACAATCTAATTCTACACGATTAAATAATATATTTAATGATTCATAAATAATACATTTAAATGCTTTATGCAGCTACTTATTACTTATTACTTAATAAAAGAACGAGCGCGTTCTATTAGTTTGTGATATCTCGGTGCAAACAGGACATACTTGAAGATCCCAAAGTTATTGTAAGCTGAGATCGCTTCCTTGAGCTTAGTTTGGAGATAAATGCGATGATATCCTGTGCTAGGAAAGTTTTCCAGTTGCTCTAGGATTTTTTTTAGTTCGTCGAACGAAGTTGGCTGCATAATTTTAAGGGCAGCAATCGTTATTTAAATTACATATTTTATTGTAGTAGAACTGATGCTCTCAAAATGTTAAAACACAATTTTTAAAATTACTGCCGAATTTTATAATCAGGAAAATTTAAACTACTTGTAGACAATTAAAGTTAAAAATTAATTTTTAGGTTGTGGTGTATCAGAATTATTCGGCACAGTAGTAGGTAAAGATAACTCTGTTCCTAAACCTCGGTCATAAATTTCAATATCCCATTGTCCGGAACGATTGCCTTCAAAAGCAATAAAGCGGCCATTGCCACTAATAGTTGGATTACGTACTTCTCCCAGAAAATTACGAGTAATATTTTCAGATTTTAAAGCAAAGCGATCGTAAAGAAAAATATCTGGTTTACCTAATTGTTCTGAAACATAGACGATGTAACGACCATCAGCACTAATATCTGCCTGAAACTGCATACTACCTTGCTGATTGAGTCCAGGAAGAGATATTAAACGACGGCTTTGCAGATCATAAAGGTATATACTACGTTGAGAGTTACGGTCTGAGGGTAACCAGGGAGCGTAGCGATCGCTCTCAAACACTAGATAACGACCATCATAGGAAAAATGAGGTTCTTGTTCTGTTGCCGTCGTATTTAATGTAGCACCTAAATTGTGAGTAGGCGGTGTAATGTAATTAGCTTGATTACAACTGCCTAGTCCTATGGTTATACCGATACCTGATACAGTAACTAGGATAATTTTTTGCTTAAGCTTCCGATACCATTTCATTGCGGTTTTTTGACTTATTAGAGTCAGGTAAAGAACAGCAGTTGACATCATCAATACATACTTTTCCCCACTGTAAAGCCCAACGGACTAATTCGACGCGATTTTCTGTTTGAGTTTTCTTGAGAATGTTACTGATATGATTATCAACAGTTCGTTTGCTAATATCCAATTCTTCCGCAATTTTATGATTGCTTAAACCGCTAACAACTAATTCTAGAATTTCTAATTCACGAGACGATAGTAGAGCAGGGTGATCAAATTTGTCACTAATCATAGGTATTTTTTCCATAGTACATCTACTTATTACTCCCTTATTTTAGAAGGTAATTTTACAATTGAAACCTTTTTCTTACAGAGTAATAGAAGTCTAATTTTAGATTGAGTTTAAGTGCGTTACTCGATTGATAGTAAGCTTCTTAGCCGATTTAAGAACAAACAAACAACAATAAATTGGATTTTGCTCCTAATTATGAATTTATGACTGATTTTACAGAGATGTCTATTATATGGAGTTATCTCGCGATCGCCCTATGATGCAAGCTTTTTCTTAAGAATATTTGCTTATCTTAATGACAAAATGTTAACAGGTTAAAACTATAAAAAAATAATTTCAAGGTGCGACTCAATGGTTTTAAAGATTCTCCAAGAAACGCACACTTGAAATCGGTTTGAGTTTACAGAAAAATTAAATCTCTTCAAGCAAACAAAAGTTATCTTGAGGCATTAACTCCTACTGGTAAATAATTTTCTATTACCTGACGGTATTCACTCTTTTGTTTTACTCCTTTGAGTTCTTGAACTAGTTCTTGATTGCGGAAAAACTGAATAGTAGGTGTACCAATTACCTGACCCATTTTGGCGATTTCTGGTTCGGCAACAATATCAATCTCGACAAAATGAATCTTGCCTTCGTATTCTTCAACAAGTTTATCTAAAATTGGTTTGAGAGTTTTACAAGGACCACAAGTAGGAGAAACATATTTAACCATTAAAACGCGATCGCTTTCATGGAATAATCTTCTTAAGGCATAACCACCGTAGTGACGAGTAGCATTAAGATCAAAAGTCTCTTCCGTATCAGCTTGATGTTCTGTTTCAACTACTTCAGTCTGTTGTTGAATCTCTCCTGAAACTTTTTGATGATATTCCGTAATTAAATTATGTTCTGATAACCATCTTTCTGCCGATAAAGCTGCCATACAACCTGTTCCTGCTGCGGTAATTGCCTGACGATATTCATGGTCTTGCACATCTCCTGCTGCATAAACTCCCTCGACAGAAGTCTCTACTGTACCTGGTTTGACGACTAGATAACCAACTTCATCTAGTTCTAATTGTCCTTTAAACAAAGAGGTATTAGGATTGTGTCCAATGGCGTAGAATAAACCTTTAGCTTTAATGTCTTGTTCTGCACCCGTTTGATTATTGCGGACTCTAATCCCACTCATACGACCATTTTCGCCAAAGACATCCACTGCTTCCGTATTCCAATGTACAGTAATTTTAGGATTGTTTAAAACTCTATCTTGCATAGCTTTGGAGGCACGCAGTTCATGTTTACGAACTAATAAATGTACGTGAGAACCATATTTAGTTAAATAAACTGCTTCTTCCGTAGCAGAATCTCCACCACCTATGACTACTAATTCTTCTCCAATAAATAACGGACTTGCACCATCACAAATAGCACAAGCAGAAATTCCATTATTCCAATAAATCTTTTCACTCGGCAGATTCAAACGTTTTGCCGTTGCACCTGTAGCAATAATAATACTGTGAGTTTGTACTTCTCTTTCTCTTGAACGAACCGTAAAAGGACGCTGATTTAAATCTACTTCCACTACATCTTCCGTATAGCATTCTGTTCCCCATCTAATTGCCTGTCCCTTCATTCTTTCCATCAATTGTGGTCCAGTAATACCATCAGGAAAACCAGGAAAGTTTTCTACTTCGGTAGTAGTCATTAATTGTCCACCAGGAATTCCTCCTGCTTGTAAACCTTCAAACATCACTGGTTTAAGATTTGCCCGCGCAGCATAAATAGCAGCAGTGTAACCAGCAGGACCTGAACCAATAATTACTACGTTTTCTATGGTTTGATTTGTCATAATTATTATAAATTAAACTCATAATGACTACACTTTAATGTATTATAACTTAACTTTTTTTTCCTAGCACAATAATTTCTTTATCCCGATTATTCATAATCTTCAATTTATCTAGCTGTTCCACACTTCTAGGGATGAAGGAGTTTTTACGAAGTGAACGCAAGCCCTGGCTTTTCAAGCCAGGGTACTGTTCACCAGAGATTTTGGGTCTAAAGCCTCGCCTTTCAGGGCGACTTTTCTTAGTTGATGCAAATGTTGGGTTTCACTATCGTTTTCCCCAACCTACCAAGTCTCTTGTTAATGCATGATAAATGGTAGAATTTCCACCAAAACACTCTTCTTAGTCAACAAAAACGCCCTTCCGAAGAAGAGCGTCTTGAAAAATTTAGTTAGACTTGAAGCAATTAGCCTTGGATAGAAGGTGCAGTGAGAGCTACAGGAGCGATATCACCACTAGCTAAGTCTAAGGGGAAGTTGTGCGCATTACGTTCGTGCATCACTTCAAAACCGAGGTTCGCACGATTCAGTACATCTGCCCAAGTGTTAACTACACGTCCTTGAGAATCCATGATCGATTGATTGAAGTTGAATCCGTTGAGGTTGAATGCCATGGTTGAAATACCCATTGCAGTAAACCAGATTCCCACCACAGGCCACGCACCTAAGAAGAAGTGTAAGGAACGGCTGTTATTGAAGGAAGCATATTGGAAAATCAAACGTCCAAAGTAACCATGAGCAGCTACGATGTTGTAAGTTTCTTCTTCTTGACCGAATTTGTAACCGTAGTTTTGAGATTCGGTTTCAGTGGTTTCACGAACCAAAGAAGAGGTTACCAAGCTTCCGTGCATGGCGGAGAATAAAGAACCACCAAAGACACCTGCTACACCCAACATATGGAAGGGGTGCATTAAGATGTTGTGTTCTGCTTGGAACACGAACATGAAGTTGAAGGTACCACTGATTCCTAAAGGCATTCCATCAGAGAAAGAACCTTGTCCTAAAGGATAGATTAAGAATACAGAGGTAGCAGCAGCTACAGGTGCGCTGTATGCTACACAAATCCAAGGACGCATTCCTAAACGGAAAGATAGTTCCCACTGACGACCCATCCAGCAGAAAATTCCAATTAAGAAGTGGAATACGACTAACTGGTAAGGACCACCATTGTATAACCACTCATCTAAGGAAGCTGCTTCCCAGATGGGGTAGAAGTGAAGACCAATCGCGTTGGATGAAGGTACAACTGCACCAGAGATGATGTTGTTACCGTAGAGTAAAGAACCTGCTACAGGTTCACGGATACCATCGATGTCCACGGGGGGAGCAGCTACAAAAGCGATGATGTAGCAAATGGTAGCAGTTAATAGACAGGGAATCATTAACACGCCGAACCAACCGACATAAATACGATTGTTGGTGCTAGTAATCCACTGACAGAATCTTTCCCATACACCAGAAGTTTCTGGTCTCCGTATAGTAGTTGTCATTGATTATTATTCCGAATTAAATCTACTTTAAAAAAGCAAGTTTTTTGCTTGCTTATATTCAAGTATATTTACATCTCTTTTTATTGGATCGTATTTTTTAGTTAATTTATTTATATTTATTTTTAGTGAATTTGAGTTTTGTTTCTAATTGTTGCAAATAATATATTTTATATTTGTTTTATTAAAAAATGTTAAAAATCAAAAGGATGAATGTTGAGTTTAACATAGTTTTGCTAACAGATTTTTGAGTATTTCTAAGTAGAGTAAAAAAAAGTTACCTGTAAAATTATCCACACTAATAAAATTCCAGGTAACTATTAAAATTTTTTTCTGAAGGAAGGAAAATTGAAACATTAGCAAAAAATAATGACAAATCTGATTGCCTTGGTACAAAGCAGCTTAAACGATGTAACCAAAAATATATTTTTTACCTTTCATTATATTTTATCAATTATTGTCTCATTTAAGATTTATTTTTATAAATATCTAGGATAGAGAATCTTTAACTAACTAAACTTTTCAAATAAAGCAGTTAAAACCGTGTTGGAAAAGAGAAATCCTTCTGGATCGTTTAATCGCAAGCTTAATTCTAAATTTTCTTCAAGATTATACCAATCTGCGTTAATTTGTTTGCCTTCGTCAGTAATGGTTTCTACCCATCCCCGATTTCCATAAGGTTGCAGACAAATACCAATTGGTTTGAGAATGTGTTTGCCAAATTGCTGAGTAATACTTGATAAACGAATTCCTTTTGCTAGGCGCAAACCTAGCATTAGTGTTTCTAACAGATAATCGGTAGCGGATAACTCTGGCACATCAATTATGGCACCAGCTTCAACCCAAGCATAATATTCCCTTCTAGTACGAGGACGAGTAAATCTTTTACCATCAAAAAAACTTGCTGCACCCATGCCAAAACCATAGTAGGGTTGATTTTGCCAATAAACTCGATTGTGACGACATTGAAACCCTGGCTTGGCGTAGTTAGATACTTCGTAATGTTCATAGCCAGCATCAGTTAACATCTGCTGTGCTAGCCTATACATATTGGCAGTATCTTTATCGCTTGGTAAAGGTTTAAGTCCTGGTTGATATTGCTTACCGAAAGCCGTAACAGTCTCTAATACTAAATCATAACAAGAAAGATGAGCAGGATTAAGAGCGATCGCTTTGATAAGAGAATCATGCCATTGAGTTAAAGTTTGCTTGGGTAAGCCAGAAATTAAGTCTAAACTAAAATTAGTGATATTTAGTTGATTAATAATAGCGATCGCATCTTTAACGTCTTGACTTGTATGAGAACGTCCGCAAATTTGCAATAATTCATCTTGAAAAGCTTGTACACCCAAACTAAATCGATTGACACCAGCATCTAAACAACCTTGTAATTGTTCTCGATCAAAAGTACCTGGATCGATTTCCATGGAAATTTCTGCATCTTTAGCAACACCAAAATGTCGATCAAGTGTTGCCAAAATTCGAGCAAGTAAGGAAACTGGTAATAATGATGGTGTGCCACCACCAAAAAAAATTGTTGTCAGAGGTTGATGCGATCGCTTGATTGTTATGATTTCTTGACATAATGCCTCTACATAATCTATTACCATAGTTGAAGTGGAAACAAGACTACCATTCCCCACTACAGAAATAGGAAAATCACAATAGTAACAACGACGACGACAAAAAGGAATATGAATATAAACCGCAGTTGGCACAGAATCTCTTAACGAATTGTGCTGTTGTTTGCAGAGAAAATCTTCTAGATTTAAGGATAAATTTTGCGTCATTAAGATCGATTTTTAATTTGCTTGAACGAACAGTCACCCACAATTGAAATAGAACAAAAACAGTCTGACTATTAAGTAGTAATGCAAAATTAAATACACTGGTGAAGAAAAAAATAGGGAATAGGGAATAGGGAACAGGGAATAGCCATCACTCACCAGTTATCAGTTTGATTTTGAACTATGAACTATGAACTATTGTTTTGTGTAATTGATTCTGCCTATGTACTTAACTTCTTTGGTTGAGAACAATCATTGTCAAGCCATTTTTGACAATCTGAGAAAAGCTAAATTTTGTAATAAATCTTGCCGAAAGAGATTGCGATGATAATAAATCAATTTACCTTAATAGAGTATTCCAGACAAATACAATATTAAGAACTAGGTAGTCTTTCACAGTCTGTCTGTCAGATTTATTAAAGTAAACATATATCTAATTTATTTCAACTAGAACAATGGTTGATGTCATCATAATTATTATTTGTATTGTAGCAGCAGTAAATCTCGGTTTTGAGAGTTTACAACTATTACCTGCTGACATTCTCGAACAAGTCTCCAATATTG
Organism: uncultured bacterium; assembly: GCA_964562685.1. Lineage (GTDB taxonomy): Bacteria > Cyanobacteriota > Cyanobacteriia > Cyanobacteriales > Xenococcaceae > Stanieria. The sequence continues at coordinate 26,686 of CAZLUP010000033.1, forward strand.
ACGCATTACGCTTCGTTATTGCCGGTTTTAGTGCCATTATCGGTTTAGGCATCGGTGTTGTAGTACAAACTACCTATCGAAGACTAGAAACTCAAATCCGTAATACGCCCATAGAAACAATCATTACACGTGCGATCGGTTTAGTAGTAGGTTTGTTGGTAGCTAATTTAATGCTTGCACCAATATTTTTGCTACCAATTCCTAAAGAGCTTAGTTTTGCCAAACCGATGCTAGCTATTTTAGGTAGCGTCATGTTTTCTTTTATGGGAGTGAGTTTAGCTGATACTCATGGACGCACTTTTTTACGTCTAATTAATGCCAATAGTATTGAAACAATGTTGGTAGCGGAAGGAACTTTAAAACCAACCTCCACTAAAATATTAGACACTAGTTCAATTATCGATGGTCGGATTGAAGAATTACTCAAAACTGGTTTTTTGGAAGGACAAATTTTGGTACCGAAGTTTGTTTTGCAAGAATTACAGCAGTTAGCTGATGGCAGTAACGATCAAAAACGGATTCGTGGTAGAAGAGGTTTAGATATTCTCAATCGTATCCAAGAAGCATTTCCTGACCGTATTATTATTCATAGTGCTGATTATGAAGATATTGATACAGTAGATGCTAAATTGATTGCTTTGGCTCAAGAGCTTAGTGGTATGCTTTTAACCAATGACTACAATTTGAGTAAAGTTGCCAACTTACAAAAAGTAGTAATTCTCAATGTTAACGATTTGGCTCAAGCAGTACGTCCGATTTACTTACCAGGCGATCATTTGCAATTAAAAATCCTTAAGGAAGGAAAAGAGCCACAACAGGGAATTGGTTATCTTGAAGATGGCACTATGGTAGTGGTAGAAGAAGGTAATCATTATGTTGGAGATGAAATTCAGGTAGTAGTGACTTCTTCCCTTCAAACTTCTGCTGGTAGAATGATTTTCGCCAAACCATTTTTAGAAAGCTATTCTAAAATTTTGAAATAGCTTGTTTTTTAGTTTGAATAATAGTGTTTCGTCAATTAATTAATGATGGGTAAACTATTTTTCTGCGTTCCCGTGTCTCCAAGTCTCCCTGTCAAACTTAACCCATCAATTCAAAGTTGACAGACCAATAGTTGATTGTACTCGTTGGTATTGTCAATTAGTCACCAGAAAAATTCTTGTTCTTGGGTTAGGTACATGGCGAATTGATTTATGCTTAAAATTAATTGCCAAATACCTGATTAGTTTTGACTTTAACGATGATTAAGATTTGCTTGCTTTCTCACTGCGTTGGTTGTTTAAATCGATGTTTGGCACAATATTAGGTTTTTCAGCATCTTCCCAACCAGCAGGACGTTTGGAATTATACCAAGCAATAGAACCAATGGTCACAGCAGCAATAAAACCAACTACATAAACAGCAACGAAATAAGTAGGGAATTGACCACCTGCGATCGCAGCTTCAAGCAAGAGATACATGAATCTAATTTTCCTTTACATAACTTAATTTAACGTAATCTTATCAAAAATTGTCCAATAGTATAATCGACTTTAATACCGTATACATAAATTTTGCTCGACAACGCTACGAAAAATAAAAAATTAAAGAGTCTGGATTAATGAAAACAATACAATCTTTATTAATTACAGGTGCTTTAACCTTGCCTATTATGGCTATTGGAATACCTGAAGCTAAAGCAGATCTATTTGTTTGCAACAGTTCCGCTTACAAAGCTTATGTGTCAAAGGCTTGGTACAGTGACAGAAGCTGGGTTTCAAGTGGATGGACACACGTATTTCCTGGCGAATGTGAGACTATTTTAGTTGGGGATATGCGAAACAATTCTGCTTACATTTATGCAGCTGACGATAACTGGAATCCCTGGAAGATGGATGGAAAACAAACTGAGTTATTTTGTGTTCGGCAGGAACCTTTCCAAATCCTCGATGCTGATGCTATCTGCTCTTCTGATATGATCCAGGAAATATTTTATAGAGTAGTATCTGAAGAAAGCTTTGATTATACTGTCAATTTAGAATAATATTTTTGGTAGACTGTAATCGCCTATCTTGTAGGTTCAGTTCACAAACTTTAAGCCACTACCTTATCATTAATTATATATAAAATAAAATTAGTAATTGCCAAAAAATGTATTGATTTTCACTGGTTAATAGCGAGATTGATAGTAAATTGAGCAATCGATGACCAAAGTGACAACTATCTTACTCTTGAGCGAGTCAAAATTAACGATACTAAAAACCTGAATTTTGTTATTAAAAATTATCAATTTTTCTTTTCAATATACTCGCGCCAATAAACTATTTTTCCGTCTTTTAGCTCAAAAATAATTGCATCTTCGGCTTGAGAATTTTGACCAGTTTTTTTATTGCGATCGCTCCAATCCCATTCAACTGCGCCTTGAACCCCGTCAATAATTATTCGTTTAATGATTACTTTTGTGTCGGTAAATTGTGCAAAATAGTCTTCGGCTGCTTGTTTAATTGCTGCTTTTCCTGAAAATTTAGTCCCAGCAGCTATAAAAATGGCATCTTCAGCAAAATCTCGCACAATAGCTGATGCATCAGCATTTTCCCAAGCGGAAGCTTGTCTTTCTACCATTGCGCCAATAGCTTGTTCTGAATTCATCTGCCCTAAAGATAAAAATAGAAAAGCGATTAAAGGTAAAACTTGGGTCATGATTACCAAAAAACCTTGCTTAAATTTTACAACTTTCTACACGGGAGAAAAAGGCAGCACATTGACCTTTCCAAGTCCAAGACCACAACCAACGCCCTAAAACACAAGTAGGAAGATGACCAATAGGTGCATTAAGCTCGAAACAGAGATCTTCGTAATCAAGCCAAATACCATTGACTCGCCAACCAACGCGATCGCCTAATTGAAATTCGTCAAGATAACTAATCCTACCACTAACTTGTTGCCAAAGTTTTTTTTGAATCGAAAAACCAAATCGCTCTTGACTATATTTGCACCATAATTGATCGAGAATAGTTAAATATTTACAAGGAAAGTTTTGAATTGTATCTTTATCAATCCAACCTTGAGCTTGGCGGTCTACCATTTTAAGGATGACTGTGTAAGTATATCGGTCTGCTTCTTGCCAATTTTGAGCAGCTAATAAATCTCTTAGTTGATAAAGAATACTACCATCACTGTGGTGATGAATCACAGTTGCAGAGGGTTGGTTTGATGATGGTAAAGGCGAATTGGAGAGCTGAAGTTGAGAAGATGGCGGTACAGTAGAACTATTTGACTCAGATTGTAACCATTGTTGAATTGATTGAGGTCGATTTTCTGGTTCTAAGGTCATTCCTTGTAGAATTAAATTATTAATGCGATCGCTAAGAGTAGGATTGTGTTGTTGGGGTGGAATTAGTTGCAATCCTTGTTGACGATACAATGCTGGATAAGGATATTCTTTCGTAACCAAATAATAATAAGTTGCAGCTAAAGCGTATACATCAGTATACTCACCTCTTTTAGCGCGTTGTTGATATTGTTCTAGAGGAGAAAAATATTTAGTTACAATCGAAGTATGAAGTTGAGTTTTTCCCGCCACAAATTCTCGTGTTGCCCCAAAATCAATTAAGATTGCTGTGGTACTATTTTGCTTCACCATGATATTAGCTGGTTTGACATCTCGATGCAAAAAACCTTGTTGGTGAATATAAGTCAGTGCATCTCCGATTTGTTGAATATACTTACCTGCTTCTATCTCGGATAAAACGCCTCGTATTTGTAAATACTCTTCTAAATTTCTTCCTTCAACAAATTCCATTACGATATACCAAAGGTATTCTTCCTGAGAAATATCGTAAACTTTAATAATATTAGGATGATTGCATCTGGCTAAACGAAAAGCTTCTTGAATAAATCTTTCTTGATGTTTGGCAAAATCAGGTTGTTCTTGAATCCAAGGATTGAGAGTTTTGATGGCAACTAATCGATTTGAAGAGTTATCTCTAGCTCGATAAGTAATACCAAAACCACCACCACCTAAGACTTGCTCAATAGTATATTTGCTATTATGTAAACTGTGACCTGCTGTCCATTGCATTTTCAGTTAGTCTCTATTTAAATTTAAATTTTGGCTGTTGTTTATTGTTTAGATCGTAATTTTTAGATTTTTAAAATACATCTTAATTAATAGTGAACGAAAAACAAAATATTTTTTTTTATTTATTAAATTGAAAATTCCTATATTTCAAGTTTTTGCTTACAAATAAAATAGGGTAAAACACAATAAGAAAATATTGAAGTAATAATATAGCTAGCTAATAAAATCCATAATTGTTTATTTTCTTCGTTGATTTTTAAATTATGAATTATTTTTTCGTAACTAATTTTGACGGATTTACCAACAATATTTTTTCCTGTAATAATATTGTAATATAAATAATAAAGAGTATACAAAAAAAGAAAATAAATACTCAAAGTGATCGGATGATAAACGATTAAACTCAAATCATTATACAACAAGCATTGTTCTTGAATCGAGTTAAATAAACAGTTGGTTGGACTAAGTTTACTTAAACTGGAAATACACAACATTGCCATTAAAAAGGTAGGCAGATAGCAAAGGATTGGATGATAAATAAACTTTTTGAAACCATTTAGCATTGTCTGGCTCTTTTTGATCAGATTGCTTAAAATTTTTACATAGATTTAATAAAGTTTTTTAAAATTTCCTTCAAGAAAAATTAAAGATTCTTTGTTGATTGCTACAACAATTATTTTTGCGTTAGTATAACTATTTTAGTATTTTTGTATTATTTGTATGGCGATCGCTTTTGTTCCAAGTGAAGTGTGCTTTTCAGTCTTAATAAAACGCTGAAAACTTCGATTTGCGCTAGTTGAAAAAAAAATCAATCAAACCATTGACTTAAAAATCAACTTAGCCTTAAGATAAAAACAAGTTGATTAAAAAATCAAATTTATTCAGCCAAACAAAATCTCATCATCAAAAACTAACGATTTATCTCATGCGTTAGATCAATTTCAGCTATCAAACAGGAGAATAGTATGAGCTTGACTGCATCGCAAGAAGGCAGGGAAAAAATTATTGTAGCTTTCAACAAACTCTTAAACGAACATCAACAACAACAAACCAAAGTAGCAACTAAAGAAGAAGAGTTACGACAAGCTCTTAATCAAAAATTATTAACGCAAGTCAACGAATATACAGTTAATAATATTGTTAACAGCATGGCAGCATTACAATTAGATTTTAGTAGTGTTGTTAATGAATTAACTAGCAAACTAAATAGAGAATCTAATAAATTAACCGAATTAAAACAAGCTATTATAATTGAACAACAAAAACTAGAACAACTACGTCAAATTAAATTAGTAGCTGATGCTTTGCATCTTTTAAAACAAGAACATCAAAGAAAAATTTACCAACTAGAAATCCAAGTTGCTAACCAAAAAGAAACTCTAGCTAAAGAAATAACTCAAACTAAAAAACAATGGAAAAAAGAACAAGAAGAATTTAGCTTAAAAGTTACAGAAGCAGCGGAAATATTAAAACAAAACCGTCAGCAAGAAGAAGCCGATTATCAATACGAAATTACCAGACAAAGACAAATAGAACTAGATGATTATCAAGAAGATAAACGTCAGCAAGAAAGAGAATTAGCAGAAATAGCCCAACAAAAAGAACAAGATTGGCAGGCAAGAGAAAAATATTTAATTGACTATCAAAAAGAATGGGAAGTCAATCAACAAAAAATAGCAATCTTTGAAGAAAAACTTAAAGAAGAAACAAATATAGCCAGAGCAGAAGCAATTAAAGAAGCGGATAAGAAAGCTAAAATTCAACTAGATTTGCTTGACAAAGAATGGGAAGCAAATCAACAAGGATACGAACTAAAAATACAAGTTTTAGAAACAACACTTCAGAAACAAACTGAACAAATTAATGAATTAACTGCTCAACTACAAGAAGTTAATTCTCAAGCACAAAATTTAGCCCTCAAAGCTTTTCAAACTAACGCTAATTAAATCAATTAAAGGTAATTAATCATGACAGTTAATTCTAAAAATACTAAAGCCGAAATTTTAGAAGCTTATAAAACCTTAGAAAAAGAGAAAAAAGCTTTAGAGTCTGAAGTCAAAAAAGCAACTACTATTTCTATTCCAGTTATTAAAGAAAATAATCCTCCTCATCAAGCCAAAACAAACTTATCAGCTAAAAATATAGAACAAACTATTAAAATCTTAGAAAAATTGCAAACTGATTTTGGTAGTTCAGTTGGTAATCTTTCTGAACAGTTAGTAGCAGAGGCTAGCTCATTTCAAACTATACAAGAATTAATTTTTATAGAAAAAAGACAATTAGAAGAACTTCATCAATTAACTGAAATCAATGAAAATACTATCGATCATTTAATTCAAACTTATCAAACTAGTGCTAAACAGTTTGTTGAAGAATTAAATCAAAGAGAAGAAAATATTCAACAGGAAATCGAATCTTTAAAACAAGTTTGGACTAAAGAAAAAGAAATTTTTACTCGAACGCTTAAAGAACGGAATGAAAATTATCAAAAAACTAAACAAAGAGAAGCAGAAGAATATCAATACAATCTAGATTTACAAAGAGATTTAGATGAAGACCAATACGAACAACAAAAAAAAAATTTATATCAAGAATTAGCTACAGTTCGTTTACAATTAGAACAACAATGGCAACAACGAGAAGAAACTATTACTCGACAAGAACAAGAATATACTGAAGCTAAAAATAAAGTAGTAGCGTTTGAAGAACAACTAAAAACAAAAATAAAACAAGCCGAAGAAGAAGGTAAAGGGATTGGTAATTATCAAGCCAAAATAAAAGCAGATTTACGTACTAAAGAAATCGAAGGACAAACCAATAACTATCAACTAAAGATACAAACATTAGAACAAACAATTCATAATCAAGAAGTTAGAATTGATAAACTTGTTCAACAACTTGAGCTAGCTCTTAAACAAGTTCAAGATTTAGCGGTTAAAGCTATTGAAGGTACATCTAATCGCAAATCTTTTGAAGCAATGAAAGAAATTGCTTTAGAACAGGTAAAAAATCAAGCAAAAAGTAAATAAATGTTAGTTTAATTAAAGTTTTCTAGGGGTAATGTAGGGATAAAAATTTAATTTATCCCTATTTTTTTTAATAGCAAGCCAAATTTTTAACAATTAACTTGCTCAATAGCTTGTTGAATTATTTGTTTTTGCTCTCGGTCGTATCCCCAACGAGTAATAAATTTTTGATAATCTCCTTCTCCTGTCCACAGACTAGCTTGTAATTTATGTAAACCTACTTTGATTTGTTCAAGATTTATTTGTTTGATCAAATTAAGAGTACGTTGAAGAACTTTCTCTGAACCTAATGCCATCACCTCTTGATGATTGCGACGATGAGTAATACTCATCGCTGCTGACATAGCAAGATTTTTGATCAATAATTCACTAACAATTTCAGGAGCAGATTTTAAACCATGAATAATACCTAAACAAGGTAAATCTGCTAACAAAAAATCACTGGTAAGATAACCTACAAAAAAACCTCTAGCACTACCTTTATTTTTGATTAGAGTAGCTATTGCCGAGGTAATTTCTTCATCACTTAATTTATTAGCTTCAATTTGAATCATTAAAGCTTGAGTATTAGCGATCGCTTCTTCAAAAGACATAGAGCTTGATATTTTCTCTGCCAGTTGATTCATAATTTAACTCTCAATGTGTTTGGGTAGGTGATAGATTAAAAAAAACGCAAATATGTTAAGTATTTTACAAAAAAAACTTAACAAATTCTGCTTTGGTTGATTTATTTGATTTATCTCCACACCACACATTAGAACTTTAACTTTATTTTTCTTGTCTACTAGTTTATTAGCAAGATGGGCATATTATATTATTTGATTAATATTTTTATTATTATCAAACTATTAAGCTTAATTTTTTTAGATTTTTTTAATTAAAGATTGATTTGGAGCAAAATTGTCCAGTTTTTTTTGTTTAAAAATAGGCAAAAAAGAGTTTTGATGCTACAGTTATTTTCAGTTAAAGAGAACCCCTGTATCAAATAGCTATTAACTATCAGGGTTATAGTAATCAATACAACAGACTTTTCTCTAGAACCTAGAATCTATTTACTCATTACCCTACCGACATAGTCGTTTATCCAATCAAAAACTGCTGTAAATAGTTTGTAGTTTAGGGTGAAGAGCCCCAATAATATTATCGTGATTAGGTAAAGAAACTGCTAAGAGAGAGTCAAAAATTTTTCTAATGCCTCGACCATTTTTGGTGGCCAACGACGATTATTTCTTACCCAATTAAGATCTTGATAACGATGATCTAAACCAACTGCTGCTACCCAGTTACTTTCCGCTTCTCCTTGCAACCCTGCCACCCATAAGGCTGCGGTTAAAGCTGCCCGAGAATCTGGAAATAAAGGATATTTAAGAACTAAGTTACGCAACTCACGAATTGCCCCATCGCAGTCACCTAGTTGATAAACACTAAGAGCTGCGTTAGCACGAGCAAGCGCAAAATTAGGAACAATTTCTACAGCCTTTTGGTAATCGCTTAAAGCTTCTTGCCAGAATCCTTGTGCTGCTTGAACATTACCACGATTATTATAAGCTAATGCATCATTAGCATCAATTTCCAAAACATGATTGTAATCAGCTAAAGCTTCTTGCCAAAGCTGTTTGCTTTCATAAGCAATGCCACGATTAAGATAAGGATCGGGATATTGAGGAGCTATTTCAATTGACTGATTAAAATCTGCTATCGCTTCATCTAGACGATTTTGAGCAATGCGAGTATTACCTCGATTACTCCAAACAGCAGGATTATTAGGAAATTGTTCGATTAACTGAGTCCAATAAACTTCTGCTTGAAGATAATTGCCTTGTTTGATTGCCTGTAAAGCTTTTTGAGCAGTTTCCTCTCCCAAATTAAGTTGCTGCTGAGTAATTGAAGATAGCTCACTTGCCTGTACCGGAGCAACTTGATTGATATTGATGAAGGAGAGAAAACTAATCCCAATTAAAACGATTAACCAACGAATCATCGCATCTCAAATTTTATTTTTAAGTATTTATTACTTATTATGACCACAGAGATGCCTTGAAGATCGAGATAAAATCAATTTGGCTGAGATTAAAGAACTATCTAACGCACGGAAGCTTTTTTCGTGCTAACTGAAGTACCTCCGAATCCTTTTAAGCCAAGCCAACCAATTACAATATAGCCAATAGCTAACATTAAACTACTTAAACCAGTGCGTAAACCTTGTTTAATAGCTTCAGTTTTAGCACGTCCTTCTCTTTCTAGCTTTTGATCTCGTAGCTGAGTTTGTAATTCACTTAATCTGGTTTCTAACGCTTCAGGATTTTTAGCTAATTCACGGAAGTTTTGTAATTGTTGTTGAGTTTCTTGTAAACGTTGTAACTGTTCAGGATTGAGAGTTTGTCCTTGGAATTTACCACTACCAATAGCTTGATCGATTTCTTTGAGTTGAGCTTCTAATTGTTGTAGACGTTGAGGATCTTGAGCTAAAACATTAAGTTGATCGTATTGTTCTTTAATTCTAGTTTCAGCTTGATCCGCTCCCTGTTGAATTTGATTAATAGCATTATCGCTAGCTAAACGAAGATTATTTAAATGTAAAGGAACTAATAGCAAAAATAATAAGCCGAGGATACTAGCTAAGATAAACACTGGTAATCTAACATCAAAACCAGATTTTTTAGGTGTATTAGTGAGGGTTGCATCAATCCAAGCAGCAACTAAAATAAAACTTATCCCAACCATAGGAACAATTCCGCGATCAACAATTTGACCAGTAAAACTAATTTGCCATTGAGAATCTAATGGCTGAAAAGGAATTGCTAAAGTAAGGTAATCAAGTAAAGCAGAAATAATCAGAATTAAACCTACAATCTTAAGACATAAAGAAGTAAATTGAGACGTACTTGTGTTATTCATGGTTCAATTTTTAGGACTACTAAATAATTGTGTTTAAGAGCAAACGCAGTAATAACTGATAAAGTAATAACGATAAACAAGCTAGCTAGATTTCCAATTGTTTAAGCTCAATTCAAAAATTTCAATCCAAATAAGTTTAATTGAGTTTTAACTTGCCCAGCTTAACTTGTCCACTATTTGGCTGGCAGTGACGCGAATAATTTTCTTCTGTTAGAGTGGTCAAAACCTTGATTTTTCGTTGACTGAAACGACTTAAATTAGTCTTTATTCTCTGAGAGTGATCTCGGCACAGCCTAGGTGTGTAGAAATCGCTGTGGGGAAATGACAGTTGAACCTTATGGTCGTCCTCTGCAAGAGAAGAACATTTGTATTTTTTATAGAAATTTGTCGGGCGAAAACCATTGTGGCTTCTGTGGATGAAGCCTGACCAGTATAAAAACACGCGAAGCGTATCCTTATTTGGTATCATTGCTCTACTACAGGAAAGAGTCTGTTCCGATGCATGGCATCCCAATTTTGGGAAAGAGGAATTGCAAATGACGGCGGGTTAACTCCCTTAAAGAGGCGTACAAACGATAGTGTAGTCTGAACCATGACAACTTAAAGTTAGAGGGTTCTGCCAGGGAAACGTTTGGCAGGTAAAAACTTTAACGTGAGTGCTGAAAAGTACTGATTCTCTTCTCTACTAAAGTTCGGCTGAGTCGGAGAAGCAGGACGTGACACCTCGGGGTGTGGTAGCTTCGGCTATCTTGTCAATCGTCCGAACGTAACGATTGAATTTTTCAGTTAGTTACAAGCTGCGAGAGCTTGTCTCCGCAGTAATTGACAGTCAATTGGTGGCTAGTTGTTGCCGATTTAATATTTCTATTAAATTTAAGATGAATGGGTTAATCGCTTCCAGGCTGAATCGATCGCTTGTTTCATCCGTTTTCCAGTATGGCTGAGGCTATGCTGGAAGTCCTCCCATTTGTCTTGCAAAAATTCACTGGCTTCTTCTAAGGCATTTTTGTCATGTTGCCCAGACTTAGCCAGTTCATCCTTCACTTCTTTGATTTTGACGCGGACAACTTCGGGTTGATCGTGAGTAGAAACCAGAGAATGCAAGCGATCGCCCATGCGTTTGACCAAATTCTTCACCTGTTGAGATTTTTCGCTCAAAAAGCCTTTTAATCCTTCCGATTCACTTTGCAGACGATTTTTGGCTTCCTCTTTAATCACGATTACTTCTGCATCGATCGCTTCCACATCATCGGGAAATAAAACTGCCCGACCACCAAAGGGTGCTGCAATCTCTCCACCCAAGATATAAGCAGCAACATCGCCCGTTTCCCAATCAAAGAGAAAATCCTCTACCCAACCCAAGGGGGTACTTAAAGAAGGCGTGCGGATAGCCATCTGATGGAGACGGCGCAGGGATGGCGGGGGCATAAACGCTAATTCTGAGTAGGTGAGTAAGGCATCAGGGCCGATCATAGCCACTTGCTCAAAGGGAGTGTAGCCTGCATCGCTAGCAAAGTAGACGACTCGACCGCGATCGTCGACCCAAACTTCTTCCACAGTGCCATAGCGGGTTGCAGTGCTACTATCCATGGCAGTTAAACCAATGATTTGACTACGACGAATGACGTTAAACATATTCAATTCCTCCTCAAATAAATAATTAGGTCAACAACAAGGCAAATAATCCACACAGAGCAATCCCATCAAACACTCCAGCCCCGCCAATACTCAGCACGCCAGGAGCCATGCGTTCGATCTCTCGCAGATGGAGGAGATCGGCTCCAATTAAAGTGCCTAAGACCCCTCCAGCAAAAGCGATCGGTGCTGCGCCATCACCATTGGTCAATAAGAGAGACATCATGGCAGCGGTGAGGGGAGCAACCAGAGCGTTCATCTGAATCCCAATACCAGGAACGATCTGGGCTGAGTAGTAGCTCACAACAGTGACGATCGTACTCACTCCTAAAATCGTCAAAGGATTGGAACGGGTAAATTCGTAAACCGCAAGCAAAGTAGGAATTAGCCCTCCACCGACGTTTAGGGCAACGATCGTTTTTTGCTCTATTTTTCGTAGGGGAATGCCCCAAAATCGAGCAATCCAGAGTTCTGCCAAGTCTGGCAACATGGAGACGCGAGAGACGCGTTCATAGAGAGGAATATTGATGGTACTGCCCAAAATAACGGCAGCAAATAAAAGTAGGGCGAAACTGGGAGAGAAACCAAGTTTGGCAACAGCAACTTCTACTACATCTATGGCGATCGCTAGCCAGATAAAGGGAAAGATGAGTAGGAACAGTAAAAAGAGTAACAGGGTAACGGGAAGATAAATCATCTTGGGTTAATTAAAAAGGATATTGCTCGATAGATGACGAACGACGACGCAATTGAAAATGCCGATCGTCCGATCTCTCTTGAGTTTTTGGTGGCGCGAGAGTTTCGTTTCTTACAGTCTCGATCGCTTCAAATCGCTGAAACATCCAGACTCGCAAATACAATAATCCACCCAAGACCACTAAAAAAGCACAGACCCCCAATAAGCGTTCGAGAGGAATGTCCACTACTCCTTGCAAAATCACTTCCCGCAATGCGGAAACTAAAGAAACTTCAACTGCTGCACCAATGGAAATTCGCTGTTCTTGGAGGTAAATAATTAACAGGCGAAAGATTTCTACCAGAATGAGAACAAACAAGATATCGGAAGTGATGGCTTGAAAATTAATCGGCTGCAATAGGGAAAGAAACATTTCACCCAAGCGAATCAGCATGACACAAAACAAGCCAATACACAGAGATACCACGATAAAATTCTGGAAAAACTCCAGATTATGCACGATGGTGTCTCTTTCAAACCAAGATTTCCAGCCTCGGTCTGGTGAAAATGGATATTTCATAGCCATGGAAGGATTCGGAAAATTAACGACTGGTAATGAATCTTCCTAACCAGAGTAAAGCACTTAAGCCAAGGCTCAAGAGAATGCCAGTGGTCAAGGGAAAGTAGAAGGTAAAATGCTCGTTTTGCACCAAAATATCTCCTGGTAAACGACCAAGGGGAAAGTGTTTCAGCGTTCCACCACTGAGCCAGAGCAAGCCTCCTAGCAACAGAATACCAGCACCAAGGACGACTAGTGTTTTCCCAATTTCCGCAATCATAACTCTATCTAGGAATCAGAAGATTTGGGTTGGGTGAGGGCGTTCCAAGCTGCTTTGGCAGCTTCCGAGAGGCGATCGCCGAGATTGTGAATTTCATCCATAATCGACTGCCAATTTTTTTGAGCTTCTTTTTGAATCAGTTGCACTGACTGTTCGATGCGGTCGGGATCGATCAGTTGAGTTTGTTCGATCGCTTCTCTGGCTTGACGCACTGCGTTTAAATAGCCTTCGCGAGTCAGATCTTGAGCCGTCTGAATTTCAGACTGAGCGCGTTTTTTAATCGCTTCAATCAGGGCTTTAGTTTCTTGTTTTAAGTCGGCATTTTGGTCTGCCATTTCTTGTTCGACGAGGGCATCAGTTGCAGGACTGATGATGATTTCAGAAGATTGATTTTGATTGGCTTCGTTCATGATTTAATTCCTCTTGATTAATCTATCTATTTAGATGCCATCCGATAGGCACGTAATTGGGCTTTGAGTTGGGCGATTTCCTCCGCCAGATCTAACACCATTGCTGCGCCCACTAAATTTAAACCTAAATCGCGACGCAATCGTTGCAACTTTACCACTCGAATTAAATCCTGGCGATGCAGCATGGAGCCAACGGGTTCGATCAATCCTAGACTAGCAAATCTTTCCAGTAAGGAAACAGAAGTTTGGGTAAGATAAGCAGCTTGCTCAAAACTGTAAAGGCGATCGCCTTCTGGAGACCAGACAATCCGAGACAGACTAAAATTGGCACTCATAGGCGCACCTCCGCTAAGGTTCGACGGGGATTGAAACTACTGGTTTCTCGCAATTTTTCATAGCATTCTTTTTCCCTGAGGCTTAACTCTTTGGGGGTGACAATTTTAATCCGCACGATCAGATCGGTGCGATCGCCTTTGGGATTGCGCCAGCCTTTGCCTCGCAACCGTAGTGCCTGTCGGGAGTCTACGCCAGGGGGGATAGTCAGCTTCACCTTGCCATCGGGAGTCGGGACATCAATCTGCGCTCCCAGTACTGCCTCTTCTGGACTAATGGGAATCTCACAAGTAATATTATCCCCTACAAATCTATAGAAATGATGGGGTAATAGTTCGATGGTTAAATAGAGATCGCCCCGTTGCCTACTAAAAGGACTGATTGGTCCCTTGCCCTTGAGGCGAAGGCGACTGCCCGATTTGGCTCCTGGGGGAATGCGAACTGTAACTGTTTCATCCCCAATTTGTAAGCGTTTTTGAGTGCCGTGAAAAGCTTCGGAAAAGGTGAGCGCGATCGCAGCTTCGGTGTCTTGGGTAGGAATATCGGTAAACCGACTGAAGGGATCTTCTCTGCCAAAATCAACATATTCCCGAAAACCTTGGGGTCCTGTAGTCGTGCGGTAAGTATAAACCCTGCGTCCGGTGCCCCCTCGACCAAACCGCCCTAGCAGTTCGTTAATGAAGTCATCAAAGCTACCATACTGACCGAAATCCATGCCTTCAAAGCCAACGCCACCCGTCGGGGCAGCACCCGCAGCAGCCTGTTGCCAATACTGACCAAATTGGTCGTATTTTTGACGTTTTCCGGGATCGGAGAGGATTTCGTGGGCTTCGTTAATTTCTTTAAAGCGTGCCTCTGCTTCCTTGTCGCCCGGATTGAGATCGGGGTGATATTTTCGCGCTAACTTGCGGTAGGCTTTTTTGATTTCCTCCGTTGTGGCGGTTTTGCTCACTCCCAAAATTTGGTAATAGTCTTTAAATTCATTGACCGCCATCGGCACCTCCTAGCAAAAAAGAATTCAGAGTCAGTTCTGAGGCGGTTTCCCATCTTAGTTGGCTTTACGGTTGGAATAGGTGCCAGTCTCATCGCGATCGAACAGATGTTTAATCCTTTCCCAAGCTTTAATGAGGGCATTGGTTTTATCCTTTGACTCGCTCAAAGTTTGGTTATAGGTTTCCACAAAGGTCGATTGCGCTTCATCGGAGAGATTTGCCCTCATTTCTGGGGAAATTTGCTCTTTACTGGTCAATTCCCCTTCTGGTTGGCGAGGAATTTGCATATCGGTAATGGCGACTTCTTCTCCTCCCGCAGCTTCCAACAACAAAAAGATTTCGCCTGATTTATCTGTTGGGACTTCCACCACCAGCAAAAACTCCCCCGCTTGCAGGCGCGTTTGATAAATTGCCGCCTTATCTTGAGGCATTCCCAAGGACATCAGCACAGAACCCAATCCGGCTCCCAAAGCACCATACAAGGCACCGCTGGTTGCTCCCAACAAAGCTGCTCCCAAGGGTCCCGCTGCTACGACAGCACCCAGAAAGGGAACGAATAAAACGCCGACACCTGTAACTAGGCTGAGTAAAGAACCAAACAGCGAACCGTAGATCGCCCCGGTAGTCATGCCATCTAAAATGACATCTTTTTTGGTTAAAAAACCAGCAATCCGAGCTTCCGATTGAAAATTGCGACCGACAATAGAAATATTGTCTTTAGGAACGCCGCGATCGAGCAAGCGTTTAATCGCATCCTCTAGCTTTTTCTCTTCTTTGAAGGCAGCAGAAACGCATTTTTCTGGGGTTTTTTCAAAGGCTGGACTCATGAGCATTACTCCCTCTACTGGCTGTTTAAAAAAGGGCAATTGGCAATGCTATTGCAGTAAATAAGCTGAATTTTGCCAAAATTGCCCTTTCTAATCTAATGGCTATCGAAACCTCCTCTAAAGAAGCATTAGCCCAAGTTAACTTTCACAACTTTGCTTTTTTCTTCTTCTGCCTTAGGCAAGGTTAGGGTGAGGATACCATCTTTGTATTCAGCCTGTACCTTGTCGTTTTGGATGCGAGCCGAGAGAGGAATTACCCGTTCAAACTTACCATAGCGAAATTCGGTGCGGGTTACTCCCTTTTCTTCAGTTTTGGTTTCCGACTTGCGTTCCCCGCTAATACTAACTGCCTCTGCGGAAACTTCGACATTCAAGTCTTTGGCATCCATACCAGGAATTTCCAGTTTCAGGTGAATTGCATCGGCTGTTTCTTCCATTTCTGCTGGTGGAACAAAGGTAATGCCATCCCTCATTTCTCTGGTAACTGGTAGAAGTTCGTCAAACAGGCGGTTCATTTGCCGTTGTAGAGTGTCAATTTCTCGGAATGGTTCCCAACGAACAAGTGCCATCGTTTTAACCTCCTAAACTTGATTTTTTTTGAGTGTTTAAATTGCATTAGGTGGTAATCGATCGGGTAAACTTGCTGGTGCATTATCGGAATCAACTGCACTATCAACTTGTTTTGCCTGACACCATGATTTTATAATTCAGAACGAATCAGTCGAGGTTGGCTTTTTGGGTAAACTAAGTTCCTATTTCCGTACTTTTTTTGTCAATATAAGTAGTAATGCAAAATTAAATACACTGGTGAAGAAAAAAAAATAGGGAAAGGGGAATAGGGAATAGGTAACAGGAAATAGCCACCACTCACCAGTTATCAGTTTGATTTTGAACTATAAACTATGAACTATGAACTATCAACTATTGTTTTGTGTAATTGATTCTGCCTATGTACTTAATTGGAGATGTGCATTCCTAAGTGGCTGTGATCTGGGATTTCTCCAGATGTTTATACGCCACGTCTTCAGTTATAGGCTAAGCCTCAACTTGATTCCCCTGCGTGAAACGCAGATGGTAAAAGTCTAAAAAATACCATTTTATTATTCCCAAATGACCTCAACCTAAAATCATCATGAATAGAAAAGTTGAAGTACTAAAAGATCGAAACGCTTTAATAGAGCGATCGCTTGACCTCGTAGTTACCAAAATTCAACAAGCTATCGAAAGCAGAGGAAAATGTACCATTGCTTTAGCTGGAGGGAATACGCCCAAACCTTTGTATGAAGCTTTAGCCAAACAATCCTTTCCTTGGGACAAAATTGATGTGTTTTGGGGTGACGAACGTTATGTTTCGGCAGATCATGTAGATAGTAATCAACTGATGGCACGTCAAGCTTGGCTGTCACAAGTTGATTTTCCTGAAACCAACATTCATCCAATGTCTACCACAGCAGGAGATGCTAATCTCGATGCCCAAAGGCATGAAGCAGAATTACAACAATTTTTTCGACTTGCTCCTGGCGAATTTCCCAATTTCGATCTAATTTTATTAGGGATAGGAGATGATGGTCATACTGCTTCTCTGTTTCCTCAAACAGATGCTTTAACGGTAACAGACCGATTGGTAACAGTTGGCAATAAGCAAGGCGAACCTCGTTTAACTTTTACTGTACCTTTACTCAATCACGCCCGTTGTGTCATTTTTATCGTCAGTGGTGAAAATAAACGTCCTGCTCTTAGAGCAATTTTTGCACCTCAAGGAGATGGAATCATGTATCCTGCGCGTCTAATTCAACCTGAAGGAGAGCTATGGTGGTTGTTAGATAATTCTGCTGGGGCAGAATTTGATGGAAATCTAGCTTAAAATGGTCAAGATTATAATTCAGTTTTTTTTACTAAAAATTCTGGAAAACTAGATTGATAAAACTTAATTAACTAAAAAACCTATGATTGTCTGTCCAAATTGCAATCATCAAAATCCAGAAAGTTCGATGCAATGTGAAAATTGCTACACTCCTTTACCGCAAACTACTAGCTGTCCCAATTGTGGGGCTTCTGTACAAACTGATGCTACGTTTTGTGGTCAATGTGGTTTTAACCTTCAAGCAGAAAATCTCAATCCTACTCCAGAACTTTCTGAAACCTTTGTAGGCTCATCTGCAACTGCTACTGCCTCTACATTAATTAATCCTTGGGATGACGAGGAAATGGAAACAATTCCCACGCCCGAACCTTGGCAAACTCATGAAACTGAGGTAATGGCACCGACTTCAGGGTTTGGGGATTCTTGGGATAATGAAAATTTAGATGTAGAAGAATTAGAAGAGTTGGAAGAATTAGAGGAACTTCCTCAAACAACTTCGCCTTTGGTTGATTTAGAGCAAGAATTAGCAGAAAATCCTCCAATCAACCCGAGCTTTGCTGATGATGAACAAGAATCATTAGAAAATTTCGATTTTGTTACTCCAGTTAATCAACCACAACCACTTGATCCACCTCAGACTGCTGCTCCTGCACCATCACCACAATCACCACCATCACCACCATCCCCACCACCACCACAATCATTTTCTGTAGGAGGAAAAGTGAGTTCTGCCACCCAACTCCAAATTCAGCAAGCTAGTCTACTTCACGTCCAAACCAGTACTACTTTAGAACTTCCTCATAATTTATATGTAATTCATATTGGCAAACCAAACAGTCAAATTCCCCCTGATATTGACGTTTCTGGTTTTCCTAATTCCGAAGTCGTCTCGCGAATTCATGCTGATATTCGGGTTGAGGGAGATACTTACTTTCTGGAAGATGTTGGTTCTTCTAATGGTACCTATGTCAATCACAGTCCTTTACCACCTGGAAATCGTCATCGCTTAAGAACTGGCGATCGCATTTCCCTAGGCAAGGGAGATTTAGTTACTTTTATTTTTCAACTTAATTAATTTGATTGAGCAACTTTTAAGAGTTTCTAAATTACTAGCGCAAAGCTAAGTCAGATTGGAGGGTTAAATCTAAATCACTGTTGGGATCGATGGAAATGAGTTCTACTTGCTTCCTGCCCAACAGCCAACCAGCTGCTGCACCTAAAGCACCACCACCAAGAACTTCTTCTGTGGCGATCGCTCTATCTCCCGTAATTCCTGAAACTACCGTGGCTGCTGCTGCACCTATCGCAGCACCTTTCAGAATTCCACCCGCACTTGCTCCTCTTCTAACGGTTTCGGTACGAGTAATAGTTTGAGAAGTAGCATCGATAGACCGTCTAGTACCATCGGAGAAAACTAGTTCCTGGGCAACAAAACGAGAACCACCATTAGCTGGTTCAATCTGACCGACAATTTCTGTTCCATAGGGGATCAAAGTAACACGGTCGCGATTTCTTAAGTTAGCTGCCACTTTTAAGGTCACAGGAACAGTTTCTTCTTTAGTTACTAAAATTTTTTCTGCATCTTCATAGAAAACGGGAATTTCTGCTCCGGCAGGAATGATTAGCTGGCTAGGTAGATTAGGATAATTGTTACGATTTGGTCTACTTTGAGAAGGAAAAAGTTGAGCAGAAGCAGGAGCTAAACTAACTAGTGGTGTAATAGCAACCATACCAATAGTTAATGAGATTAGCAAAGAAGTAGCTGGTTTAAAGTATCTAAGAGCAAACATATTTTTCAAGATTTAATTTTATTGATTGATTATCTCGACGAAGAGCTATTTACCATAGTTCCTGGTAACTTTGGGATTCAATTCAGTTAGTAAAATGCTAGCAAATGCTCACTTACTGTAATTTTCGTTGTAGCTGTCGAAATATCAGACTTGATTAGATCTACTCATCTGTAGTTATGTTAAAACAAAAACCACTACCTCAACCAAGACACCGAAGAGGTTCTCATAAAATTTGGCTAGGACTGAGTTTTAGTATCTGCTTGTTAACTGTGGTGGTTTGGCTATTCAAAACTCAGCAACCCAAACAATCAAAACAGCCTTCTCAAGTTTTACCATTAGTTACCCTTTCTCCTCAGCAAAGAGATGAGCGTTTAAAAGAAATTGTTCAGAGTAATTCCCCTATTTGGAAAAAATCCAGGATAACGAAAACAGACCGCTATCGGGCGCGTTATCTTCTGGCAGTAGATTTATTAAAAGCACAACAGGCAAAAGCTGCTTTAGAGTATTTAGAAGACTTAGAAAAGGATTATTCGGTTCTCGCCCCGCAAATTTTGGTTCAACAAGCCAATGCTTATCAATTACTGAATCAGTCAGCCCAAGTGCAGCAAGTGTATCAACAATTAATCAGAAAATATCCTGATTCTTTAGCAATTCCAGAAGTTTTGTTTTGGTTGAGTCACACTGATTTTTCTTATCAACAACAACTAATTGAAAAATTTCCTTATCATCCCCTAACTCAAAAGCTAGCTCGTCAGTTACTTCAGCAAGATTCCGATCAATTACATTTATTATTATTGTTAGCTAAATATAGTCGTGAGCCTAATCTTGAGGAGATTCGAGATCTTTTAGTTTTAAAATATCCTGCGGAATTAACCCCAGAAGATTGGGAAGCGATTGCATCTGGTTATTGGCGTGAAGCAAAATATCGTAAGGCTGCTGATGCTTATACTTTGGCTCGTCTTACTCCTCGTAATCTCTATCGGGCTGCTAGAGGTTTTCACCTGAATGGTAATTTTTCTGAAGCCCAAAGGAGTTATCAACGGTTAATTGATGAATTTCACGATGCCAGAGAAGCAGGATTAAGTTTGCTTCATTTAGCTTCAATTTCTGGAAGTGCAGAAGCGATCGCTTATTTAGAAATGGCAATTAAAAAGTTTCCCGAACAAGCCCCCCAAGCTTTGTTATCTCAAGGATTGATTTATGACGCTCTCCAGCAGCCAGAGTTAGCTAACCAAGCCAGACAAAAATTGTTGCAACAATATCCTAATTCCGAAGCAGCCGTCAATTATCGTTGGCAAGAAGCGCAGAAGTTAGCAGTTAAAGGAAATATTCAAGCAGCTTATTCATGGGTGCAACCTTTGATTAAAATTAAGGGGAATCCCAATCTAGAAATTCTTCCCAAAGCTACTTTTTGGGCAGGAAAATGGGCTAAACAATTGGGAATGGTCGCAGAATCTCAACAAGCCTTTCAAAGGGTAATTACTTTTTATCCTCAATCCTATTATGCCTGGCGGTCAGCAGTAGGGTTGGGTTGGCAGGTGGGAGATTTTGATGATGTGCGTACCTTTAATCCTGTTTTAGAATTTCCCGAACTCAATTTAGTTCCTTACACCAATTCGGATACCATCAAAGAATTATTAATTTTAGGGCAGTATCAAGATGCCTGGAATCTACTGGAGTCAGAAATTAATTGGCACTTGGTATTTAGCTCATAATCACGAACGTTATCAAAATAATTCTCTTCTGGCGATCGCTAGTTATAATGCAGGAACAGGCAATGTCAATCAATGGCTGAGACAATACAGTACTAAGGATTTAGATAGTTTTGTTGAAGACATTCCTTTTCCAGAAACTAAAGATTATGTGGAAGGAGTGTTTAGCAATTATTGGAATTATTTACGTTTATACGATCCTCAAGTTAAGCAACAAGTGGCTAGTTATCTCAAACGTAGTCAATAAATATTTTTACTTAAAAATATCGCTTTTCGGTAAGCAATTAGTTGTTCGTAAGCAAGCTGATAGTTACCAATGTTAGAGGTAATAGTTTTGGCATCGTTATCGCAGTTATTATCAATCGGGTCGCGATTGATACAAGTTAAATTATTACATAGTGGTGCATTCTGAATTTTATTTGCTGTAATTCTTTGATTTAAATTGTTACCAAGATTGAATACACCAAAATCTATTAGGGCTAATTGTTCATTGGGCTGGAGAAATAAGATTAGCTGGTTTGATATCGCGATGAAAATATTGCTGTTGATGTAATAGGGTGAGTATTTCTAATAATTGTTTAAGCCAATCAAAAGCTTGTTCATTAGTAATGGGCTGTTGATTTTGTTGTTGTAGCCATTGTTCGAGATTTAAACCCTCGATTTTTTCCATGACTAAGCAATGTAGCGGTTTGGTACTCCATGTTACTTGAGTCACAAAATAACCTTCTGCTTGTACTTGAGGAATCCCAGGATGATTGATTTGTTGTAAGATTCTCGCCTCTTGCTGAAATAGTTCTACAGCTTTGGGATAGCTTGTCAGTAGAATTTTTAAAACTTTATTAGTTTGGGGAAATTCAAGACTGCTAACTTCTAAAGTTAAGGTTAGTTGACTTTTTCCTAATAAACTGACACCACGATAACGTTGTTGAATAATTAAATTAGCACCGCAATAGTTACAAACTTCTTCATGATTATTTTCCTGGTGAGGATGAGGACAATCAGGATTAAAACAATAGCTCATACCAATTTAATAATAAGAATTTAGATACTTTCTGATTACAGGTTGAAGTGTATAAAAAGTTTGATTGTTTTCTTGAACAGTTTCTAATAGCGATCGCCTTCTTAAAGAGTCAAGCAACCAATTGACATCCTCCCCGCCCTAGAAGGGCGAGGATTCCTAAGACTCACGACTTA